>DXHZ01000019.1 GCA_019113145.1 Candidatus Avanaerovorax faecigallinarum
TCCGTATTTCCCACAAGGTAGTCGAACACAAGTATCTTCCAAAGCTTAATCTGATCCTCCATCGGATTTGCCGAATACGATCTTATAATATGAAACAGTTCCGGAAGATATGCTTTCCCTTCATCCTCGTATTTATCCCGTGCCGCAATGCCAAGCGCCTGTCCGAAGTCCTCCTGATGCAGCCTGAAAGGCGCGATAAGTCCGTCCAAACTACGGGATTCCTCATTTATCAGTCTGTCATACCTTTCGGTTGCAAGGAGAACGTCTGCGTCCTTCCCATTTCCCGTGTTGATGATAAAGCTTTTGGGAATATCTATTCCAACTTTAGATGCCGTTAAAAGGGATAGCTGCTCGTTTGCAACGATTCCCGAAAGCCTGATGTGGCTTTGTTTGACTATATGTGTGCTCGGCGCATTACCTTTAGGCATGTACCACCGGTTGCTTTCTTTGTCATAGTAAAGTCCCACTTTGCCCGAAGCACCTGTAAGTGACAGATGCGCCTGCGTAACCAGCTCTGTGGATTTTGATGCGCCTTCAGCAGCAAGAGCTCTAACCTCTTGCATGGAGAGCTCTTCGTATCCCTCAGCTTCTTCCTTACCGGCTAAAATTTTAACTGCTCCAAGGCACTCTGACCCCAAAGCTCTGAGGATGGTAAGGTAATCATCTTCAGATGCATGTATCCAGCTTGCCACGGATTTTCTGGCAAAACCTTCAGGCAACAGCCCTTCAAAGAAATTTCTCGTTTTTTCCGGAGTAAATGGCGCCTCAGAAACCGGAAGGCTTATCGATATAGCAGGATATCCTGATTCTATGTATTCCTCAGAATAGACAAAGACCGCATCGTGCGGTGAATTTCCGGTGATGATTCCCACAGGCGTCTGCTTACCGTCAATTTCTATGTATACGTGTAACGGCTGCACTCTACATACCCCTCTCTTTTATCTCCAAATCCATCCCAAGCAGATTTATAAGGAAAAGCGTCTTCCCGATTTCGGCGGTTTCCTTCCCGTTTTCCAGATTAGAGATGAAGCTGGCGCTGAGTCCGGTATACTCTGCAATATACCCTTGAGTATATCCCAGTTCCTTTCGTCTTTTCCTCATGGCCTCACCCAGTTCCTTTGTGGATGTGATTTTCATTTTCACCTCTCAAAAAATCCAGCTGTTCGGCTATATCCCCTTTCAGGTTTTGCATTTTTAGCCGTTCGGCTATTATATTTGCAGTTCCGATTGAATTTAGCCATACGGCTATATTCTAATTTGTTTCATTATATTATAGCCGTTCGGCTATGTCAAGACTCACTTCTCCCACGCAAACCATTCCTAAAATCGATGCCGACACAAATTTGATAGAAATTACGGCTGTCTTAAGTCCGCCTTTCGATTCTAATAAGTTCTGTTTGCCATAGATATTTGTTTGACTGTTCCCTTGGAAAACCGAGTTTGCCGTACATATCCAATAGACTGATGTCGTTGCAAACTTTTAGGCTCAGAAGCCGGTCGATGATTCCAATTATATTATTATATGTCAATTTATGGGATAATTTTACTTTTAATTCAGCTGTAGATACATCTTCTGTCATCTACTCTACCTAAAAATAGAAAAAAGTTTGCCACGAGCTATCTGGATTCAGAGTTTATGGCAAACTTATTTTCCAAGAATCCCTTAATAGCACTATTGTGGCAAACCAACCGTTTACTTGTCAGAGGAACAAAAGGTCATCTCAAATCCTGCTCTTCGAAGCTTTTCAACGAGACCCATCTTCAATATATTGGCTGTTAACCTTTTTGAGATGTAACGCCCAAAAAGGTTAACGCGCTGATTTCCTTTCTGCCTTACGAAATTCCCGGATTTCTCGCCGCCTTCTCGGCTTCCCGGTTTTCCCTGACTATCCTGACCTTCTGGCGGTACTTTGCCGCCTTCTCCTCGTCCCCTTCGGCCTCGTAGATGGCGGCAAGGGCTTCCATGACCTCGGTGTTTGACGGGGACAAAGTCAGCACCTTCAGCAGGCACTCCTTCGCCGTTTCGTCGTCGCCCAGCTCGTCGTAGGCGAGGCCCAGGTAGTACCAGAGAGGCCACCAGTTGTTGAAACGGGGGTCTTCCCTGTACGGCGAGAGAATGTCGATGCCTTCCTGAAAGCGGCCTGAAATCACTTTGTTGTAGCCTTCTTCTATCTTCACCGGCTCGGAAAGCTTTTCAAGCCACTGGGCGATTTCCGACTTCATCTCCCCGTTACCGGAAAGCTTCATGAACTCCTCCCAGGTCAGCTTTGCCTTCATGTAGAGCCCCAGGTTCAGGTATCCGTAGCCGAGGAAGTAATATCCCATGTCGAAGTCCGGCTTTGCAAGGGTCAGCTTCTCGAAGGCTTCCAGGGACTCGGCCTTGAATCTGCCCACGAAGTCCTCGCCCTCGCCTTTTTCGTAGGCGTCCCTGCATGCCCTGCCGTAGCAGTAGAGGGCGTCCGGGTTGCCCGGGTCGATGAGAAGAGCCGCCCGAAACATGATGCATGCGTAATCGAAGTCGTTTTTTGCCGCGCCGTCAACGCCGTCGTTTATGAGAGGCTTTACGAAATCCTTTGTGAAGAGACGGGTTATGTAGGCGATGTAGCTGTCCCGGTGTCTGAAGTTTACGTCGCAGCCTATGACAAAGGCCATGTTCTGCGCAATCTTAAGGGTTGTAAGGCCCTTCACCTCGCCTATGCGAACGGGAACGGGAACTCCCGTAAGGATATCGTCAAGTCCCGCCTTCTTCAGATATCCCTCCGACAGCTCGTCGAAGATGTATTCCTTCAGGTGAGGAATCAGGTATTCTCCTATGCGGTCGGGTATGCGGTTTGCGTCTGTCATTTAAATTTCCCAGCCCTTTCTTATAAATCTCTTAATGGCCTCGGGGTTTAGAAATCTCTTCATGTCCCCGGCCAGGTGTCTTTGGGTTTTTATGTATATTTCGCCGGTCTTCCCGCCAAAGCTTTCTGCGAACTTCAGCAGAATCCGGTACAGATCTTCTTTCGTATGGTTCTTCCTGTGGTAGCCGCAGTCGTAGTAGAATCCCGCCAGCTTTTCGTAGAACTCAAAGCTGTTTTCGGCCACTGCGCAGTCCAGATACTCCAGAGTTTCATCGAAGCCTCCACGGTTGTAGTAGAGGTCTAATACCGTTTCTATCATCTTAAGCCGCGCAAGCTCCGCCGCCGAAATGTGCGCCGTCGATATGACCTCGTAAGGCGCCTCGTCTCTGTAGATTATGCCGTTTGCCTCCGCGTCGCCTGCGACAGGCGTTCCCTTGAGCACCTTCAGAAAGCCCAGCTGAAGCTCGTGAGGCCTTAAAGCGTAGGCTTTGTTGAAGCTTCTCGCAAAAGATGCGTAGTTCTCGTATGGAAGTCCTGCGATAAGGTCGGCGTGGACTTCGCAGTTTCCCAGAGCAAGGAGCTTTTCCGTGTTTTCCATCAGCCTGTAAAGGTCGCCGCTTCTTCCCACCGACGAGAGAACCAGAGGGTTCGTGCTCTGAATTCCCACCTCGAAGCGGAAGAGTCCCCGGCGGGCTCTGCTTATGGTCTTTATGGCATCGTCGTCCAGGATATCCGCGCAAATCTCGAAGTGGAAGTTTGTCTTTCCGTTGTCGTTATCAATGAGGTGGTTCCAGATTGAAATAGCCCTCATTCTGTCGGCGTTGAAGGTTCTGTCTATGAACTTGACCTGCCTCACTTCCATGGCGAGAAAGTAGTCAAGCTCTCTGCGCACTCTCTCCATGGGCAGAAACCTCATACTCCTGTCCAGGCAGGATATGCAGTAGCCGCAGGAGTAAGGGCAGCCCCTTGAGGATTCGTAGTAGACCACTTTGTCCCTTTCAACGTCAAGCCTTGCGTAAGGAAAAGGAAGCTTTTCCATGGGAACCTGAGGGCAGTCGGGGCTGCTGACGATTCTCCCGACCCGGCGGTACGTAAGTGACCCGACCCGGGAGAACTTCTTATCCCCCAGAACCAGAGACTTTACGAACTGAAACATTGCAAGCTCGCCCTCTCCGCGGATTATGTAATCCGCCCACGGATTTTCCGAAAGGAAGTCCTCCGCTCCGTAGGTGACCTCAGGGCCGCCAAGGAGAATCTTAAGGTCGGGGCATGCCTTTTTAAGGTCCCTACACAAAGGTTTTATCTGCTCTATGTTCCAAATGTAGCATGAAAAGCAGACGATGTCGTAGCGTCCTCTTAAGATGTCCACGTAAACCGCCTCCAGCTCGTGGTTTATGGTGTATTCGCGAAGCTCGATATCGAGGCCCGAGTCCACCGTCACGTTGTAGAGGTACTTAAGGGCAAGATTTGAATGAACGTATTTGGCGTTTAGGGTTGTAAGCAAAATCCTCAAAAGAATTCCCTCTTTCTGAAGCACTTCGTTAAAGCATTCTGAAACGCTCGTCCTTTAAAAGCTCCGTGTCGTCCATGGCTCTCTTAAGCTGGGCGAGCATTCTGTCTCTGTCCTGCGGAAGGTTCCCCCGAAGCGACACGTAATTGGAGGCGTGGTTGCTCCTGAATACGCACGGGCCGGCAGGCTCTGCGTTCTGAAGAAGAAGGTATGTCTCCTGCACCACTTCCTCTCCCGTCAAAACCTGAAACTTTCCGCTCCTTATATCCTCCGCCAGCGGCACATCCGGCTCAAGCATCAAAGTGAGCAGTCCCACATAAGATGCGTTCATTTCCGTTATCATCTTTCCGGTCTCGACGGCGTGCTCCTTCCAGAGCGCCTTTCCGCCCATGCCGGAGATGAAGGTTACCGACGCGGGGATTCCCGCATCTTCTATCTTTCTTACGGATTCTATGAGCTGATCCCGGCTGACGCCTTTGTTTATCATCTGAAGGATTCTCTCGCTTCCCGATTCCGCTCCTATGTAGATGATTCCAAGGCCATGGGTTTTAAGGGTCTCAAGTTCCTCGGGAGTCTTTCTCAAAACGTCCTTTGCCGAGCCGTAGATACCCACTCTCTCGCACTCTGGAAACAGCTCCCTTATCTTATCCAGTATTACAAGCAGCTTGTCAGTGGAAAGGCAGAGAGCGTCGCCGTCGCAGAGGAATATCCTCCCCACTCTGGCATAAGTCCTCCTTGCGTCCTCCAGATCCTCTATGACCTCGTTCACCGGGCGCACTCTGAACTGCTTCGCCTTGGACATGCCGCAAAATGTGCATTTGTTGTGAGAACAGCCTATGGTGACCTGAACCAGCAGGCTGTACGCCTCGCTGGGCGGTCTGTAGATGTCTCCTATATATCTCATATCCTGTATCCCTTTCTCCTACATTCTCTCAGGTGCCTTCATGCCCAGGAGAGCAAGACCGTTCTTTATTGCAGTCTTTGTCGCCATTACCAGGGCAACCTTGGCAGCCTTTTCCTCGTCGTTGTCGGTGAGAATGTGCTCGTCGTGATAGAACTTGTTCAGGCCCTGAGCCATGTCCACTATGTGTCTCGTCACGATGGAAGGCTCGTACTTCTCGCAGGCGTCCTTAATCACGTCAGGGAACCTGTAGAGAAGCTTAGTGAGCTCGTAGGCGCTTTCGGACGTAAGGTAGCCGTAGTCGAGGCCGGCGGTGTTCTCCGCCTTCTTAACCGTATCCTCTCCCGCCTTTTTGATTACGCTGGCGCACCTTGCGTGGGTGTACTGAACATAAGGGCCCGTCTCGCCGTCAAAGTTGAGAACCTTGTCCCACTTGAAGGTGTAGTCCTTGATGCGGTTGTTGGAAAGCTCCTGGAATATTACGGCGCCGATTCCCACTTCCTTCGCTACCTGGTCGATGTCGAGGTCAGAGTTCTGGTTCTTTTCGGCGATGATCTCTCTCGTCTTTTCAACGGCCTTGTTTAAAACGTCCTCCAGGAACACCACTCTCCCGTGTCTCGTGGACATGGTTCCCTCCTCAAGGCTTACGAGGCCGAAAGGAACGTGAACGCAATCCTTTGCCCAGTCGTAGCCCATGAGCTCCAGAATCTTGAACCACTGCTGGAAGTGGAGGTTCTGCTGGGAAGCCACGACGTAGATGTTCTTATAGAAATCGTAGGTTTCCTTTCTGTAAACAGCTGCCGCAATGTCGCGGGTGATGTAAAGGGTGGAACCGTCTGACTTTGTTATGAGAGCTGTCCCCAGACCGTACTCCTCCAGGTCCACAACCTGTGCTCCCTGAGACTCCTTGAGAAGTCCCTTTTCCTTAAGCTCCTTTACGAATCTCGGCATCTTGTCCGAGTAGAAGCTTTCGCCGTTATATGAATCGAAGGAGATGTCCAGCATGTCGTATACTCTGGTGAATTCCTTGAGGCTTTCCTCTCTGAACCACTGCCAGAGCTCCACCTCCTCCTTCTCTCCCTTTTCAAGCTTTGCGAAAATCTCGCGGGCCTCATCGTCAAGCTCCGGATGGGTCTCCACCTCAACGTGGAACTTTGTATAGTATGAGAGCAGCGTCTTTATAGGCTCTCTCTTTACGTCCTCCGCGTTGCCCCAGTGTCTGTAGGCGCAGATCATCTTTCCGAACTGGGTTCCGTAATCTCCCAGATGGTTGATCCTGAACACGTCGTAGCCCATGGCATCGAAAATCTTATATAGGGAGTTTCCTATCACGGTGCTTCTGATGTGACCGATATGGAAAGGCTTTGCGATGTTTGGAGACGAGAACTCCACTATGACCTTCTTCCCATGGCCTTCGTCGCTCTTTCCGAAATCGTCGCCCTTTGCGATAACCTCGCTTACGGTGCTCTCTATGAGCTTTTCCTTTGCGATGAACATATTCACGTAGGCGTTTACCGGCTCAACCTTATCAAAGAGGTCGCTTTCCTCTATGGCGGAGGCTATGTCCTTTGCGATGAGAGGGGGAGCCTTTCTGAGAACCTTTGCAAGGCGGAAGCACGGAAATGCGTAGTCTCCCATTTTACTGTCCTGAGGGATTTCTATGATGTCGGCTATTTCGGCCTCCGTAAGGGATTCAACCTGACCTGCTATTATCCCGGCTATTTCTTCTTTAAAATTTATCATTTTCCTGTAACTCCTTTTCCGATATTACATCTATACCCATTTCTTTAAGCATCTTCGTGAAGCAGCCGTCTCCGTCCGTGAGAGTTCCCGTAAAGGTTCCGTCGTAAATACGTCCGCTGCCGCAGGAAGGGCTTTTCGCCTTTAAAACGGCGCCTTCTATGTCCTCGCCGGCTTCCTTTGCCGCCTTAAGAGCTTTCTCAAGGGCGATTTCAGCGCCGCGGATAAACTCCTTCGTAACGTCTCTTCCGTCTCTGTCGACTATCTTTCCCGTTCCTCCCGGCTCAAACTCTGCCGGGGCACGCGGACATCCCAGTCCCGATTCTCCCTCGGGACAAACGGTGCAGACCTTATGGGTTCTGCAGAACTCAATAACCTGCCCGTTCCGGTTGTTTCCGCCGTCGTATTTGCAGTTCACGCCCGTAAGGCACCTGCTCACAAGATACATATTAACTCCTCCTCATGGTGACGATGGTAACCCCTTCGCCGCCTTCGTTATACGTTCCGGCCTTGAAGGATTTCACCGATTTATTGTGGCGCAGCATATCCCTTATTCCGTTCTTAAGGATTCCCTCGCCTCTTCCGTGAATTATGGTCACCTTCTCAAGACCTGCCATGTATACGTCATCGATGTACTTTTCAACGTCCATGAGAGCGTCTTCAAGGTTCTTTCCCTGAACGTTTATGGATGCCGATACGCTCATGGCCTTGGACTTATACAGCCCTCCGTACTTCGTCTTTTTCTCCTGCTGCTTTTTCTGCGTTCCGTCGTTTATGAGGGCGATGTCCTTAAGGTTTACGGCAAGCTTCATCATTCCGATGCTGACCGTAAGATCTCCCTTTGAATCGGGAAGAGTCAGAACCTCGCCGTTCTGGTTCAGGGTGAGTATCTTCACCCTGTCTCCGGTTTTAATCTTATCGGCCGTAACAGGCTCGGCGTTGATTCTCCTCACTATGCCGGAGGCGTACTTGTCCTCCTCCTCGCGAAGCCTTGCCCGGCTTTCCGAAAGCTTCTTTCTCCTCTCGTACTTATCGGGAACGTGCTCCAGTTCCTTAAGAGTCTTTGCCACGTCGGAGGCCGTCTCCCTCGCCTCTCTTATAAGGTCTCTGGCTTCTGCCCTGGCGTCCTCGATTATCTTTTCCCGCTTTTTCTTGAGGGTAGCGACTTTGGCGTCTATGTCCGCCTTTTCCCGCCTTGCCGCCTCAATTATTGCGGCTGCCTCGTCTCTGTCGCGCTCAGCCTGCTTTCTGTCCTCTTCTATGGCGGAAAGCACGTCCTCAAACTCCTTGTCTCCCCGCTCTATGAGCCTTCCCGCCTCGTCTATTATGTCAGACGGAAGCCCCAGCTTTCTTGAAATCTCAAAGGCGTTGGACCTTCCGGCGACTCCTATGAGAAGCTTATACGTAGGGCTTAATGTCTCAACGTCGAATTCCATGGAGGCGTTCTGAACTCCCTCCGTGGACAGGGCGTACTTCTTAAGCTCGTTGTAGTGAGTGGTGGCTATGGTGCATGCTCCGTTTCTGTAGAGCTTTGAAAGAATCGCTATGGCAAGAGCCGCTCCCTCGGTAGGGTCCGTTCCCGCTCCCAGCTCGTCCACCAGCACCAGGGTATCAAAGGCCGCTCCGTCCACTATTTCCACTATGTTTCTCATGTGAGACGAAAATGTCGAAAGACTCTGCTCTATGCTCTGCTCATCTCCGATGTCCGCAAATATCTCTCCGTATACGGGTATGGCGCTTCCCTCCCCTGCCGGAATGTGAAGTCCGCTCATGGCCATGAGGGACAGAAGTCCCGTAGTCTTAAGGCTGACGGTCTTTCCTCCCGTGTTCGGGCCCGTCACGACGAGAGTCCTGAAGTCGCTTCCTATGCGAATGTCTATAGGAACCACCTTCTTCCCGTCGATGAGAGGGTGTCTTCCCTTTCTTATGACCAGGGACATATCCTCGCTTATGGCAGGCTCCTCCCCGTCCATCTTTCTGGAGAGCTTTCCCTTTGCCATTATGAAATCAAGGCGCAGGAGAAGTTCCTGATTGTTTCTGATGTGGTCGCTGTGCTCTGCCACTCTGGAGGAGAGCTCCGCCAGAATCCTTGCGATTTCGGCCTCCTCTGCAAGCTCAAGCTCCCTGAGACCGTTGTTCAGCTCCACCACGGCCTGAGGCTCTATGAAAAGAGTGGCTCCCGCCTTTGACTGGTCGTGAACTATACCCGGAAAGTGAGCCCTGTGCTCCTGCTTTACAGGAATCACGAAGCGTCCGTCTCTTACGGTAACGATGGAATCCTGCAGATAGGTTCTGTTGGCCGAATCGTTTACCAGCCTGTCCAGCTTCGCTCTTATGGCCTCGTTCTGCCTGGTTATGGATCTTCTTATCCTTGAGAGCTCGGGAGATGCGTTATCCCTGAGCTCGTCCTCGTTCAGTATGCACCTTTCTATCTCCGCCTCAAGATTTGGCATGGTCGCTATGACGTCCGTCATGGCGGAAATCAGAGGAACCTCGGGCACTTCGCTTCCCTTCATAAACGTCACCACCCGTGATGCGATTCCGATGTCGTAGGCGACGGTGAGAAGCTGCTTCAGGTTTAAAACTCCGCCCTTTTTCGCATACTGTACCTCTTTTACTATGTCGTGGAGGCCTCCCGTAGGCAGAGGTCCTTTACGCACAATAAGGTCAACCGCCTCTGTAGTTGACCTTAATTCTTCTCTTATAGTGCGGATATCGTCGTAGGGAGTAAGCTTCGATATGAGCTCCCGCGTCATCTCCGAGCCTGCCTCCGCCTTCAAAAGCTCCAGTATTTTGTCGTATTCTAAAACCCTCAGGGCTTTCTTATTCATAATCCTCACTTCTTCTTTGCAAAAGCCTGCGGCAGGGGAGCGCAAAACGCTCGCCCTACTCGACTTTTCTCTTATACTTTTCCAGCTCGCTCTTAAGCTGAATGTTCTCCATCTGAAGCTCGAAGAACGTGCTCTCGTACTCGTCGCACTTGGCCTTAAGCTCCTTTATCTGATCCTCGTACTCCTTCTTCTTCGTCTTCATATCGTTTATGCTGTCACGGTTCTGCTTGGAGGTCTTCTTCGCCTCCTCCCACATGTTCACGTAGTACTTTACCGTTTCCGTCAGCTTGTCGTTTTCGGCCTTAAGCCCGGCCATTTCCTCCCGGATTCCGTGGCATTCCTCGGCGATGTTCACCGCCGTGAGCACGGCAAGACTTCCCGACGAAGGGTCGCTGAGAAGCCTTCCGATGGCCCGCATCTCGCTGTCGACGTGGGAGGCTATCTCTCTGATTTCCTCCTCGCTTCTCTCTCCTGATATAGTGTACTCCTGTCCGTAAATCTTTACCGTTACTTTACTCATAGCTTTCTCCTGCCGAAAAGTTTAGTTATCTCTTATCTTTGCGCCAACCTTGTCCCTTAATGCGTCAGCTATGAGAGCGTGCTCTCTGTCGGCCTCCTCGTCGGTAAGGGTTCTGTCGTCGTGTCTGTAGGTAAGGCTGAATGCTACGCTCTTCTTTCCTTCTCCCACCTGGGCTCCTCTGTATATGTCAAAGAGCTTCACGTCTCTTAAGAGCTCGTCCGCAGCCTCGTGTATAACGTCTTCCATCTGTCCCACAGTAACGTCCTCATCCACTACGAGAGCGATATCTCTGGTGATTGACGGGTACTTAGGCGGCTGATGGTACTGAATCTCACGGCCCGAAAGCTCTACGAGAACGTTAAAGAAGAGTTCTGCGCAGTAGGCGCGGGTTCCTATGGCGAAGTTTTCCGCAACGTCAGGGTGAACCTCTCCCATGATTCCCAGCTCTATCTCCTCGCCTGCCTCTGTCTTTACGGAAATCCTTGCGCATCTGCCCGGATGATATACTCCGTACTCACTTTCAGGAGTGTAGATAACGCCTTCGATTCCTATGCGGTCAAGAAGAGCCTCCACCATTCCCTTAAGGGTGAAGAAGTCCTCTCCCTGGCCGTAAAGTCCTATGGTAAGATCCAGGGACTCGTGAGGAAGCTGATTTTCGTCTATCATGTTCTTCATGAACACGGTTCCGATTTCGTACGCTCTTACGGCCTCTACGTTTCTGGAATAGTTCCTTCCCAGAACCTCCAGCATTCCCGGAGTGAGTATGGTTCTCATGGAAGCCGTATCCTCACCCATAGGATTTATGAGCTCGACCATGGCTCTCTCCCAGGAATCCTTTGCTATCCCTGCTGCATCAAGAGTCTTGTTGTTCATGAAGGAGAAGGTCTGAATCTCGTTTGCTCCCATGGCGCAAAGGGTTTCTCTCACGAAGTCGCGGAGAAGCCAGCTCTTGGAGAATTCAGCCTTTGTCTGAAGATCAGGCAGAGTCATAGGAAGATTGTCGTAGCCGTACATGCGGGCGATTTCCTCCACGTAGTCTACTTCCTCCAGAAGGTCCTGTCTTACGGAAGGCGGAGTGACGATGAGCTCGTCGCCGGTTCCTTCCACCTTCATCTCAAGGCCCTCCAGTATCTTCACCATGTCGCCTCTTCCCAGGTCGATTCCCAAAACTCTGTTGATTCTGCTCACTCTTGCTGTTACCGTAGGCGCAGTTTCAGGATTCTTATATACGTCGACGGATCCCGTGAGAACGTCGCCGCAGCCCAGCATCTCCACCAGCTTGCAGACTCTGTCGGCAGCCTTTTCGCAGAGGTTAGGATCTATTCCCTTCTCGTATCTTCCCGAAGCCTCGGTGCGAAGTCCCAGCTTCTTGGAGGTCTTTCTCACGCTGTCGGCGACAAAGGTTGCAGACTCTATGACTACGGTGGTGGTGTCGTCCTCGATTTCGGAGTTCAGTCCGCCCATTACTCCGGCAACGGCTACGGGCTTTTCCGCGTCGTTTATCATGAGCATATCGGAGGTAAGCTCTCTTTCGGCGCCGTCAAGGGTTGTGAACCTGTCTCCGTCCTTTGCCGTGTCTACGATGATGTGAGCGCCTGCAAGACTTCTGATGTCAAAGGCGTGGAGCGGCTGGCCGTACTCCAGCATTACGAAGTTGGTTATATCTACTATGTTGTTTATAGGTCTCATGCCGGCTGCCATAAGTCTCTTCTGGAGCCACCACGGAGACTGCTCTATCTTCACGTTCTTAATAACTCTGGCGGTGTAACGCTTGCAGAGGTCGGAATTTACGTCTACCTTGATGTAGTCCGATGCCTTTTCTGAGATAACCTTCTCGCACTCCGTATCGGGATAGATCATCTTCGTTCCGAAGGTTGCCGCCGCTTCCCTTGCCATTCCCAGCATGGAAAGGCAGTCAGGTCTGTTAGGGGTTATCTCAAAGTCAACGGCGTAGTCGTGAAGATCTAAGGCTTTGTCCACGTCCTCGCCCAGGTGCTCGCTCCAGTCCCCTTCCAGAAGCCAGATTCCGTCCTTGGAGTTTATAGGGGCCACTTTGTCCGAAAGTCCCAGCTCCTGAGGTCCGCACATCATGCCCTCTGAGAGGACTCCTCTCATTTCGCCCTTTGATATCTTCACTCCGCCCTCTACCTTAGGCTGTCCGTGAAGAGGTCCCGGAACCACAGCTCCGTCCACCGCCACGGGAACGAAGGCTCCCTCGAATACGTTAGGCGCGCTGGTCACTATCTGAAGGCTCTCTCCGCCTCCCATGTCCACTCTGCACACTACCAGCTTGTCGGCGTCAGGGTGCTTTTCAATCTTTTCGATTCTGCCGATTTTGACGTTTTCGATTCCCTCTCCTATGGCCTTGCAGGTCTCAAGGTTGGAGCCGGACATTATCATTCTGTCGCAGAACTCCTTTACGGGAGCGTCTATGTTAACGTAATCCTTTAACCATTTATATGAAACTATCATTTCGCGTGTTACTCCTTATTCCTCTATTTAAACTGCTCGATAAATCTCATGTCGTTCTCGTAGAGAAGTCTGATGTCGTCGATGCCGTACTTCAGCATGGCTATTCTCTCTACGCCCATTCCAACGGCAAAGCCCGTATACTTTTCCGTATCGATGCCGCCCGCTCTGTGCACATGGGGATGGGTCATTCCGCAGCCTAAAATTTCAATCCAGCCGCTTCCTTTGCACACGTTGCAGCCTTTGCCGCCGCACTTGAAGCAGGATACGTCCATCTCTGCGCTCGGCTCTGTGAACGGGAAGTGGTGAGGTCTGAACTTGGTTCTTGTCTCAGGTCCGAAGAGCTTCTTCGCCATGTGGTCAAGGGAACCCTTAAGGTCGGCCATGGTGATGTTCTCGCCTATCACCATCATCTCTATCTGGTGGAAAGTATGGGAATGGGTGGCATCAGGAGTATCGCACCTGTACGTCCTTCCCGGAATTACGATTTTATAAGGAGTAGGAAGTTCCAGCTCCGCTCTTATCTCCGCCGACGAAGTGTGAGGGCGGAGAACTATGTCCTTGGTAACGTAGAAGGTGTCCGTCATATCTCTGGACGGATGGGTCGGCGGCGAGTTAAGGCCGTCAAATGTATTAAAGACTGTATCAACGTCCGGGCCTTCGTATACGGAATAGCCCATGGACTTAAATATTCCCACAACCTCGTCGATGATCTGGGTTATAGGGTGCTTGACTCCGAACTTTACTTCCTTTCCCGGCTCTGTAACGTCGATCTTCTCTGCTGCCAGTCTGGCGTTCTTTTCCTTCTCTCTCAGCTCTGCCGTCTTTTCGGTAATGAGGCTGTCAATCTGACCCTTTACCATGTTGGCGCTCTTTCCAAGCTCCTTCTTCTCTTCCGGCGGCAACTTGCCCATGGACTTGAGAACCTCCGTAACCTGGCCTTTCTTGCCCAGATACTTTACTCTCAGCTCCTCGATTTCGGAAATCGAACCGGCTCCTTCGATGAGCCCTTTTGCTTCTTCAAGCATTTCATTCAGTCTTTCCTGCATTTTCTCGATCCTCTCCTGTATATTTTCTTACTGATTCGTACATGATAATCCCCGCTGCCACTGCGGCGTTGAGGGATTCTATCTCCCCGTACATGGGGATTTTTATCTTAAGGTCCGCGGCGCGCATAAGTTCTTCGCCGACGCCGGTTGCCTCGTTTCCTATCACTATGGCAGTGTCTCTTTCTATGGGCGCATCCCACAGGCCCGTCGCCTCGCCAAAGGCTGTAACGGCCAGCTTCTTTCCCGTCCTTTCCATAAGCTCAAAGAGCTCCCCGGGACTGCCGGCGTATATCGTCGGCACTCTGAACACCGATCCTGCCGCGCTCCTCATAACCTTGGGGGACCAGACCTCCGCCGTGCCCTTAAGGCATATTATCCCGTCAAAGCCTGCAGCGTCCGCCGTCCTGATTATCGTTCCCAGATTTCCCGGGTCCTGAAGCCTGTCCAGCACTACGATGTTGCCGCTGCCGCCTCTGCCTCTTTCTATATCCCCTTCGCCGAAACGGGGAATCTCTATTTCCGCAAGAGCCCCCTGACTGGCCTCCGTCTGGGAAAGAGCCGTAAAAAGCTTTTCGGAAAGCATCGTAACCGGCACGCCTTTTTCGGCAACAGCGCGGGTTCTGTCTCTTACCGGAGCGTTTTCCTTAAGAATTATCCCGTGGATTTTAACTCCGTTTCTGTCCGCCTCCTCTATGAGGTTATCGCCCTCTATGAGGCACCGGCCTTCTCTGTCCCTGTATTTCTTTTTCAGCAGCTTCTGCCAGCCCCTGTATCTCAGGTTATCCTGTGATCTTATGACGTTGTCCATAGATGTTACACACCGCGGTTTTACATACCGCTTATAATCGCCAAAAAGCCGGCAGCAATTTACCGGCTTTTCAAAAGCGTCAAAGGTTATTTATTAAGGAACTGCGGAATTCCGAATCTGGAATCTCCCTCTTCCTCTTCTCCGGCTTCTCCGAAGATGTCGCTCAAGGTTACGGTTCTTCCCGTAAGTCCGTCCTCGGTAACGACTTCTTCAGGTTCCGGACTGGTCTTTACTCTGTTGAATCCCAGTCCTTCGATTCCCTCGTCAAGACCTCCGCCAAAGCCTGTTGCGATTACGGTGATTGCAATCTCTTCCTTCATCTCCTCGTTTACTGCGGCTCCGAATATGAGTATGCAGTCTTTGTCGGCCTTTTCCTCAACGAGGCTTGCAACCTCCTGAACCTCCAGCATTCCCAGGTCGTATCCGCCGGAAACGTAGAGGAGTATAGCCTTGGCTCCGTCAATGGTAGTCTCAAGGAGCGGGCTCTCGATGGCTGTCTTAACGGCTTCCTTGGCTCTGTCTTCGCCGGAGCCTCTGCCCACGCCCATGTGAGCTATTCCTCTGTTGGTCATTACGGATTTCACGTCCGCGAAGTCCACGTTGATTATAGCGGAATCGCAGATGAGATCCGATATGCCCTGTACGCCCTGTCTCAGCACGTCGTCAGCCATTGCAAACGCCTGAAGCATGGTGGTGTTTTTCTCCGAATTCTGGAGGAGCTTGTCGTTAGGTACGATTACAAGGGAATCGACGTATTTCTTCAGGAACTTGATTCCCAGCTCTGCCTGGGTCATTCTCTTCTTTCCCTCGAAGAAGAACGGCTTGGTTACAACTCCAACGGTGAGTATTCCCATATCCTTGGATACCTTTGCAATTATAGGGGCTGCTCCGGTTCCCGTGCCTCCGCCCATACCTGCGGTGATGAACACCATGTCGGCTCCTTCAAGTATTGCCCTGATTTCGTCTATGGTTTCCTCGGCGGAACGCTGTCCTACCTCGGGATTTCCGCCTGCGCCGAGTCCTCTGGTGAGCTTTTCTCCTATCTGTATCTTAGTCTCCGCATTGCACTTGGCAAGAGCCTGTTTATCTGTATTCATGGCGATGAACTGAACGCCCTTCAGTCCCGCCTCAATCATTCTGTTTACTGCGTTGCATCCGCCTCCGCCGACGCCTACAACCTTTATTACAGCTGAATTATCCTGACCCGTTTCAAACTGCAGCATGTTTTGCCTCCTCGATTTTTTACATTATATAGTACATTTTATCACAGCATAGTAGGTTTTGCACCTGTTTTTTTCAAGTGTTCAGCCCCTTGTTCAGACCCTTTTCCGTCCAGTCTTTCTATGCATCATTAAGGGGCTTTCCGGTTTGACAAAATCCTTAAAAACAAAATAGTTTGTCAAGGTGAAATTTGACATTTTCAACCCGACTCATACGAAATGTCAAGGATATAATCATGATGATCGATGATTTTCTTGACCTCTCCCGTCCAGCAACATTAAAATGTCAAAAATCGCCTTGACCTTTTTGCTTTATCCGGCGATTTTGTCAAACCGGCCGGTCCGACCCTTTCCGACCGTCGAAGAACCCCTGTTCCTGTCGCCGTGCAATAATAAAACGGCATGACAGATGTCTGCCTGACCTGGTCTTTGCCCCCACACTTGCCTTGACCGGGATTTTCCCGAGGACTTACTTCTAAGCTACGCCATGATCACTGCCGCCCTGCGGATCAGCTTACGTGGATCCCTTCGCCCGTAGCTGGCCTGGATTTTCAACCACAGACACAGACATCTGTCATACCGTTTTAAGTTTTTATCTTCCCATGGCGTTCGCAGCGTCTCCCGTATCCCTGCTTCGCCTTGCCGCAAATGCTAAAAACGTAACTTCGGCGACGCCGCCGGAAACGAGAGCCCGCCGGCATTCCAGGGCCGTGCTTCCTGTAGTGTAAAAGTCATCTATGAGAAGCACCCGGCGGCCCGAAACCCGCCCGGCGTATTTTTCGTTAAAGGCTATGCTGCCTTCTATGTTCCACCTTCTCTCCGCAGGGCCCAGACTTCGCATGGGAGCCGTTTCCCTCGTGCGGCAGAGCATGTCGGAAACGCACTCCATGCCCGTAAGCCGGGCAAGGTGCTTTCCTATGAGAGCCGCCTGATTGAAGCCCCGCTTTCTCTCCTTGGCCCTGTAAAGCGGCACGGGTACTATGACGTCGCAGCTTTTGTCAAGACCCAGAGCCTGCACTTTATCCGCCATTATGGCCCCGATGTCACGGGCCAGGTACTTTCTCCCCTTGTACTTCAGCCCGAAGATGAGTGTTCTCTCGTAAATGCCGTAGTCCAGACACGCTCCGGCGGCCATTCCGTCTATCACGTCAAGGCCGTCCGTGTTCCAGCCGAAGTGTGACAGACAGTGGTCGCAAAGTCCGTACTGTCTGGTTTCGTCTATTATGTTCCCGCAGCAGCCGCAGTAAAGGTGCTGTGGAAAAACCAGCTCCGCAGCCCTGTCGATTATCTTCATCCCTGATCCCTTTCTTCCCTCATGAGCATGTCTGCGAGCCTGCTCTTAAGGCCCGAATATCTTAAACTTATACGGTTATTGTCCACCATGGCCCT
This sequence comes from Candidatus Avanaerovorax faecigallinarum, assembly GCA_019113145.1. Classification (GTDB taxonomy): domain Bacteria; phylum Bacillota; class Clostridia; order Peptostreptococcales; family Anaerovoracaceae; genus Avanaerovorax; species Avanaerovorax faecigallinarum. The sequence goes on from DXHZ01000019.1 coordinate 17,281, forward strand.
AATTCTGTCCTCACTTCCGCAGAGAACCACGGCCCGCTTACCTCTGGTAACCGCCGTATACAGGAGATTCCTCGTTGCGAGAACCGGCGGAAACCACATGACAGGCATGACAACTACGGGAAATTCGCTGCCCTGACTCTTATGTACGGTAACCGCATAGGCAAGTTCCAGCTCGTCCAGCATGGAAAAGTCGTAATCCGCTACCTTGTCCTCGTCGAACATGACGGACAGTATGCCGCTTTCCTTATCTATGGACTGTATGAAGCCCACGTCTCCGTTGAAGATTCCCTCTCCCTCTGAAAAGTCCCTGCGGCTTTTCCAGCCAATCTGGTAGTTGTTCCTTATCTGCATCACCTTGTCGCCGGCGCGGAAAATTTTCTCTCCGTACTTCTTCTCCGGGACACCGGACGCCGGCGGATTAAGAGCCTCCTGAAGCATCCGGTTTAAGGCCACGCTTCCGAGAACTCCCTTTTTTGCCGGAGTCAGCACCTGAATGTCCCGGACAGGATCGAGGTCGTCGTAATATGTCTTAAGCCTTCTCGTCACAAGGTCCTTTATCAGCTCCGACACGTCCTGCTCCCGGCGGCGCTCCATGAAGAAAAAGTCTTTGTCCTTTTCGTTATATGAAGGATACTCGCCTTTGTTTATCCTGTGGGCGTTTACCACTATGAGGCTTTCCCCCGCCTGGCGGAATATCTCCGTAAGCCGGGACGTGTTGGCATAGTCGCTCTCTATTATATCGGCAAGGACGTTGCCCGCTCCCACGGAAGGAAGCTGATCCGCGTCCCCCACCATGATGAACCTGGTTCCCGGCGCTATGGCGTCGGTCAGAGCTTTCATCAGAAGTATGTCTATCATGGACGCTTCGTCCACTATCACCGCATCGTACTCCAGCCGGTTTTCGTCGTTGCGTCCGAAAACCATCTCGTCTGCGGCATCGTTATAGTAGTATTCCAAAAGCCTGTGGACGGTGGATGCGTATCTTCCGCTTGTCTCCGTTATACGCTTTGCAGCCCTCCCCGTCGGAGCCGCTATGGCCGTCTTCAGGCCGCTGTACTCGAAAATATTTATTATGGTGTTTATGATGGTGGTCTTTCCCGTTCCCGGTCCTCCGGTGATTACGGAAAATCCGCCGGTTATGGAGTTTTTCACGGCCTCCTTCTGCCTGTCCGAAAGGGTTATTCCCTTTTCCCTTTCAGTCATGGCTATCATGCTGTCCGGGTCGGCCTTAAGGGGTTTTATGCTGACGTTTTTGATGAGGTGAAGGTTCCGGCACACCCGCTGCTCCGCCTCGTAGAACAAAAACAGATAGACTGACGTGACGCCTGCCACGGTGTCGAGCTGAACCTTGCCCTCAAAGGCCATGGTCACGATCATGTCGCGGACTTTGTCCGGGGCCACGTCGAGGAGTCCCGACGCCTTTTCGCACAGCTCGTCCAAAGGCACGTATGCGCTTCCCTCTCCCGCGTAAAACCACAGGGCGTACGTTATTCCGCTGGAAATCCTGAAAGGACTTTCCTTTTCGATGCCCAGCTTTTCCGCTATGGCGTCTGCCCTTTTGAAGCCGAAGCCGTATACCTCGTCCACCAGCCTGTACGGGTTTTCCTCTATGAGAGCCACGGCCTCCGTGCCGTAGGCCCTGTACAGCTTATACGCCTGGTCGGAAGTAATCCCGTATTTCTGAAAGTGAAGTGATACTCCGGCAAACTCCCTGCGTACGGCGTAGCTTTCTCCTATCTGTTTAGCCTTCTTCTCCCCTATTCCTGAAATCTCCGTCAGCCTTTCAGGGGATTCTCCCATTATCTTAAGGGTGTCCTCTCCGAATTTTTCGACTATGAGTGCTGCCGTCTTCGGGCCTATGCCCTTTACGGCTCCCGATGCCAGAAAAGCCCTTATTTCATCTGTTCCCTCGGGCATCACCTCTTCACATGCCGTAAAGGAAAACTGCTCTCCGTATCCAGGATGAACCTTAAACTCTCCCGTGAGCCTGTATGTCGCGCCCTTTCTCGGTTCTGCGATACAGCCAACGCAGGTGAAGTATTCCTCCTCCGTCTCAAAGACTCCCACGGTGTAGCCGTTCTCTTCGTTATGAAAAATTATCTCCGTTAAAACACCCTTTTTCTCTTCCATTTACTCTTCTGCCTGATACATAGATCTATATACTCTCCTGCCGTCAAGAGTCCATACCTTCTCGGAGAACGCTCCCGGCTCCACGCCCTTTAAAGCCTCCTCCATGTCGAACATTCTGGCGTCCATAATATCCAGATAGTGAAGTATTTCGGCCTCCGGAAACATAGGCCGCTTCGGGCTTCCGAACTCCGGCTCGTAGTGATGGGATAAAATCATATGCTCCAGCATGAGTGCCTTCTCCCTCGGAAAATCCAGCTCCGCCGTAATCTTCTCAAGCTCTCTCACTCCCTGAACTATGTGTCCCAGAAGCTGGCCCTCCGTGGAATATCCCGGCGACATTCCGTACTCGTTGGACTCTATCTCCCGCAGCTTTTCCATGTCGTGAAGGATTACTCCGGCCGCCACCAGTTCCTTATCCAGTATGGTGTAAACCTCGCAAAGCCTTAAGCCCGCCATGAGCATTCTCTTTATATGGTACAAAAGTCCCGCAAACTCGGCGTGATGGTTCTTGGACGCCGCAGGGTAGTACATGAGCTTTTCCCTGTTGTCCGTCAGCACCCTGGTGCACAGCTTCTTTAAATCCTCGTCGGCCATGGTCTCGGCTACGGAATATATGTACTTATACATGGCTTCCGGACGCTCCGGCGCTGCCTTTATGTAGTCCTCCATCAGAAGACCGTCCGAAACTGCGGACTTCCTGATGCGGTTTATCCTCAGCTGGTTCACGCCCTGCCACTGGGTCACCTGGGCCTTTACCTTTATCAGGTCTCCGTCCTTTATCTCCGACAAAGTCTGAATCTCCTGCTCCGTAATGTCCCACTTCTTCGCTGAAATCTCACCGGTCTTATCGGCAAGAGTGAGATCCAGATACTGCTTCTTATTGGAGCCCAGCCTTATGGCAACCGATTTCACCATGAAGAAATCGGTTATCTCCATTCCCGCCTTAAGTTCTTCTATGTATTTTTCTTTCATCTGTCTCTCCTCTATGGTCTCAATCCTTAAAAAAATCCTGCTCATATAATTATACATAAGCAGGATGATTTTTCATAGACTTTTTTAGCCTTTTGCGGCCTTATGCTCTTTCGAGAATCACCGCGGCCTTGAACAGGTCTCCGTCGATGTAGATTTTAAACTCTCCTCCCATAAGTCCCGTCAGGTCCTTGGCTATTGAAAGCCCCAGTCCGCTTCCTTCGGTGTTTCTCGACCGGTCTCCCCGGGTGAATCTTTCGGTGAGCTCGTCTGCGCTGATGTTGAGAGGCTCCCTCGAAACGTTCTTTATCTCAAGGCGCATCCGGTTCTCCTCTTCTTCAAATATGTCGATGTATACGCGGCTTGACGGCATCGCGTACTTTGCTGCATTTGTCAGAAGGTTTTCTATGACTCTCCACAAAAGCTGGCCGTCGGCCATGATTTCGGCCTTTTCGGGCTTCCTGCCCCACAAAATCTGCAGCCCGGCGGCGTCAAGCTTTTCTCCCACCTCGGCAAGAGCCTGATTGACTATGGAAATCATTTCGATTTTCTCAAGGTTTACCGGTATAGCGCCGCTGGAAGCCTTTGCCGCCTCGAAAAGGTCGTCGGTCAGCTTTTTCAGACGCACCGTCTTTTCGTCTATTATCCTCAGGTACTCGGGAGCATTTTCACTGCCCAGGCCTTCGCTCTTCAGAAGGTCGATGTACGTTATCATGGACGTCAGCGGCGTCCTGAGATCGTGGGACACGTTGGAGATGAGGTCCACCTTCATCTGCCTGCTCTTAAGCTCCTCGTCAACGGCAAGGGATACCGCTTCCGAAATCTCGTTCACCTTCCCGGAAAGCCTGTCCAGCTCTCCGTCGTCGGTTATTTCTATCTTGTAGTCGATGTTTCCCTCTGCGATTTCCTCTATGCCTTTTCTGAGGGCTATGTACTTGTTTACCCACTTCGGCACGAATATGAACACGCATACCAGCACCGGAATTATTCCAAACCAGGTGGCCGAAAGTATGCAGGCCCCCAGGCACACGCCCATGACCTTCCAGAACACGTCGCGGCTCGCCTTTGCGGCGTCGTAGACGTATACCACCAGCTTGCCTATTATGGTATGACGGAAGAAGGTTCCCGTCTTAAGCTTCTTGACGAGGCACTGATAGAATATGACGCCTCCCGTCACTATTGCTGCCTCGACTGCGGTGATTCCAAGATCCTTTACCCAGGAAGGCTCGAACCCGCTGAGAGGATAAATTCCGTCCCAGTAGTAGTGGAGCCACTCACCTTCCGGGTCCACGGCCACTATGTTGTTTATAACACTATCAAGCCATCCGGACGTGGTCACCGCCGACATAATAAGGCCTATGCTCCATATGGCAAACACAATAAGGCATGCGAAGGCCGCCACCTGAATGTCCGTAGGCAGCCTGTCGAACCTGTTTAAGACCACCTTTCCGCTCTCGTCCTTCCTTCCGCATGTTACGGTCATCAGAACGAGAAACAGCAGGGCCGCTCCCGCGGAAATCGCTATACCCACCCAGGCGGACGAGTAGTAGCTGTCTGCCACGGCCCATGCCGCATCTGCGGAGCTGACCAGGTTGTAGCTTATGTCCATCATCGTGTACATGGCCCCCATAAAAGCCATGAAGGCCAGAACCGATACGATGAACCCGATGGACGAAAATATGTTCACGCCCTGTCTCAGTCTATATTTTTTCGATTTTGTATCCAATTCCCCACACCACCTTTAAATATCTCGGATTTTTCGGGTTGATCTCAATCTTTTCCCTTATCCTTCTTATGTGAACGGCGACAGTATTATTGGAGTCGTAGGAAGGCTCGTTCCAGACCTCCTCGTATATCTGATCGATGGAAAAAACTCTTCCCGGCTCCCGGGCGAGAAGCCTTATTATGCCGTACTCCGTCGGCGTCATAACAACTTCTTCTCCGTCTACGGTCACTATCTTTTTCTCGTCATCGACCTTTAATCCTCCGGTAGTATACACATTTCCGGAATGCTTCTCTATGCTTCCCAGTCTCGTGTATCTCCGCAGCTGGGATTTTACCCGCGCTATGAGCTCCATGGGATTGAAAGGTTTCGTAATGTAGTCGTCAGCGCCTATATTCAGTCCGGTAATCTTGTCGTAGTCCTCAGACTTTGCACTCAGCATGATGATAGGAATGTTCTTTTCTTCCCTTATTCTCATCGTTGCCTGAATACCGTCCATTTTCGGCATCATCACGTCCATAATTATAAGGTGAATCTTCTCCCTGCTGCATATGTCGAGAGCCTGCATTCCGTCAAAGGCCTTAAATACTTCGTAGCCTTCATTTCGCATATATATCTCTACGGCTCCGGCTATTTCCCTGTCGTCGTCACACACCAGAATGTTCATGAACCTTCCTCCTTATCGCTGACTATATATTAAACTGAAATTCTTACAAAATAGTTATCAAATTTCTTAAGATTTTCTTACGATAGCCTGTTGATGGGCTGGGGTCTCAGTGGCGGTGTGGGCCGTAATGGACAAAAACACTGTTGTGGCCGATGAAATCTGTGCCACTTCCCCTGATTATCGGTGCTGTGGCCGAGAAATTGATGTAAATAACATGAAATTACTGCGAAAATCTCGGCCACTAGACGGGATTTTGCAGTTTTTGCAGTAAAATTCGTGGGCCGCTGACAGAAAAAACGCAGCAAACGGCCCAGTCACCATAAAATCACCCGCAGCAAATTCACCTGCGGGCAAAATCGGACGCCGGCAAAGCTGCCGCTCACCGGCACACGATGTCATCTGCGAGCCTCTTATTCCGAAGCCTTTACCGCCGCCTGGAGCACCTTGTTGGCAGCCGGTGCAGCAACCTGGCTTCCGAATCCGCCGTCCTCTATGCAGACGATAAACGCATAAGGGGCGTTTTCGTTTTCTATAAATCCTGCAAACCACGCCGTAGGATTCTTTCCGGCAACTTCGGCGGTTCCCGATTTCGCATATATATCAAGGCCCGGGAAATTGCCCTCACCGTACGTCTTCACAACGTTGTTCTTCATCATGCTGCGAAGCTGCATGGCCGTGCTTTCCTCTATCATGCTGTCTGTTCTTTCCGTAATGGAAAGGGCAGAATAGAGAATGTTCGGCACAGCGCCTCTTCCGCCTTCGGCAATGGCTCCCATGTATACCATCATGGAGCACGGATTCAGCTGGTCGTTGTACTGTCCGATTCCCGCCCAGGCAAGGTTAAGAGGTGTTTCCGGGAACTCAAACGAACCTTTCACGTTGAATATGCCGTCAATGTCGTATGAATCCGTGAGACCGCACTTCACCGCATACTCGGTCATGGTATTTGCGCCTATCCGCTGGGTAAGGTCGGCGAAGGCGCAGTTGCACGAATTGGCAAGGGCGGCTTCAAAATCCTGCACACCGTGAGCCGTCCCGTTTGCGCACCTTATCTTCTCCCCGTTTATCTCCGTCTCTCCCGTACAGTTATATGTCCAGCTGTCGAGATCCGAAAGATTTTCTATGGCAGCTGCAGACGTAACTAATTTAAATATGGAACCCGGAGCATAGGTGGCGGAAAGAAATCTGTTAATGTAAAGTCCCGAGCTGTCGTCAGGCGATATTTCGGGAGGGTTGGCAGGGTCAAAGCCCGGAGAGCTGACCATGCACAGAATATCTCCCGTCTCATAATTGTACACCCCTATGCAGCCGCTCTTTCCTCCCAGAGCTTCATATGCTGCTTTTGATACGTCGGCATCTATGGTCAGGCGTATGTTGTTCCCCCGCCCCGTCATGCTGTAGGTTCCAGTAAGAAGGCTGTAGCCCACAATATCATCTTTAAATGCGCTCAAAGCCGACGTGGAAATATTCCCGTCCATATCTCCCACAGCATGGAGAGTTCCTCTGCGGATTCCTTCATCGCTGTTATATTTGACTGTACCGCCGCCGTTTTCTGCAAGGAGCACACCGTTTACATCATACACGCTGCCTATGGCAAGCCGTCCGTCCCGGTACACGCTCTGATTGGCATAAAATGTGGCCCAGTCTCCGCCGTATCTGACAAACCTGTATGTGAACACCATCAGTCCCAAAATCAGAACTGCCGCCAGAGCGAGGCAGATTACCGCACGCTTTTCGAGCTTCTTCACTCCCGTACGCCCCCTTTCGTCCTGTCCTTAAGGCTGACCGCTATGCTGGCGTTCTGCCTTGTGTCGGCAGCCTTAAGAAACGCAAGCATTCCCCACGATGAAATCATACTGGTTCCTCCGTTGGATACGAACGGGAATGTCACTCCGGTGAGCGGAAACAGGTCTACCGAACCGAACACATTGAGTATAGTCTGGAACAAAAACATGGACATGGCTGAACAGGCTCCTATAGTGTAGAATGTAGATCTGCCAGCCCATATCGATTTTATGGCAAAAAGTGAAAGGGTTATTATGGATATCACGGCCATAAGAGCTATTATGAGACCCCATTCTTCTGTCAGAAATCCGAACACCAGATCTGTAGAAGCTGCGGGTATGCCCTTAAGCCATCCTTCTCCTGCGCCCACTCCGACAAGACCTCCGCTTGCCGCTGCAGACATGGTTCTGGTCTGCTGGTAACCGGTGGTTTCCGCGAATTCCCATACGTGCCCCCAGGCTGCAAATCTGTCGGCAACGTAGGATTTAAACTTCAGCACCAGAAGCCCTCCGACAAAAGCAACCCCCACTATCACGATGAGTTTAGTGAAATCTCCCGTTCTCAGGAATGATATAACCAGGAATGTTACGAAGAATATTATCGCCGTTCCGAAGTCTCCCATAAGGGCAAGGCAGCAGAAGCAGAACCCGGCAAAGATCATGAATATGAGTGAATTCTTCTTCTCAAAGAGTTCATCCAGCGACGCTGCTCCGACCCATATAAACGCAAGCTTGACAATCTCTGAAGGCTGGAATGATATTCCTCCTATCATAATCCAGTTGGCGGCTCCGAACTTGGTTATTCCGAATATGAGATTAATTGCCAGAAGAAAAGCCGCTCCTGCATACATATATATCCTCAGTTTCTTTGCCGTCTGTATGTTTCGCAGAATCGTGCACATTGCCACGAATACACATATTCCCAGCAAAGCCGCAATAAACTGCTTCATAACCGATTCCGGATATGTGCTTGCGGTAACTGCCAGACTCAGGGTGGACAGGAAAAAGGCTATTGTCTCCATTTCAAAGCCTTTGCGCTTTAACGACCTCATAGCGAAAACGTACACCCACATGGCGATGCAGAGACCGATAAGCCCTACTGTTATTCCGGAAGTATACTTCTCACCCAGCGCAATCTTAAGCTGCCCAGCCGTCATCAGCTGAAATATGGTTATGGCGATAAGCGATGTCCACGGTGACAGAAGTATGGTCTCTTTTTTCCTTATCTGAGTGTTGTTTCTCTTTTCTTCAAGACTTACAGGGAAAATGGTGCAGACCGAACTGCCTATGGAGATCTCGTCTCCGGGCTTTATCGTAACACTCTTCCTTCTCCTTATCTGCTCTCCGTTTATCTGTGTTCCGTTGCTGGAACCCAGATCGCTGTACAGCCAGTTTCCGTCTGCATCCCTTATAAGGGTTCCGTGATTTCTCGATACGCCGTCATCGTTTATCACTATGTCGCAGCTCTTTGAACGGCCTATTACGTTTTCCCAGTGAGTAACAGGATGGCTGATTATTCCGTCCACGTTAAAATACGCCCATACTTCCGACGGATTCCGTGAAAGAAGCAGGGACGCTATGGATTTTACCAATATAAAGAGAGCGAGAATGATGAAAATCCATCTCGCTGCCGCAGTGTACAGCAAACCGCCGCTGTTTTCCATCTCACTTACAGCGGATATGCCGTCCGATATTTCGTTGAAAAATCCCTGTATGCTCTCCCATATCCCCTGCAAAGTATTCATTGTGCCTCCTGCAAACGTCTAAGATATCTAATTCTAACACATAAAAAGCTATATGTAAAATCCTCCGTTTACGCCGAGAACCTGTCCCGTAATAAACGATGCCCCTTCCGATGCCATAAAATATACGGCTTCAGCAACTTCATCAGGTTTTCCTATTCTGCCCAGAGGCGTCTCTTCCTTCAGCGCATTCATATCTTCCACGGAATACTTACTGTTCATGTCCGTATCTATAACGCCGGGACACACGCTGTTAACCCGGATTCCCGACGGACCCAGTTCTTTGGCAAGACTCATGACGAAAGCGTTCACTGCTCCCTTTGACGCCGAATATACCGACTCGCACGAGGCGCCCGTCTGCCCCCACACAGACGACAAAGCTACTATCGCACCTTCGCCGGCACTTATCATGGCAGGAACGACCGCCCTGACCGCGTTTATTACGCCTCCCAGGTTCACTTCCATCGTTCTTTTCATCTCATCGCGGCTGAAATCCGAAACAAGACCGTCCGAAGATATTCCGGCCGCACACACGAGAACGTCAAATGCTCTGACCCCGAAATACACGGCAGCGTCTTTCGCAGCCGCCGCAACCTGGTTTTCCTCAGCCACGTCGCACCTGAGGGCCAGAGCTCCGTTTTCCTTTGCAGTTTTTTTCGCCGCTTCGTCATCTCTTTCATAGAGGAAGGCAACATTGCATCCTCCGGATGCGAATTTTTTCACACAGGCGGCGCCTATACCTCTGGATCCGCCTGTAATCAGTACCGTCTTCTTCATTTTCCCTCCGGAACACACTTCCCGTTAAAGAAGCGTTCCCATGTACTTTAACGTTCTTATCATCTGGCAGGTGTAGCTCATTTCATTGTCGTACCATGCAACTACCCTGACCTCGTATATCTTCGTACCGCACCTCTGTGCAAGAGTCTGGGTGGCGTCAAAGAGGGAGCCGTAGCTCATTCCTATTATGTCGCTTGAAACCAGCTCCTCCTCGGTATAGCCGAAGGACTCGTTTGCAGCTTTTTTCATAGCCGCGTTTATTCCCTCCACCGATACGGTCTCCGTGTCGTCTTTAAGGGTCGCATCCAGTATGGTTATGGAGCCGCTGGGAACGGGAACGCGCTGAGCCGAGCCTATGAGTTTTCCGTCAAGCTCCGGTATTACAAGTCCGATAGCCTTGGCAGCGCCGGTGCTGTTAGGCACGATGTTTATCGCACCCGCTCTCGCCCTTCTGAAATCGTTTTTTCTGTGCGGTCCGTCCAGAATCATCTGGTCTCCCGTGTATGCGTGGATGGTTGTCATAAAGCCCGTCCTCAGCTCTCTGTAATCGTTGAGAGCCTTCGCCATCGGAGCCAGGCAGTTAGTGGTGCAGCTGGCGGCGGAAACAACATTATCCTCTTTCTTCAGAGTCTCGTGGTTTACCCCGTAAACTATGGTCGGAAGGTCGTTTCCTGCAGGGGCGGAAATGAGCACCTTCTTTGCTCCGGCCTTAAGGTGAACGGCCGCCTTGTCCTTTCCTGCAAATCTTCCGGTGCATTCGAGCACTATGTCTACGCCCAGATCGCCCCACGGCAGCTTCCCGGGATCAGGTTCTGCGAAAACCTTTACCTTCCTGCCGTCCACCGTTATGAAGCTTCCTCCCGCCTTGACCTCGTGGTCGAACCTTCCCTGTACGCTGTCGTACTTCAGAAGGTGGGCAAGCATTTCGGGCTTCGCCAGATCGTTAATGGCAACAACCTCTATATCCGGGTCCGTGAAAACCCTTCTGAATGTCATTCTTCCTATTCTTCCAAAACCGTTAATAGCTATCTTAATACTCATATCCTGAACCTCCTTCGGATTTTTCTCGTGTTTACTGGTATTCATAATATCACTGCATCACCCAAAGTCAAGGTTGACGCGGCAATTTCACATTTCTATTATACCCCCTTAACAGAAAAAAACGTCGAAAATTTTACATTCGACGTTCATTGTTTTTCAGATAGCAGAAATACCGCTGTTTCGTTCTGACGAAATTTTCTCTCCCCAGAGAATAGGACGTCCCGTTTTCAAAATACATCTGCTGATTATCCATGCATGAAATCTTGCCAAGATTGACGTAGCATCCTTTCAGACAGGGGTAGAATCTTTCATCCAGAAGCTCTGCTATACTATCCAGTTTCTCATAGAAAATGAACTCTCCGCTGTCCGTCATGACACGGAGTTTCCTGCCCTCCCGTGCAAGATACACGATTTCCTCAAGGGGAACCTTCCTCACGCTTCCCCGAACTGCCACGGTTATGTACCTGTTCCTCATATTCCATACCTTTTCCTCTCCCTTATTCTCAATATTGTTTCAAACAATAAACCTACTATATCATGGCGTTCCTTAAGACGACAGCTAAAAAACTGTACCGAATGTCCCGATTTCAGTCAACATGCCTGCATCCTCGTCAAAGTGACGGTCTCGTATCATACTGCAAAGGTGCCTTACATATCTGCTCACATCCCTGAAAGCAACAAAAAACCGGTCTTTCTCAAGGCTTTTACGCCGTAAGACCGGTTGTTTTCTTATTTAAATGCGGGCAGCCTTCAGCTCTCTCTTCTATAAGTGATGAGATCCTCAGCAATCTCAGCGGCAGCAATGGACACCGGTTTATTCACCATGTAGTCCTGTGCAAGAATCGGCTTGCCTTCGATAATGTCCCTCGCGCGCTTTGCAGCCATTATCACAATGGTGTATCTGCTGTCCGCTTTCTTTCTGATCTCGTTTATAGATGGATATAACATTACAATTCCTCCTCATATTTCTCAATCAGGGCGGAAACGTCCTCTGTGACTCTCGAATGCTCCGCCGTAATAATGGATTTCACTCTGGATACCGCTTCTTCAAGTACTCCGTTTACCACACAGTAATCGTACTTATCGATATAGGAGATTTCGGAAAGTGTCTTGGAAAGTCTCAGGTTTATGGCATCTTCGGTCTCGGTGCCTCTTCCCGTTATACGCTTCCTCAGCTCCGCCATAGACGGTGGAAGTATGAAAATAAATATTCCGTCGGGGTAGTTTTCCTTAACCTTCATCGCCCCCTGAATATCAATTTCCAGAATCACGTCAATTCCCTCTCTGAGCCTGTCTATAACCGGCTCCTTAGGGGTTCCGTAGTAATTCTCGTACACCTCGGCATACTCCAGAAATCCTCCGGCTCTCACCTTTTCGATAAATGTCTCCCTGTCGGTGAAAAAATAACTTACTCCTTCGATTTCTCCGTTTCTCGGCGCTCTCGTGGTCATCGACACGGAAAGCTCTATGTCAGCCTCCTCGAGCAGCCTCTTGCAGATGGTTCCTTTTCCTGCTCCGGAAGGCCCCGAAATCACGAAAAGCTTGCCGGGATGATTCGGATTCAGGTCGTATTTCCTTTCCATAAAAACTCCTGTCTTTTACTCGGTAAGTATGAATTATATCACCTTTAGGGTGCCTTTTCAAGTCTACTCTATGTTCTGAACCTGTTCTCTTATCTTCTCTACTTCAGCTTTCACCATAAGCATGAGATTGGTCACTTCGATATCGTTAGCCTTGGAGCCTATGGTGTTGGCCTCCCTGTTCATCTCCTGAACCAGAAAATCCAGCTTTTTACCCTCAGGGCCCGACGCTCTTTCTATTATGTCCGCCATCTGATCAAGGTGGCTTCTCAGCCTCGTAAGTTCCTCCGCTATACTGCATTTATCCGCAAAAATCGCAGCTTCCGTCAGTATTCTTTCCTCAGGAACCTCAATGCTGCTTCCTATAAGCTCGCTTATTCTCTCCCTTAATTTTTCCATGTATATGGCCGGAACCTTTTCGGCACGCTCCTCGATTTTATCGGCGAGCTCTCTTACCGTCTTTCCACGTCCGAGAAGGTCGGCAGCCAGTTTCCCGCCTTCCGTCTCACGCATTGCCGTCATGTTGTCAACGGCCTCTCTCACGGGAATCAGCACGGCTTCCGTGATTTCCGCCTCGTCCTCCACATCCGGCACAGACTTCAGAACGTCAGGCAGGGACGCCAGATATTCAAGGGAGATATCTCCGCTGACGTTGAATTCCTTGGAAAGAAGCACAAGGTTATCGTAATACTGCCGGGCAACCATGGTATTCAGCCTTACTTCGGCGTCGCTTTCGGTTATATTTTCAACCATCACCGACACCTCTATCTTTCCTCGCTTTATCTTCTCTTTCACCGCATTCTTAATCTTATCCTCGGCAAAGGAGTATCTTCTCGGCATTCTTACCGATATATCGCAGTATCTGTGATTTACGCCCCTTATTTCTACGGTAATGTTTCTCTTTCCGTCATCTCTCTCGGCTCTTCCGAATCCCGTCATGCTTCTGATCATCAGCGGTCTCCTTTCCTTTTCAGAAATGTTATACAGGTATTTTACCACATCCCGCACTCATTGACAAATTCGGCGTTTTATAGGAAAATATCATTGTTTTGCAGATTATGATGAATACGGGGGTTAGGAAATGGCATTTGATGCAGTTATGACGAGAGCAGTGACCCGGGAACTGAGGGAAAATCTTCTCCTTGGAAAGATAGAAAAGGTATACCAGCCGGAAAGCGACGAGCTGGTATTTAACATACACACCAGGAACGGCAACCTCATTCTGTTTTCTTCGGTAAGCAGCCAGAACCCGAGATTATGCCTGACGTCCGACCGTCCCGATAACCCTCCCGCACCGCTGCCCTTCTGCATGCTCCTGCGGAAGCATCTGCAGGGAGGACGTATCGTTTCGATCGATCAGAAGGATGCGGAGAGAATCATAGAAATATCTCTTGAAACCCTTAATGAACTGGGATTTACTGTGTCAAAGAAACTCATATTTGAAATCATGGGCAAGCACAGCAATGTGATTCTGGTGGATATGACGACGGGAAAAATAATCGACAGCATAAAGCGCATATCCATCGACGCAAGCCGTGTAAGACAGATTCTTCCCGGTAAAATCTATGTATATCCGCCTTCACAGGATAAAATCCCGTATGACAGAATTTCCGAAGAAGAACTTGCCTCATGCGATGGGGATAAAAGAGTCATCCTGTCAAAAGTTGGCGGCATTTCCCCGGCGGCTGCACAGGAGCTTGCGGAAATACCTCCCCACGAGAGAAAAAATTGGCTCGACAGGGTGATATCCGACATAGATTCAGGCCGTGCGGTGTTCAGAATATATTCCGACTCCGAGGGTCATCCCGGAGATTTTTATGCGGCCGATCTTAAAGACTTTGAAGACTGCTGCGTCCGTACAGATTACCCGTCGGCAAGCAGCTGCATATGTGCGTTCTTTGACAGAAGAGATTCGTCAAACAGGACGAAGCAGCGGGCAAGGTCCGCAGTGAAGACCGTGTCCTCCCATCTTGAAAAGCTGAATCTGAAGAAGCAGAGACTTTCCGAGGATCTCCTCAAGGCCGAAAACTCAGACAATCTCAGGATTTTCGGCGAGCTGTTAAACGCCAATATACACGCCGTTCCCCCCGGAGCGGACTCTGTGACCGTCTTTAACTACTACGATGGAAGCGAAGTGAAAATTCCCCTGGACGCCAGATATTCCGCTGCAAAAAATGCACAGCTTTACTTTAAGCGATACGGTAAATCCAAGACCGCAGTAAAAGAAAAAACACTGCAGCTTAAGGAAACAGAAGGTGAAATTCTCTACCTTGAATCGGTGCTTACATACCTCGAAAATGCTGAAAATGAAAGTGAAATTGAAAGCATAAGAAACGAACTCATAGAAACCGGCTACGTCAGGAGACGCAAATCCGGATTTAAAGAAAAGAAGTTCAAAGCTTCTCCCGTTAAATATCACACTTCTTCCGGCCTTGAAATCCTTGTCGGAAAAAACAACAGGGAGAATGACATTCTTACAACTAAGACAGCATCTAAGAAGGATATATGGCTTCACACGAAAGATATCCCCGGATCACATGTTATCCTCCGTACAGACGGAACTCAGCCGTCGGCAGCAGATATATATGAAGCGGCGTCAGTGGCGGCATATCACAGCAAAGCCAGATCATCGGAAAATGTACCTGTAGATTACGTTCCCGTCAGAAATGTGAAAAAACCTGCCGGTGCGAAACCGGGAATGGTCATATTCACCGGGAACAGAACCGTGTGGGTCAACCCGAAGCTTCCGGAAAATATAAACAAATAAGAGGACCTGTGCCGGTCCTCTTTTTTATGAGTCTTTCTACTTTGTCACCTGCTGCAGCTGAGCTTCAATAAGCTCTCTGGCCTCCCTCGCGGCTTTACTCTTTTCTATTTTCGTGCGAATCTCCAGCATCTTCATGTCTGTAGCCGCTATGGTGTCCGCGCACTGCTTAAGCTCGCCGATAATCTCATCGGCGTTTTCCACATCCTGCTTATACTTCATCTGATGTTCCAGACTGGCCCAGAAATCCATGGCCGTAGTTCTTATCTGAACCTCGCAGCGCATAGGACGCTTCTCGTTTGAAAAGAATACAGGCACCTCGATAATCATGTGGTAGCTTCTGTATCCGTTAGGCTTCGGATTCTGTATGTAGTCCTTTATCTGAATCAGAGATATATCGTCCTGCTGAACGAGCATCTTTGCAACCTTGTAGATATCGTCCACGAAAGAGCATATTACTCTTACTCCCGCAACGTCGTTGAGATTATCCTCTATGGACTTCAGCGACAGCTCGTCTCCCTGCCTCTTAAGCTTCTCGAATATGCTCGATGCCTTTTTACGCCTTGAGGTTACGGATGCAATAGGACTCTGCGGGCTTGTCATGGAAAGCTCGTCATTGAGTATCTCCAGTTTCGTTCTGACTTCCCTGATTGCGGAATCATACCTCATCAGAAGTATATTCAGTTCCTCCAAAAGCTTTACCGCATCCTCCGGATTTTCCGGCAGCAGCTCGTCAAGCAGCTCTTTTGCAATTTCATCTCTTCCCTGCATTCTTCTCTCCTCCTGACTCAATTTTTAATGTAATCTCTTATCGCCTCTATGACCCTGTCTCCGCTTGCAGATGGCCCGCCGTTGTGAATTTCGTGATAATACCCCTTCCACTCTATGTAGGTGAATGCGCTGTTGTCTCTGTTCTGTCCTGCCATGGCTCTGGAACCCTCCACCGCACAGATCCTGTCCGCATCGCCGTGCATGAGAAGAGTCGGCGTCCCGTCGGCTCTGCCGTTGCCTTTCAGCGTACCGTCAAAGATTGCGCTGCCTGTATCATAGCACTCCACTGCACACCTTAAGGTGATTTTACCGTGTACAAGCTCATCTCTGTCATATCCGTCCACATCCGGATTTCCCGAATTTCCCAGATATTCCTTCGGGCAGCCCGAGGAAAGGGCAAATTTCGGCATAATCTTCTCCAGTCCCTTCACAATAACATAGAGGGGTCCCGGCACGGACCTTACCAGCTTTATCCACGGTGCGGATATAATATACTTCGCCGGAATATCGTTCTTCCCGCCCCGGGCTCTGTAATCTATGCAGATATTTCCGCCCATGCTGTGGCCGTAAAGGGTTATGGGAAGTCCCGGATATTTCTCCTCAGCGTAACTTATGAGAGCGTCTATATCAGCCAGTATCTCGTTTCTGGGAGCGGTGTCTCCCCTCTTTCCTTCCGACCTTCCGTGCCCCCTCAGATCAATCCCCAGAACCGCGATTCCAGCTTTGTTCATTTCGCATGCCATTCGGTCATACCTTCCGTCGTGTTCACCTATTCCGTGAATTATGCACATGACATGTCCGGGATTTTCACATTCCCAGCTGTATCCCGTGATTCTGAAGTCCCTTCCGGGCAGTTCAAAGTTGGTAAACATGGTTTTCTCCTTTTGCAAAAAACGACTGAATTATAACATAAAAGAGCTTAAATCCGACATCTGAAAAAGTCCTGTATTGATTAAACTTTCCGCCTGAAGTATCATCGACTGAGACATTCACCTTTAAGGTGCAGGAATCGCCGTCCACGGTTTCAGGAGGTGCTGTAATGAAAAAGAACTGTTCTCTGTGCGGGAACATATACCACAACACTACTTTTCGGGGAGGCTTCATATGTGAAGACTGTCTCAACTATATCAAGGAGACCGAGTTTTCCTACGTAAGTAAACCGGCTTCGCCCGAAGCATCCATAACATCTGACATCTGATTACATGAATCGGGACTCAGGCGGCAAAATCAGGAAATATTCACATTCTGTGGCGGCGATGATGTCTCTGGCGGAATCCGGCTATCTTTCCGTCTTCGACTTTTTTCTGCTTTTTTCGGGGCTGCGGTTTTCTCTTCCGTCCCCGCGCCTGGTTTTCCGATGTCTGCCTGCGGCTGCTTTTTCCCGTCTTTGTTTTTCCAGACGTTTTCTCGTCTTCGGCTTCATTACCGAAAATCCGAATTTCCCTATAGGGTGCTTTTTCAGTCCGAAATACTCGCCGTGGCAGTATGCCAGCATTCCGGCTCCGTCAAGGCGTATTCTTCCATCTTCATCGAACAGATTCTCACTCACGTGTACCTTTACTATTTCAGCGATAAACATGTCATGAGACGGAAATTCCTTTATCTCTTTTACGACGCACTCCAGATTCACAGGAGCTTCTTCCACGAGCGGGCATCCGACTTCTTCACAGCTTCCCGCAGTAAGGCCGGTTTCCTTGAATTTGTCGAAATCTCTCCCGGATTTTACTCCGCAACAGTCAGTTACACGGGCAAGATCCTCTGTGGTCAGATTAATCACAAACTCTCCGGTCTTCTCTATTATGTGATGGGAAAACCGGGACTTTCTCACCGAAATATAAGTCATCGGTGGCTGGGAATTGATAATGCCGGTCCAGGCCACCGTTATAAGATTCTTTTCATCTTCAGTTCCGCATGATACGAGAGCCGCCGGTACCGGCGACATCATCGCAGATCCTTTAAGAGTTACTTTCTCCATATTTCTTCCTCAGTTCATCGAGAACGGCCGTGAATTCCTCCGGAAGCTCCGCCGTAAATTCCATGTATCTTCCGTCCTCTGGATGTCTGAATCCGAGAACTCCCGCATGGAGAAGCTGTCCCGATACGCTGAACGGCTGATTCTTCGGGCCGTACAGCGGATCTCCCGCCAAAGGGTGCTTTATATAGCTCATGTGGACCCTGATCTGGTGTGTCCTTCCCGTTTCGAGAACGGCTTCTATAAGGGTAAATCTGCCGAACCTTTCCAGCACACGCCAGTGAGTAACGGCGCGCTTTCCGTTTCTGTCTGTAACGGCCCTCTTAAAGCGGTCTCCAGGGTCTCTTCCTATGGGAGCATCCACGGTTCCCTCGTCCTCTTTAAAGTTGTTATAAACCAGTGCGGTATATCTTCTCGTAACGCTGTGCTCAGCAAGCTGTGCGGAAAGGCACTCGTGAGCCCTGTCGCTCTTTGCCACAGCCAGAAGGCCGCTGGTATCCTTATCTATTCTGTGCACTATTCCCGGTCTGAGAACGCCGTTTATCGCAGACAGATTCTCTCCACAGTGATACATGAGAGCATTCACCAGAGTTCCGCCGTAATTCCCGGGCGCCGGATGGACAACCATTCCGCGCGGCTTGTTCACCACCAGCAGATAATCGTCTTCGTACACTATATCGAGGGGGATGTTTTCCGGCTCCGCAGTCAGCAGCTCAGGTTCCGGAATATCAACCTCTATTTCGTCTCCTTCTGCGACCTTCTGCTTTTTTGAAATCTGAACCGTGCCGTTTACAGAAACTGCCCCCGATTCTATGAGCCTGGCCGCAAAGCTTCTGGATACGGTCTCAGCCCTTTCTCCTATCAGGCTGTCCAGTCTCTTCCCGTCATCTTCCTTTCCCGCTGCAAAAACCAGTCTGTCCCCGTAATCAGTCATTTTTCCCCTCTAATTTCTCGTACATGAAAATATATACAACCAGCAGTCCGCATCCGATTACCACGAATATGTCCGCCACGTTGAAAATCGGTGGAAAAATGCTGAAATCAAACATGTCCGTCACACTTCCGAAAAAAGCTCTGTCAATGAGGTTGCCCGCTCCTCCTGCGACTATGAACGATATGGATACGTGGAGGAGCGGATGGGCATTTCTGTTTTTAAACATGTAAATCAGCCCCGCAATTATGGCTATTGCGGGGATCATTATGAGTATTACGCGCTGACCGCTTAAGGTACTGAATGCGGCCCCATCGTTTTCATAATATGTAAGTCTGAAAAAATCGCCTATGACGTTTATGCTCTCACCTTCGCTCATAAAGGTGCGTACCGTGTATTTGGAAATCTGGTCCGCAACGAGAACCGCAGCCATCAGAAAAATATACGCCATATATAAACTGAGGGGCAGCCGGCTGCCCCTGTCACCTTTCGTCTTAAATTATACGACTGTGCATCGCGAATTACAGTCTGCCCGCAGCTATTTACCTATCATCTCATCTATAGCTTTGGAATCCAGAACCACTGTCTCCTTCGGAGCGTGGGCGGTTCCTACGTATCCCGGTTCTCCATCCGGAGCAGAAATACCCTCCGTAAGCTCTGCCAGCTGCTGGTCATAAGTCAGCTCTCCGGTATCAGGTGAATCCGCACTCTTTGATACTGCAGGCACTGTCCTGGTGTCTGAGCCGGAGCCGAATTCGCCAAAGCCCGATGATTTTTCAAGTTCTCTCTCGAGATCTCTGAACAGCTCCTCGCTGGAACCGCCTTTGACTCTTTCAAGCTCGTCTTCCAGCATCTGGCGATATCTGCCCTTGAACATTTTCACTCTCTCCAGGAGCTGGCTGTTTTCTTCAGTAAGTCTGTCAATGGAATCCCTGGCGTCCTTTACGATAACGTCGGCTTCCATGCGTGCATTCTTTATGATGATTTCGGCGCGCTTTTCGGCGCTCTCCGAAATATCCTTCATAAGTTTTTTTGCAGACTCCAGTGTGTTCATAACGGACGTCTCTGATTTCTTATGGCTGAGAATCTCCTCTCTGAGTTCATCCACCGTGTCTGCAAGCATTTTATTGTCCTTGAGAAGCTTCTCCATGTCAACGATTATCTCATCGAGAAACTCGTCCACCTCTTCCATCTTATAGCCCCTTACGGCTCTGGAAAATTCTTTGGTTTCAATTTCTGCCGGTGTAATCATTTTTCATCACCTCATCGTGAATTCTCGCCTCCTGACCCGAGGCGGCTTAATATGCAATCAGCAGAACCGCATAAATCAGTATCCGCTCTGCAATCTGAACAAAAATCATAGCAAGAAGCACCGAAAAGTCAAACATTCCGGTGTTGAATCTTGCAAGTATTTTTCTGCACGGCGTGACTATAGGCTCAGTAAACCGGCGAATTATCCAGTAGGCCTTCCCGGGACCCGAATACGGATTCCCGGCAAACCAGCTGAGAAAAGCCTCCGCCAGAAGTGCAAACGTCAGAAGCCTGCAGAATATCTGTATTGCGTAAATCAGTACAGCTGCCAATTCGCTCTACCTCCACGGGCTGCTGTTTTCTGCTGCCGGCGCCTCCGCCATTGTCTGTCTGTCCTGGGAAGCCGCAATGGACACGTTCTCCGGCGCAAAGATGAAGATGTTGTTGGTTATCTTCTGAACGTTACCGTTGAGAGCATAAGTGGCTCCGCTGAGGAAGTCAAATATCTTCTTTGCAGTTTCAGTTTCCAGCTTTTCAAGATTGATGATGACCGGTTTTCTGGATTTAAGGCTGTCAACAAGCTTAGGGCACTCCTCGAATCCCTTAGGCTCGATGAGCACCAGCTTCAGTGAATTAGTGTTAGCCACGGAATACCTCTTTTCTGACGTCTTGGATACGATTGGCTTTCTTTCGGCAGCCGCTGCGAAATCTCCCGAAAACGACGACTGCGAAACGCCCGATGTCTGAGCCGGTGTAAATCTGCTCTCTCTGGAGATTTTCTCCTTAGCAGCGGACAGCTCCTCTTCGGTGACCACCTCGTCCTCTTCTATGTCCTCAATTCCAATAACTTTCTTAAGTGAGTCAGTAAATCCCATTGCAGTTGTTTTCCTCCTAATTAAAATTATTTTTCTTCGCTTCTGTAATCTCTGTTCCCGAATATGGCCGTTCCTACCCTGATGAGGTTGGACCCTTCTCCTACGGCCACTTCAAAATCATGTGTCATTCCCATAGAAAGATATTTAAAGTCTATCCTTTCCCTCGGGTCGCCAAGGTATCTGTCATAGATTTCCTTAGCCTCCCTGAAGAAAGGCGCTGCGTCCTCAGGCTCAAGCTCGAAAGGCGCTATGCACATTATCCCTCTAATCCTTATGTTCGGGCACTCCTCCGCGATGGCTGAAATGAGTCCGTCAGCCTCTTCAGAGCTGCTTCCGAACTTGGACTCCTCGTTTGCCGTGTTGACCTGAACGAGAATGTCCATGGTCAGATTGTGCTGCGCCGCACGCTTATCGATCTCGTGAGCCAGCTTCAGGGAATCCACAGAGTGAATCATGCAGACTTTGTCGATTATGTATTTTACCTTATTGGTCTGAAGGTGTCCGATAAGATGCCATCTGACCGGCTTAACCTTCTCGTATTTATCCATTATTTCCTGGACCTTGTTCTCGCCGATATCGGTGATTCCGGCGTCTATGGCCTCATTTATCTCTTCAGGAGAATGAAGTTTAGTAACCGCCACCAGAAGAACATCGTCCGGATTTCTTCCTGATTTAACGGCCGCCTCGCCTTTTCGTCTCTGAATCTCTTCAATGTTGGCTGCAATAGACATTTTAAATCATCTCCTTATTTTAAACTGGCAGGATCCTTAAGCACATCGTCATGAGGTCCTACAGTTGCCGTCCGCTCTCCTTCAGAATCGTAAAAATACGAATCCGCAATCACCGAACTGGTGCCGTCTGTAAGAAGCACGCTTACGGGAGTAAATTCATAGCGGTCTTTTTTATTTTTTACGTATACGCCTTTAACGCCGTCCTCCTCAGTAATACTGGAGTTCTCTATGATAAGCCCGGCGGCGTCCGCAGTTATTATTCTCACCGATGCCCTTCTCAGGCCTCCGTATTTTTCATAGTATGCCGTAGTCTCGAACAGCAGCCTGTAAAGGTCGCCGGACTTTGAAACATCGGTCACAGTCATAGATATGAC
>DXHZ01000020.1 GCA_019113145.1 Candidatus Avanaerovorax faecigallinarum
GTGGTGCGCCCGGCGGCGCACGTTTCTTAGGGGTGAAAGTCCCAAATCCGCCCGGTAGCGGGAAGGACGTAGCCGAAGGCAAGGGTGTCCACCGTGAGGTGGAATCTGAAGGAAGCCGGATGTGGGGAACCTACTAACCCACGGGCAAACCTCCGGTCTGACGAACAGAAATCGCATACAAGGCTGTACATGAGGGTAAGTCTGCCACACAAGATGAAGCCCAATAGCTACACGGAATCATGTGCAGTAGATGCGGCAGATGGATGGAGGGAAAGAAACGAGTGGTACCCGGGGAGGTCTGCATGGAACGCTCTGAAAGGAGTAACCGGTATCGAAAGGTATCGCTGAGCGTGCAGAAGTCAGCAGAGGCCGTAGTAGCTGAGAAAGCAGTGAAGGGCTGAATCAATAGGAGTCTTAAGTACAACCTGGAAAGGAAGGATGAGGACATGGGTGCAGAAAACAGTAAAGAAAGCTGCTCACAGAGAGATAGCGCGGAACGTAAAGGGTATGTGAGAGCGCACCGCTCATACAACCGGATATGGAAGGAAAGGGACAGTGCAGAGCCAGACCTTTTAGGTAAGATACTGGAGAGAGATAATCTCAATGCAGCATACCGAAGAGTGAAGGCAAATAAGGGAGCGCCGGGAGTAGATGGAATGACCATAGAAGAGGCGCTGCCATGGCTAAAGGAACATAAAGATGAACTCATAGGAAGAATTAAAAGGGGTAAGTATACGCCTTCACCTGTGAGACGAGTCGAAATTCCAAAGCCGGACGGAGGGATACGAAAGCTTGGTATCCCAACCGTCATAGACCGCATAATCCAGCAGGCAATATCACAACAGCTGATGCCAATCTACGAGCCATTGTTCTCGGATGGAAGCTATGGCTACAGACCGGGAAGGGGAGCGAAAGACGCTATACTTAGGATAAAGGGGTACATAGAGGAAGGGTACGTACATGCAGTAGTGCTGGACCTGTCAAAGTACTTTGATACACTGAATCACACCATACTCATAAACCTGCTGAGAAAACAGGTGAAGGATGAGAGAGTGATACAGATGGTGAAGAGATATCTTAAGAGTGGAGTAATGGAAAACGGCGTTGTGACAAGAACAGAAGAAGGCTCACCACAGGGAGGGAATCTATCCCCGTTACTTGCCAATGTGTATCTGAATGAATTCGACTGAGAGTTTGCGAGACGAGGAGTACCATGCATACGCTATGCGGATGACATAGTATTACTTGCAAAGAGCAAGCGAGCAGCAGAAAGACTACTTCTAACCAGTGCGAAATATCTTGAAGAGACACTGAAGCTGAGGGTAAACCGAGAGAAGAGCCGGACGGTGAGTGTGTTTGCAATCCGAAATTTTAAGTACCTTGGCTTCTGCTACGGGAAGAGTGGAGAAGGAATACGTATCCGCGTACATGCAAAGGCATGGAAGAAAGCCAAGGATAAGCTGCGTCAGCTCACTTCCCGGAGCAGATGCGGAAGCATCAGGCGAACTCTGGAAAAGATAAAGGTCTACATGAGGGGATGGCTTAACTACTACGGAATAGCAGACATGAAGAACAGGATTGAAGAACTGAACGGATGGCTGTGCCGAAG
This sequence comes from Candidatus Avanaerovorax faecigallinarum, assembly GCA_019113145.1. Classification (GTDB taxonomy): domain Bacteria; phylum Bacillota; class Clostridia; order Peptostreptococcales; family Anaerovoracaceae; genus Avanaerovorax; species Avanaerovorax faecigallinarum. Next base: position 1,610 of record DXHZ01000020.1, read on the forward strand.
GATACGAATGTGTATCTGGAAGCAGTGGAAACTGCCAAGAACCAGGAAGAGGAAACTCGTTGGGCTTGGGGTAGACGAACATTATGCGGCAACAATAGCCTATGACCGCAAAGGATACTGGTTCAACGCCAGGAACAAAGCAGTGAACTGGGCACTGAGTAAAGAAAGACTGATAAAATGGGGCTATTATGATTTAGCCACAGCTTATCAGTCTGTGCACGTCAACTATTGAAACCGCCGTGTACCGAACGGTACGCACGGTGGTGTGAGAGGACGGCGGCTAATCACCGCCTCCTACTCGATTAAATACGCGCGTGGGCCGGGCTGCATTGATGTGGGCGAGTTGCTGCCGGCGGTTGCTTGTGAGTCGCAGCGCTCGCTGCAATGGTATCCATTGCTTTTTACTGTCGTCTTTGACAAAACAGCTGAATTTAGGGTTAAAGGTCAAGGCAATTCTTGACATTTCTCGCTGGTTCAGGCGATTTGTAAAGATAAATCGCTTTATAAAGGCGAAAATGTTTGACCTGTGGAAAACAAATGGCCGTCCATGTCAAAAAAGCTCTTGACCACCATGCGCATTTTCAATGGTCTGGTCAAGAGCTTAAACTATCCTATCTCATTTTTAATTTATGTGCCCGTCGTACACGGTTATGCCATCAAGGTACTCGTCTGAAATGGCCGGTATGAAATACGGTACGTAGGTGTGCAGTCCGAACTCCCACTCGCCACCGTCCACGTAGAATACGTAGTAAGGCAGGTAATATTCTTCGGTAATGTTGTAGAGATACTTAAGGCATACGCCGCTTATATCGTCCGGGTTGATTATATCCGGTTCCCCTGTAGGAGTATCATACTGACAGATGTAATCGCCCTCTTCCAGTTTACTTCGGGCATCGTCCAGGGAGATGAGAGGATAGTCCCCCAGTTTTTCGGCGGTGGAAAGACCGTCGTACGTTCGTATGTATTTCAGCTTTCCGTTTTCGTCAGGAATGAAATCCGTGTACCGGAAATCGTGGCTGAGGATTTTATCCTCCATAGTACCGCTTCCGTCGTACACGTAGTAGCCGCGGTAAGAGACCGGGTACGAGTTCTCGATGGTACCTTCGTCATCTGCATAATCGTGGCCTATCCCGTAACCCTTGGTGGAATAGTACGCAGGGGTTTCATATCCGAGCAGGTCTGAATACTCGCCGTAAAGATACTTCAAAGCTTCCACGGCTTCGTCATCTGAGGTGCTGCCCTCGGTAAAGCTGTACTTTTCCGGAAGCGCGATAGCAGATTCAAATATCACTTCGGTTTCCCCGTTCGCATAGACGGTGAGGGTAGTATCGCCGGTAGTGCCTGTAATTTTAGTAACGCCTTTCGTTTCCTTCATATCGTTGAGGTAATCGGGGTACGTTTCGGTAATGGCTTCCCTGGATTGAAACTCCAAGCCGAGAGCATTCGCTGCTGCTGAGAATCTCTCCTCCATTTCCTCCTCACTCAGGCCGAGTGGCGTACCTGCCCTGTGGTATGAGAGGTTTTTGTACGCGGGCAGGGTTTCAAGGTCTGCGTCAGGATTCCAAGGGCTGCCGCTTTCAAATTCCTCAAAGTTGTAAAGCCCTATGCCAGGAGCACGCGACCCTTCTGCTGTGTCATCAGGTTTTGTGGCGCCGGCCCTAGGAAGTACAGGAACCTCCTGCTCCGGAGTCAAAAATTTCTCTCCCGCTACTACTGCCAGCAGGATACAGGCTGCTGCCGCAAAAGTAAATATATATTTTCTGCCCCTTTTACTCTTTTTGTAGGAAAGGGCTTCGGTGACGTATTTGTCGTCGACTTCGCCGAGAGCGTCGGTGAATTTTTCTATGTTCATACTGACACCTCCCTTGAATTGAGATAATCGCGCATTTTGGCGCGGGTGCGCGCGAGACGGACGGACACGTTTTTTTCGGAGAGTCCCGTAAGATCCGCGATGTCCCTGATGCTGTCCGAAAAGTAATACCTTCGCATAAAGATGACCCGGTTCTCCAGGGGCAAAGTCTTCAGAAACTCCTCGATAATTCGCGCAAGCTCCGCCGATTCCATTTCGTCGTCCAGGGTGCGCGCGTTTGCAAGACAGTTTTCAAGTTCCTCAAGAGCCACCGTGCACGAGCTGCTGCGCTTTGCCGCGGAGTTGCGCCGGTAACGGTTTATGGAGACGTTCCGCACGATCTTTGCGACAAAGGTTAAAAGGGGATTCGGTCTTGCCGGTGGTATGGCGTTCCACGCGCCCAGATACGCGTCGTTGACGCACTCGTCGGCATCGTCAAGGTTACCGACTATGTTAAATGAAATGCTGCGGCACGTCCTGCCGTACTTTTCGTCCAGCGACGATATGGCGTCCTCTGACCGGGCGAAAAACAGCTCGATTATGTACTCGTCAGTCATGCAATCGCCTCCTCTCTCTTACTATATATACTACAGATTTATCGGGGAATGCTACATCAAAATGCACTGGCGCACGAACATTTTTAGATTTGGTCAAATCAAAATCTGGACAGATAAAAACCAAATTTTCTTGGTTTTTTCGGGGTATCGACCGTAAAAAGCCAATATTTATACCATAATTTATGCTATTAATGGTTATAAATGTAAATTATTCGCATTACCTCGGCTTCTTTTCTTGGTTTTTTTCTTCAAATTTTCGATTTAAGCCAAGATTTTTTGGTTTTTATCACTTGTATTTACGATTTAACCAAACTACTGTTGGTCTCCTCACGGCAAAGCCGCACAGTCCTCACCGAAGAATCAGGGGATTGGAGAGACGGACCTGCGGAATTCTCCGTTAGAACTTTTATCGAGGAAATGTTGTCAATCCCGGATAATTAGTGTTATACTAAAGTGTCAAAGTTATTTTAGAGTGTACCCGGAAAAACGGGGCCGGATTCGGTATAAACCGAGGCCGCCGCAGTTTTAAAAACGGGACGCTACTGAAGGAGGAAAAAATGAATACTACTGGACAGAATATGTCTGAGAAGGAGAAGAACCGTCAGATCCGGAAAGAGGCCATTGTTTCGGTTATACTGTATGCAGCCTTTTTCATCTGGTGGTACTTTACGGGCTACGGCATTGCGGAAAAGGGTACGACAGAGACGTACACCTACGTGTTCGGACTGCCGATGTGGTTTTTCCTGAGCTGCGTTGTGGGCTACGCGCTTTTTGTGGCGGCGACCATAATAGTGGTGAAGTGCTTCTTTAAGAATTTTGAGCTGGGGCCGGAGAGGGGCGAAGAGCCTGACGCGACCGAATCGGCTCAGGCAGCCGTGACAAAGCCGGCGGTTTCGGAGACCGCGACGGCCGAGACAAAGCCGGCGGTTTCGGAAACCGCGACAGCCGAGACGAAGCAGGCAGCCGAATCGGTACATGCAGCCGAGACAAAGCAGGCAGCCGAGACCGCGATGGCCGTGACAAAGCAGGCAGCCGAGACGGCGCAGACAGCCGCAGCAATCGATGTCGCGCAGCCTTTCGTGAAGGGCGGTGAGCAGAATGACTAAATACACCGCCACACTAATAGGAGTCCTTCTCGTATATCTGATCGTCAACCTGGTTGCGGGCCTTGTGGTGAGCAGGCAGCAGGCAAGAAGGGACGCTAAAAAGAGCTTTCTGAACAACTACTTCATGGGCGGAAGGTCCATGGGAGGACTGGTTCTCGCAATGACTCTTGTCGCTACGTTCACCAGCGCGTCCAGCTTTATAGGGGGGCCGGGAGTGGCCTATGAAAAGGGACTTGTCTGGGTTTACCTTTCCATGGTACAGGTGCCGACGGCGTTTATAATTCTGTCCATACTGGGAAAGAAATTTGCGATTATAGCCAGAAAGACCAACGCCGTAACGGTGACGGATTTCCTCAGGGAAAGGTACGGCTCCAAAGCTGTCGTATGGTTTTCGTCCATCTGCCTGGTGCTGTTTTTCATAGCCCAGATGATGAGCCAGTTTATCGGCGGAGCGGTGCTGTTTCAGTCCATAACCGGACTGCCGTATATATACGGACTTGCGCTCTTTGGCATAGTAGTAATAGTATACACCTCGGTGGGCGGCTTTAAGGCCGTGACTACCACTGATACAATACAGGGAATAATCATGGTGCTGGGAGGATTTATAATCCTGTTTACCATAATCTCCGCCGCAGGGGGTTTTGACAGCCTGGTGGAGAAGCTGAACGTGGAAAATCCGGACTGGGCCGACATAACGGCGGGAGGCACCACGACGAAGGCCTACGTCATGTCCTTCTGGGTGCTTGTCGGAGTGGGAACCCTGGGACTTCCGCAGACAGCCGTAAGAGGCATGGGCTTTAAGGACACAAAGGCTCTTCACAGCGCAATGATCTACGGAACCATAGTGATCGGTTTCCTCATGCTGGTGATGCATATTTCCGGAGTTTTTGCACCGGCTGTTTTAAGTCCGGACGAGTTTGAAACCACCGATTATGTGGTACCTGCAATAGTGTTGAAGTATATGAACCCTGTGGTTGCGGGACTTTTTATCGCGGCGCCTCTCGCTGCGGTGATGTCAACGGTGTCGTCCCTTCTGATTCTGGCTTCGGCGGCCATCGTGAAGGATCTCTACCTTAACTACATAGCCAGGGAGGAGACAAAGGCGGCTGCAGGCTTTGACAGAAAGATAAAGCACATGTCCCTGTGGGCGACCCTCATAGTGGGAGCCATAGTGTTCGTGTTCACCATATATCCGCCGGACCTTATCGTGTGGATAAACCTGTTTGCCATGGGAGGGCTGGAGTGCGCCTTCTTCTGTCCGATAATCTTCGGGCTCTACTGGAAGCGCGCCAATACGACAGCCTGCCTGCTCTCCGGAGTCAGCGGCGTTTTGGCCTTCATTATCATGACGAGCTACAACGTGACGTGGCTGGGTTTATCGCCGATAGTACCGTCGATTCTGATTTCAATAGGAGCCTTCGTCATCGGGGCTTTTGCGGGAAAGCGGACTGCTCCCGAGAGGCTGGAGGTATTTTTCGAATAGAGCAGAGGAGGAATGAATTCAAATGTATTGCGTGAGAAAAGTTACAGAGGATTTGTACTGGGTGGGAGCCAACGACAGACGACTTGCGCTCTTTGAGAATATACACCCTATACCCGAGGGAACGTCATACAACTCATACGTTCTCACGGACGAAAAGACCGTTCTCATAGACACCGCGGACTGGGACGTTACGAGACAGTTCAGAGAAAACGTAGAGCACGTTTTGAACGGCAGAACCCTTGACTACATAATCATAAACCACATGGAGCCTGACCACAGCGCATCTCTTGCTCTCATGAGGGAGAAGTATCCTGACGCCGTTGTGATTACTACCGCAAAGGCTGTAACCATGATGAAGCAGTACGGCCTGACCGACGAAAACGTTCAGGTTGTAAAGGAGGGAGATTCGATTTCCTTCGGAAAGCACGAGTTCACCTTCTACACCGCGCCGATGGTTCACTGGCCTGAGGTAATGGTCTCCTACGACAAAACAGACAAAGTGCTTTTCTCCGCAGACGCATTCGGTTCCTTCGGAAGCCTTGACGGAAGACTTTTCTCCGACGAGGTGGATTACCAGAGAGACTGGGCCGAGCCTGCAAGAAGGTACTACACCAACATCGTGGGAAAATACGGCATGCAGGTTCAGAAGCTTCTTCAGAAGGCCTACACCCTCGACATAGAGTACATCTGCCCGCTCCACGGCCTCGTGTTCAGAGCGGCCAAGGACATAGCCTACATGGTGGAGAAGTACGACAAATGGAGCAAGTACGAGCCTGAGGAGAAGGGCGTTCTCATCTGCTACGCCTCCATGTACGGAAATACGGAGGAAGCCGCTTACCTGCTGGCCAGCAGGCTTTGTGAGAAGGGAATGACCAACGTGGAAGTAAGGGACGTTTCAAATACCCACGTTTCCTACCTGATTTCCTCGGCGTTCAAGCTGAGCAATCTGGCGCTCCTTTCCGTAACCTACAACAACAACCTGTTCCCGATAATGGCCGAGTTCGTGGACGATATGGCAAGGCTGGGGCTGAAGAACAGAAAGGTTGCGGTGGTTGAAAACGGCACCTGGGCGCCTCAGGCGGGATCCATTCTCGTAAAGGACCTCGAGGCCATGGGAATGGAAATTCTGGGAGAAAAGACCACGATGATGTCATCTCTTAACGCCGATACGGCAGAGGCCGTTGAAAAGCTGGCGGACGAGATTGCGGCATCTATGAGATAAAACGTAAAATTACAGGGGGCGGCAGGGGCTGCCCTCTTTTTGATATGAGGAGGACAAAATGATTTCGGACAGAATGAAGCCGCTGGTTGCGGGAAACTCGGTTATAAGGGCGATGTTTGAAGAGGGAAAGAAAATGGCTGAGGAGAGGGGCGCGGAAAACGTCTTTGACTTCAGCATAGGAAACCCTAACGTGCCCGCGCCGGAGGCCATAAACAGGGCGATGAAGGAAATCCTGGACGGCGAGGAACCGGTAAAGGTTCACGGCTACATGAGCAACGCCGGCTTTCCCGAGACGAGAAAGGCCGTCGCGGATAATCTGAACGAGCGATTCGGCACGTCGTTCACAGAGAAGAACGTCATAATGACGGTGGGAGCGGGAAGCGCCCTCAACATCCTCCTTAAAACCCTTCTGGACCCGGGAAGCGAGGTCATCGTATTCGCGCCTTACTTCGTGGAATACGACGCTTATATCGGAAATTACGGCGGCGTAAGGGTAATGGTGCAGACCTCCGAGGAAAACGGCTTCCTGCCTGACGGAAAGGCCCTGGCCGCCGCGGTAACTGGGAAAACCCGGGCAGTAATTATAAACAACCCAAACAATCCTACGGGAGTCATCTACCCGGAGGAGACCGTCATGGAAATCGCCTCGGTTCTCCGGGAAAAGGAAGCGGAGTTCGGACATCCCATCTATCTGGTATCCGACGAGCCGTACAGGGAGCTGGCCTACGGCGGCAGACAGGTACCTTTCCTGACAAAATACTACGAGAACACGGTCATAGGCTATTCCTACAGCAAATCCCTTTCCCTTCCGGGAGAGCGTATCGGATACGTGCTCATTCCCGACGAGTCCGACGGAGCGGACGAGTTCATCGACGCCGCCACCATCGCAAACAGAGTAAGCGGGTGCGTCAACGCGCCGTCCCTGATTCAGCTCGCCATCGGAAGGTGCGCCGATCTTACATGCGACATATCCTATTATGAGACTAACGGGCGGCTTCTTTACGATGGGCTTACGGCTCTCGGCTTCAGCTGTGTAAAGCCTCAGGGCGCATTCTACCTCTGGGTCAAGGCTCCCGGCGGAGACGACAAAACCTTCTCACAGGCGGCGAAGAAGTACGGCATCCTTATGGTTCCGGGAACTTCCTTTGCGGGGCCGGGCTACGTCCGTATTTCCTACTGCGTGGCAAAGGAGACCATCGAAAGAGCCCTGCCGGCGTTTAAGAAGCTGGCTTCGGAAGTGATGTAGTGGAGGCTCGGAGCCGGGATTGGAGCGGAGGAGAAATCTTCCGCTCTGTTATATTGCGGTTACGGAAATGACATATCAGGAATTGCCTTGTGGGCCGCAGAAGCTGAAAACAATTGTTGTGGCCGACGAAATCTGTGCCACTCGGAAGGGTTACGGTCAATGTGGCCGAGAAATCAGCTTTGAAAACCTGATGGAGAAGCGAAAATCTCGGCCACTTGCCGGGATTTTGGCGGTTTTGCAGTAAAATCCATGGGCCGTGAATAGGAAAACGGGGGCTCGCGGCCGAGACCCTCGCTCTGACACGTCCGTGAGACCGCCGCTCCGCGAACAGCAACGCCGCTCCGCGTAAAAAAACACCCCCGCAAACAACATCAGCGGGGGTGTATATCGTGAATAAATTATTCCTTATAGTTTCTGTAAGCGTTGTGCAGGTAGTAGTAAGGGATTACCAGAAGCACAATGTTTACGATGATGGTCGCCGTGCCGTTTCCGCTTTGAAGGAACGGTACCAGCTGGCAAAGGAACAGGATTATTCCCAGAATGACCGTGAGAATGGACTTTTTGTTGGAAAGGGCAAGTCCGATGAGTCCTGCCAGGATTTTGAATCCGTTAAATGCGTAAAGTCCTACGAGACCGCCGAGGGCTCCTTCAAGCTGGGTTCCGGTAAGTTCGCCTGCGGCAACATCCGAGCCCAGAATCATTCTGATGCCGATGATGGATATAACTCCGAGAGCGATAACCAGAATGCTGGCTATTCTTAAGTGTTTACAACCTTTTCTCATTACAGTTTTCTCCTTAATTAACTACATCCTATTTATTCTTCATAAGGTCTCTGATTTCGGTGAGCAGCTGAATGTCTTCAGGCACAGGTGCAGGTTCTGCTGCCGCTGCATCTTCCTCGGCTTTCTTAACCTTTGCAGACATCTTGTTGAACGCCTTGAGGACGAGGAAAAGTGTGAATGCGGTAATCAGGAACGTGATTATTGCCTGAATAAAGTTTCCGTACATTACGGAAGCGCCGCCAACGGTGATGGAAAGGGAAGTGAAGTCAATCTGACCGAGGATAAGTCCGAGTATCGGAGTGATGATATCCTGGTTCAGGGAAGTCACTATAGCGGTGAACGCAGTACCGACGATAATGCCGACTGCCATGCTCATTACATCGCCCTTTGAAATAAACTCTTTAAATTCACGAATGAAAGCTTTCAATATTATTACCTCCTAAATTATAATCACACGAACTGAGCAATTGTATCAAAAAAAGTGCATCTTGTCAATGCTTTTAAAATACAAAAGGTGGATGGTATATATAGATTCTATTGGATAGATGGGGAAATAGTGTATATAATTTTAGACGGAAATCAAAAGCTGACAGCAACATGCAGGAGAAGGAAGACGGAATATGAGCGGGACGATTTTAATGATTCTTGAAATAGCGGGCACGGCGGCATTTGCGGTTTCGGGAGCGATGATGGGAATAAGGAAGCAGATGGATCTTCTGGGCGTGCTGATACTCGGAATAATAACTGCCGTTGGCGGAGGAATAGTGAGGGATATAATTCTGGGCATAACTCCGCCGCTGGCATTCAGAGATCCTCTTTACACGGGAATTGCAGCCTTTGTCGCGGCGGCGGTATTCTTCGCCGTAAAGAAGCAGGCTTCAATGAAAGGTCCTGTATACGAGACTGTGATGCTTGTAATGGACTCGGTGGGACTGGGAGTGTTCACCGTAATCGGAATAAATACCGCCATGGAAAATGACAGAGATTACGGAGTGTTCCTTCTCGTTTTCGTAGGAGTGATTACCGGCGTGGGAGGCGGTCTTATCAGAGATATGATGGCAGGTGAAAAGCCTTACATATTCGTAAAGCATTTCTATGCGTGCTCATCCATAATAGGGGCGGCGGTTTGCGTGGAAGTCTGGAAATTATCCGGTTCTGCGCCTGCTATGATAGCCGGAACGGCGGCGGTAATAATCCTGAGAGTATGCGCTGCGGCTTTCCGGTGGAGCCTTCCCAAAATAGAAAATCTCCCGTCCGATATGAAGGACGGGAGATGAAGGAACACCTGATATTACTCCTTTATCAGTTCTTTTACTGAGGCAGCAAGACCTGCAAGACCCTGAATCTCGGAAGGAATGATAATCTTTGTGGCCTGACCGTCGGCGGCTTTCGCGAAAGCTTCCAGGCTTTTCAGCTTGATTACGGAATCATCGGCTCCAGCCTCACGAATCATTCGCAGACCGTCAGCCGTAGCCTTGTTAATCATGAGAATGGCTTCGGACTGACCTTCCGCTTCCTTGATTGCTGTCTGCTTTTTCGCTTCCGCCTCCAGAATTGCAGCTTCTTTCTGACCCTCGGCGATGAGAATCTTGGATTTCTTTTCACCTTCGGCGATGAGGATTGCTTCTCTTCTCTCGCGTTCCGCTCTCATCTGCTTTTCCATAGCGACCTGAATGTCTTTCGGAGGGGTGATGTTTTTAACTTCAACACGGTTTATTTTTATTCCCCAGGCATCTGTAGCCTCATCGAGGACGAGGCGTATCTTTTCGTTAATGTGTTCTCTGCTGGTCAGAGACTCGTCAAGTTCCAGTTCTCCTATTATGTTTCGGAGGGTGGTAGCCGTCAGATTTTCAATGGCGTCAAGAGGTCTTTCCACACCGTAGGTATACAGTTTAGGGTCTGTTATCTGAAAGTACACGACTGTATCTATTTCCATCGTGACGTTATCCTTGGTGATAACGGCCTGAGGAGGAAAATCTATTACCTTTTCTTTCAGCGATACCTTTCCTGCGACTTTGTCAATGAGAGGAATCTTAAAATGAAGTCCCACCTGCCAGGTTGCGCGGTAAGCGCCCAGTCTTTCCACTACGTAGGCCTTCGCCTGAGGTACGATTCGGATATTGGATATGAGAAGCCATATAACAACGATTACAAGAATTAGCAGTATAATGTATTTGAACATTTTGTTCCCCTTTCCTTTCAATCCCTTTTTACAGGAAAATTCGACTAAAGCGCTTCGCTTTCTGAAGAGCCTTCCGTTGATTCGACGATAAGCTTTACGCCTTCGATAGCGATGACTCTGACGGCAGTACCCGCAGAGATGGCTATGTCGGGAGCTCTGCCAACAGCGGTCCAGATCTGGCCGTTCAGCCTGACCTGCCCCGGTGAGAAGTCCCCGATATCGCTGATAACAAGGCCTTCGCACCCGATGAGAGCGTCTACGTTCGTTTTCTCTGAGCCGGTTTTCAGTTTGTTTACGAAAATCTTCCTGGTAAATACCAGGAGACAGATTGAAACAACGAGAAAAACTACAATCTGAACTGGAATGCTCACGTCAAACAGAGACAATATGAGAGATACCACTGCGCCGGCAGCAAACCAGACGGTGGTCAGCCCTACGGTAACCGCCTCGATGATCAGGCATATTATGGCAATCACAAGCCATATGATAGAAATACTGACGGTAAATCCGCCTATTGTCATAGATTTTCACCCCTTTCGAAAAAACACCTGTACTGTTTTAAAACAGAAAACTTTTCTATATTGTATCATAAGAGCCGGGTAAAGCCCATATAATTTTTCAGAAATATCAGCGGCATAAAAAACGCCCGCCGATGTATACTGCATCAGCGGGCGGCTGTATATTTAAGGAGTCATATTGGCATTTAAAAGTTTACTTCCGGCCTACCTTGCGGAAAGTCTGTTTCCCTTGCGCATTTCCGGAATATAGATTCTGAACAGGAATATTGCAAGGAACAGAACCGCAACGGCTATGCCTATGCCGTATGCCAGGCCCGTCATACCGTGGGAGCCCATCTGGAAACCTTCAGGCGCGTAGAGTATGTACGTGGCGCTGACTGCCGACATGAACGTTGCCGGTACAGTGCAGATGAGGGAGGCGTTTTTGCCTACGTGCCTGCACAGATATGCGGCAGCTGCCCAGAGTGTAATCATAGCCAGTGTCTGATTTGACCAGGAGAAATATCTCCATACCACGTTGTAGTCCATCAGGGAAATGAGATAACCTATTCCCAGAAGAGGTACAGCCAGAAGGAGACGCTTTTTCAGGTTTGCCTGGTCGATATCAAACCAGTCAGCAAGGGTAAGACGCGCGCTTCTGAAGGCCGTGTCGCCTGAAGTTATCGGGCAGACGATTACGCCCAGCATGGCTATTACGCTGCCTACAGGGCCGAGCAGGGTCTCGCACATATCGTATACGACTGTGGAATTTCCTCCGCCCAGATCTGAAAGATCCGAAAGTCCGTGAGTAGGGTTATAGTAGAAAGCTATGGCTGCAGACGCCCAGATAAGAGCTATTATGCCTTCGGCTACCATTGCGCCGTAGAATATCCTGCGGCCCTGCTTTTCACTGGTCATACACCTTGCCATCATCGGAGCCTGTGTAGAATGGAATCCTGAAATAGCTCCGCACGCTACGGTTACAAACATGAGAGGCCATATAGGCTGTCCGTCAGGATTCAGGTTCTCAAGGGTAAGCTCCATCATAGGACGGGATCCGTTATTCAGAACCGTGGCTCCGCCCACCATGAGACACATCAGAATGAGGCATACGCCGAAAAGAGGATAAATCTTTCCGATAATCTTGTCTATAGGAAGAAGAGTTGCCAGGAAATAGTATACGAGAACCACTACCGTCCAGAACTTCACGCCTGCCCAGCTCGGGGTGAGCAGCGCAAGAAGACCGGCAGGGCCTACCATGAACACTGTTCCCGTCATTACGAGAAGTATTACCGAGAATACTCTCATAACCTGCTTCATACCGTTACCCAGGTATTTTCCCGTTATCTCTGATATGCTGGCGCCGTCGTTTCTCTCGGAAAGCATGCCGGCCATATAGTCGTGAACGCCGCCTGCGAAAATGGTACCGACAACTATCCAGATGTACACCGACGGTCCCCACAGGGCTCCAGAGATAGCTCCGAAAATAGGTCCGAGACCTGCAATGTTAAGAAGCTCGATCAGGAAAGCTCTCCAAGGCTTCATCGGCACATAGTCCACGCCGTCGGGATGATCTACAGCCGGAGTTTTTCTGTCGTCCGGCTTAAACACCTTTTCGACAAAGGTTCCGTAAATCAGATAACCAATAACAAGAGCTGCTAAACAAATGAAAAAAGTCAACATTTTGATTTCACCCCTTTGCATCTTTTTTCCAAACACTACGATAGTCCTGTGAAAATAAAAAGTCAACTTAATTCAAAGTAAAAACTATAAGAAAATATGTGTTAAGTTTATAAAAAGTTTATATTACATCCATCTGTCCATTTTTCTTCTTTCTCGGCAGGAGTATACTTATTATTCCGCACACGCCCATGAAGTAAGGGTAGAACAGGTACGGCATTATGTCAAAGGACGTAAGTCCCGTCAGGCTGGCGGCGGAAAGAAGCTGGGCGCCGTAAGGTATGATGCCCTGGAACACCGAAGCGAATATATCCAGAAGGGACGCGCTTCTTGTTGATTCTATTCCGTAGTCCTCGCTTATCTCCTTTGCGATAGGGCCGGAGATTACGATGGCGATGGTGTTGTTGGCGGTGGCGATATCCACGAGGGAGATGAGAGCCGTGATCCCGAACTCGGCTCCTTTATATGTGTGGATTCTGTTATGTATCTTTTCCAGAATGAACGCAAAGCCGCCGTTTTCCTTTACAAGAGCGCTTATGCAGGCTACCAGCATGGAGATGACGGTGATGTCATACATTCCTGTTACGCCCTCTCCGATGGATGAGAAGATGGCCGAAGGAGCCAGACTTCCCGTGCAGAGCCCCACAAGCACCGACAGAACCGTGCCTGTTATCAGGACCACGAACACGTTGATTCCGACAAGGGCGGCAACGAGAACCAGTATGTATGGAATAACCTGAAGAAGATTGTAGCTAAGACCTTCGGCTATCTCAAAATCCCCGCCTCCCGTAATGAAGAACAGCACTATTACGGTGGCTATGGCGGCGGGAAGGACGATGAAGAAGTTCCTCTTGAACTTGTCCCTCATCTCGCAGCCCTGAGTCTTTACGGCGGCGATGGTGGTGTCTGAGATCATGGACAGGTTGTCTCCGAACATGGCTCCCGAAACTACCGCGCCGATGCAGATGGCCATGCTGAAATCGGTTTTTTCGCTTATACCGGCCGCGATAGGCGCAAGAGCCGCAATGGTTCCCATGGAGGTTCCCATGGAAATAGAAATGAAGCAGCCTATGACGAAAAGGCCTATTACGGCTATCTGAGGAGGCAGGAGGGAAAGCCCCAGGTTTACGGTGCTATCAACTCCGCCTGCCGCTGAAACCGCTCCGGAAAACGCGCCGGCTGCCAGAAATATGAGGCACATGGTTATGATGTTGTCGTCGCCTACACCCTTTGCGACGATGGTAATCTTTTCGTTGAAGGTTTTGCCCTTTGTCTGGAAGAAGGCAACCCCAAGGGCTATGAGAAAGCCCACCACCGCCGGCATGGCGTAAAAGTCGTTGGTAATTACTCCCGTGCCGATAAAGAGCACCAGGAACACCAGAATAGGCAGCAGGGCAAGGCCGCTCGGCTTAACACTCGTTTCTTTCATTTCGTTCTCCCCGTTATTCATCGATATTTGTCTTAGATAAAAAGACGGCCTTTGACATTCAAAGGCCGGTCTCTTCTGTCGTACCATTACATTTTATCAGATTAAATATGGTGGTGCAAGGCTAATTTCCTTACTCTGTGCTTTCTGACCGGGGTGTATATGAGCCCCAGACTTCTGTTGTACGCCTTGAAGCCCCAGGTGACGACGAAGGAGTTTCTCTTCTTATGTTTCTTCAGGAACTCTCTCTCCGTTCCGCCAAAGGCAGCAACGCCGTTTTCCTTAAAGGACTTTATCAGGTCGTCGTTGCACTTTATGTCCCCGACAAAATCTGTAAACGCCATTCCCACGTACATCTCCTTATGGGAATCGGAGCCGCCGAAGCACGGCTTTCCGTATCTTTCCGCCAAAGCCTGGGCAAGCTGGTTGGCCCGGACGGTCTCGCAGGTGTTGAATCCTTCCAGAAAATCAAAGTCCTCTATGAAGTGGGGGTTCTTGCGCATTTTGTTGAAGAACATGGCGCTGGAGCTTCTGGCCCCAAAAGGATGGGCAGGCCCAAGGATTCCGCCTACGCCGTGGACGATCTTTACCAGATTCTCCACGGACATTCCGCGTATCTGAAGAACGTGAAGGTGCACGTGGTCGGGGAGGATTACGATAAAGTGGCCTGCGTCTTTGGTGTCGTACTCGACGCCCTTTAATACGACAAAGTCTTTAATCTCATCGGGCATGGAATCACGGGTCGAAAGCCAGTCGTAATATCCCTTGTACGAATCGTGGTCGGTTATGAGCATGCCGCCGAAGCCCTGTTCTTTAAGCAGCTCAATATATCTCGCCGTCTCCACTTTGGAGTCGATGGAACCGGCTTTGGTGTGGCAGTGCATATCAAACTTCATAAAAATCACTTCCTCAAGACAAGTTTATACCCGCGGCCCGGTAAATACAAGTTAAGATTTCGTGAAATTTTCCGGCTCGCAGTCTCGGCAGCGGGGCCGCCCGCAGCGCCTGCCCGCCTGAGGGTCGCCGCCTGTAGTCGAGGAGCCTACAGCCTCGCCGCCGCTTCTCAGGCCTATTCCACCTTGACCTGAATCAGGGTCACGTACTCGGCTTCGTCCGACGTGTCGTGATTGTCTATGATGTAGATTTCAAGAGGGTCGGCCTGAGGGACGAGGCTGTTTTTTTTCGCATACTCAAACAGCTCCTGCCACCTTTGGGACATCTGCCTGTAGGAGCCTTTGACCATGCATGAAACGTACTTTCCGCCGGGCAGAACCTCGTCAAAATCTTCAGCGTCGTCGTCGAGGATCGTGAAGACTTTGTTGTAGTGGCCGTAGCTTCCTCCGGCGAGATAGTCGAGGGGTATGGACGCCCCGATGTGGCCGTTTCCGATGAGGTAGAGCATATTCTGGCTCTTTTTCTGTAGTTTCTTTATGGAGAAGTCCACGTCGTCCTCACGGGTCACGTTGTCGTTCAGGGCAAATATCTTCCTGTCGGGACAGGTTTTGAGTTGAATGTTTTCAGAGCCTTCGCTGATTGAAAGAGCCTCCTCCATACCGCGGATTCTGTAGGTCAGCTGCCGCTTAAGCTGAGTCAGCTCGGTCAGCTTAAGATCGATTCTGTGAATTTCGCTTTTGAACAGATCCATGGTGGAGTCCAGGTTGAAGCCGCTTAAGTGATTCTTTATCTCCTCCATGGAAAAGCCTATGGATCTGAGCTCGCGGAGGACGTTGAGGGTTCTTATGTCGCCGATGCTGTACATTCTGTAACCGTTGGTATCACGCTTTGGCGAAAGGATTCCTATCTCCTCGTAGTACCTGAGGGAGTCGGTTCCTATGTTATACAGAGAAGAGATTTCTCCGATTTTATAGTACTCTTTCATAATTTTTTCTCCTTTTTTGAAAAAAGCCCTTTACATTGGTATTATACCAAGGTTTATAATCTATTTAAAGACAATTTAAGACATTTTTTAGAAGGAGACTTGATTTAAATGATCGAATTAAGCGGAGACAATTTAACAAAAGGCAATCTGAGGAAGCAGCTTTTGAAATACGTGCTGTCGTCCATCGCGGCCATGTGGGTGTTCACTCTTTACACCATGGTCGACGGAATGTTTGTGGCGAGAGGCGTGGGGCCGGACGCTCTGGCGGCGGTAAACCTTTCCATGCCGTTCATAAACTTTTCCTTCGGACTGAGCATACTTTTAGGTATAGGCGCCAGCACCAGGGCTTCCGTCTACAGAGGACAGAGAAAGCATGACGAAGCCGACAAAATCTTCACTATGAGCGTTATCGGCGTTGCGGCCGTTTCTCTCTTTGTAACGGCGGCGGCCCTTCTGAACCTTGAGAGACTGGCGTATTTCCTGGGAGCGACGGAGGTCACTCTCCAGTACGTAAAGCACTATCTGGGAATACTCCTCATATTCATACCTTTCTATATGACGGGATATATCCTGGAGGTTATGGTTAAGGCGGACGGCTTCCCTCACAAGGCGATATTCTACCCGCTGGCCGGAGCCGTTGCCAACATAGGTCTCGACTACGTGTTTATCTTCCACTTCCACTGGGGCATAGCAGGCGCGGCCTGGGCTACGGGCGCGTCTCAGGTTCTTTCCTTTGTGCTCTTCCTGGAGCACTTCCTGGGAAGAAAATCCGGCTTCAGCTTCGTTAAGGTGAAGGTGAAGATCCACGAACTGTTAAAGACTGCAAAACTTGGAATTTCCGACTGTGTGACGGAGTTTTCCATAGCCCTTGCAACCTTTATGTTCAACCACGTTCTCACCAGAACCTCAGGTGAAGAGGGCGTAGTGGTGTTCACCGTAATATCCTACGTTTCACAGCTCATACTCATGACGATGGTGGGACTGAATCAGGGTATGCAGCCGCTGGTAAGCTACTACTTCGGACGGGGCGAGGAAAGAGCGAAGAAGTACCTTTTCCGCCTTGCCATGAGAGTGGCTGCGGTGTTTGCGGTGCTGGCCTGCGTAGCCGGTATTCTCTACCCGGACCCGGTGGTCGCAGCCTTTATCGACCCGTCAAAGGAGCCTGAAATGTTCGCTCACGGCGTTGCGGCGTTCAAAATGTACGCGCCGGCATTCCTGCCGCTGGGCGCAGTAGTGGTAATAAGCGGATACTTCACAGCCATCGAGCTGCCAAAGCAGGCTATGACCATTTCCATAGCCCGCGGCGCAGTATTCGTAGTAGTGGCCCTCCTCATACTGTCAGCCATCTTCGGCGAAAACGGGGTATGGATCACAATGACCGTATCGGAGACCTGCTCCCTCATTCTGGCAGTTGCTCTCCTCTTGAGATACAAGAGAGCCGGGGACACCAGAGTAGCGGAGGCGTAATGAGCAAAATGCGAGGAGTCTTTGCGGCAGGCAGCGCGCCGCAAGACCCGCGCCAAAATGAGCAATCAGCTTTTCATAAATATAATAGTTCCTCAATCGAAAGAGCGGCCGGCTTCGGAAGTCAGGCCGTTTTTTCATGACTGGGGGGCGTTTAAAAGTTTGATGTGCAATAGTTTGTCACTGCACCGTCTGGGCCGCCGGAGCTGAAAATGGCCATTGCGGCCGACGAAATCTGTGCCGCTTTGAGTTATAATC
>DXHZ01000021.1 GCA_019113145.1 Candidatus Avanaerovorax faecigallinarum
CACCTTCCGGTGAAGACGAACCTGATAACCCGGCTGATAATCCGAACCCACCTTCCGGTGGAGATAATCAGCAGGGCGGCTCAGATGCAGGACAGACCGACGACGGTGTAAAGACTGGGGACGAAACCCCGATAATGCTGCTGACATTAGTACTGGTGGCTTCCGGAGCCGCATTCGTGGTGCTGCTTAGAAAAAGCAGAAGAAGATAAGAAATGCATTCGGATAACTGAATCAATATGAATACAGAAAAAGGTGACGGTGTTTAGCCGCCGCCTTTTCTGCTTTCCAACGGATTGATGAAACGTAAAATGATATTGAATACAGCCACTCTTCCTTTAGCAAGAAGTGGAACGGCATCATAAACATCAGCGGAGGCACTGTTTCAGGAAATGATGGACTATGCTCAGGGAATCGAAGCGGATAAACTTCCGAGAGCAGCTGCGGCAACGCTTGCACTTTACAGGAGAAAACACAGCAGAAACTAAAAATCGAATATGATATCAGAAAGCGCCCGTGGCTGAAAAGTCCAGGGCGCTTTTGCTTAAACAGACCTACTGCGATGGCTGCGTGGAAGCCGGCTGTTTCAGATGATGTTCCGGAACGACGGCAAAGAACACAAGATCGCGGTCTCCGTCGTTTCTGAGGCCGTGGGTCTGCCCTTCGGCGCAGTAAAGACAGGCGCCGGCTTTTACCGGAGTCCATTCCTTTCCGTCAAAGGCTGAGCCCGAGCCTTCCAGCAGGTATATTATCTCACTGTTTCCCTCATGGCTGTGAACGCCTACGGACGCTCCCGAAGGCAGAGTGAAAAGCATGATTTTGTTGCTCTCGTCCTCGAACTTCCTTATAATGGCGGTTCCGTCTCCGCCCTTGAAATGCTCCGCGTTCGCAGGGGCTGTATTTTTAAAGTCAATTATCATTTCAGACATCGTCTCCCTTCTCAGATAAGCAATTTCATCTTATAGTAGAAAGCTTAGCACAAATCACGCCGGTCTTCAATGGGCGCGCCTGAAAAGTGATGCTGCGGGATTTTCACCGGATAAAAAGTATGATAAAATACTGAAGCAGAGGTGATTGCATATGCCAAAGATTTTTACCGAGGCCGAAAAGGACAGACACAGAGAAGTCCTGTTCGACAAAGGCTTCAGGCTCATATCGGAAAGAGGATATAAAAACGTCAAGGTTGATCAGCTTGTGGAGCTCATCGAGGCCTCCAAAGGCTATTTCTATACGCTGTTCGATTCCAAGGAGGAGTACTTTCTCGGAGCCATAGCCTGGCAGATGGAGAGAGAGTACGACCGCCTGAAAGAGGCAAAGGACGCCGGTGCGTCCGATGAGGAAGTGAGAATCCTGTACAGGGAGATATTCCTGGAATCACGCTTTTCCAACTACATAGATATGATAGAGATAAGGGAGAAGGCGGGAGAAGAGCTCTGGGAGAGGTTCAGAACCTTTGAATTGAGATTTTTCGAGAAGGTGACGGCGCTTCTGTGCAGAGGAAGAAGGAAACCGGATCCGAAGGTTTTGAGCAATCTTTCGGCGATGATTTTCCTCTCCTACGGCATGTTGTCATACGCTCCGTATTTGTTTAAGGAAAGAAACCGGGAAACGGTGGAAATCCTCCTCGATACGATGCACAGGTATGCAATCGGAGAAAAATAGAGAAAAAAGCGGGCCGGAGGTTAATCCTCCAGTCCGCTCTGTATTTTTTTGAGATTTTTGGCAAGCCGTTTCAGAGCGCTGGTTTTTCTCACTACCACATAGGCGTTTTCTTCCCTGTAAAGGAGTACCCTGTCAAGGGTGTACTTAAGGTCTGCGCATATATCATCGACCTGCTTCATAAATTCTTCTTTCGTCATCATCAGCATGCTCTGACGAAGCTCGGCGATATCGTATGTGTATTCCATGCCGAACAGCTCATATACCTTGCCTGAAAGCAGAAGCTTTATCTCGTTAAGGTGTATTTCGAAGATGGCTTCATATCCCGAAGCTTTTTCTTTTATCTCGGAAATATATTCGTTTATTTCGGCAAACCGTCTGTCCAGCTCTGCATATTCCATATTCATGGCTCTGCCGTAGAAAGTGAGCTGGTTAAGGGCGGAGCTTATCAGCTCTCTCAGCTTCTTTCTGGTGGAAGCCTCCATGATTTCTCTTATAGATGTGTCGCAGTCGCGGAGAATGGCGTTTTCCAGCTCTTCAAGGCCTGTCCCTTCCCGGGAGCTTACGGGATAGAGCATGATTTTATCTGTATCCATAAGCTCTTTGAGAAGCTTTTCGCAGTATTTCATGTAGGCGTTTAAATCGCTTTCAGCAACTGTGTCGATTTTATTTACCGCAAAATAGAACTTGCCGGCGTACTCCCGGGTGTTATACAGAAAGTCGATTTCTATCTGGTTAATGGGACTGTCCACGGAAAGAAGGAATATGACAGCGTCGCTTTCCTTCATGTACTCATAGGCTACTTCGGTGTTGTTTTTGTGAAAGGAGCCCACTCCCGGAGTGTCGACATAGGTAAGACCTCTTTTGAGAAAATCCGAAGGCCATTTTATGACGACTTCGGAAACGCCGAGAACGTTGTCCTCGTTTTCCTGCTCGCTGATATACGTGGAAAGGTCGGAAAAATCGACGTTCTTTACCGCGCCGTTGAAAAAGTGTACTTCTGCGGATTTTTCTTCTCCGTATATCACCTTTGTTACGGCCGATGTAATCGGAACTATTCCCACCGGCATAATCTCTCCGCCTAAAACGGCGTTGCTCAGGGTGCTCTTGCCTCTCTTAAACTGACCTATTACTGAAACTGTTATGTCGTCGTTTTCCAGCTTTTCAATGAGGTTTTCACAGATTTTCGCCTGTTTTCTGCATACCTCGCTGGCGTTCAGCTGGTCAAAGACTGATCTGGTTATTTTAAGGATATCTTCCGTCATTTCTTTTCCTCTCAAATCTGTATTCTTACCAGGATATTTTACCACATAACCGGAGTTTATAACAGCGGCCGGGGAGAAATCTTTTTCCATTTACACCGCCGCTATGTTATTATGTAACTGAGAGGTGGCGTTATGCTTCAGTATTTTGATTCGATACGAAAAATAATAGAAAACAACCCTTCGGCCTATGCCGTCGTGGTTTTCAACAGGGAAGGCACGGTGGAGTACTGTATGTCCCGCTATGCCGAGCCTCTTTCTCTCGACTCTATAACGAAGTACTTGGTGGGAAAGAGCGTCTACAGTCTTTATGAGAATCTGAACGAATCCACGAGCTCCGTTATAATGACTCTTCGGACCGGAAAGGTTACGTATAACGAGAACCAGAGGCTGAGACATAAGAACTTCACGCTGGTCATATCGTCTGTGGTTTACCCGGTCTTTGATAAAAATAGCGGAGTTGCCGCAGCGGTGGAGGTCGCCCATAAGTGCGAATTCGAAACCAGGCCGAAGGTTACGGAGGAGAGCACGGGATATCCTTATATAGACGGGATTGTAACTGCGAATCCTATAATAAACAACATAAAGGAAAGGCTCCCGGATTTTGCAGAAAGCTCTGCGCCGGTGTTCATATATGGAGAGACGGGAACGGGCAAGCAGCTTATAGCTGAAGCTCTCCACTATTCGGGCTCCAGAAAAACTGCGCCTTTTGTTTCGCAGAACTGCGCCGCAGTTCCGGATTCCCTCATCGAAAGTACATTTTTCGGAACGGAGAAGGGAAGTTTCACCGGTGCGGAGAGCAAAAAAGGCATATTCGAGCAGGCTGATGGAGGAACGCTGTTTCTCGACGAGATTAATTCGGTGGACGTGCCGTTTCAGGCGAAGCTTCTGAAAGCCATGGAAGAGGGCAAAATACGCCGGGTAGGAGGAACTGAAGATATTCCTGTAAACGTGCGCATTATATGTGCATCGAACGAGCACCCTGCCGACCTTATCGGGCAGAAGAAGATGAGGGAGGATTTCTATTACAGGACCAGCGTTATCTATATAGAGCTGCCCCCTCTGAGAGAAAGACCCGGCGACGTAAGCCTTCTTGCGGACAGATTTATTTCCGTATTTAATGCCCGATTCGGTAAGAATATTGTCGGATTAAGTCCTATGGTTTCGGATATATTCCGAAACTGGAACTGGCCGGGCAACGTCAGAGAGCTGAAGAACACCATAGAAAGAGCGTTCTTCCTCGAGACCACTCCATATATAACTCTGGCGTCTGTGCCGACTCTTCTGGAGAGAGTGCAGGTGTCGGAAGGCGGCAGCGTGGATGCTGAACCCGAGGAACGGGGCGGTGTGAAAGGAAAATCGTCCGGAGTGCTGCTCTCAGGCAACCGTGACATTAATCTTCAGGATGAAATGAACCGTGTTGAAAAGGAGATTATAGAGTACTATATCGCGAATAACAGGTATCTTCGCGACGTTGCCGGAAAGCTGGGGATATCGCCTCAGGCGCTCCAGTATAAGATAAAAAAGCTGGGGATAAAGCTATAAATTTTTATTTAATAAAGAAATTTTTATAAAATAAAGAAATCTACATCCAATGACTAAGTGAGAATATGGCTGTTTTTACGGGAAGTTCCGTTTTTCAACGGACTTCCCATTTTGTTTTCGGTGGTACGTATTTTGCTATGTATAACACAAAATTAATTAAATTATTTGTCATTATGACACAAAAGGTGATAGTTTTTCAGAAATTATCACCGGAAAGGAATCAGACATGAAAAATCCAAAGAAAGACGTTCTGGTAGTCGGATTTGCGATGTTTGCAATTTTCTTCGGCTCCGGCAATCTGATTTTCCCGCCTCAGATAGGGCTTCTGTCCGGAGACCAGATAATCCCGGCAATCGTGGGACTTGCCTTTACCGGAATACTGTTCCCGATGCTTGCTGTTGCCGCAGTGGGAAATGTGGGATACGGCCTTAAGGACATGCTTCAGCATGTAACGCCGTGGTGGCACTACTTCTTCATGGCTCTCGGCCTGGTAGCGGTTATATTCGGTACCATTCCAAGATGCGGAGGCGTTGCCTTCGAGTCCGGCGTGCAGGGCATATTCGGGGAACTTCCGACATGGGTAAGAGTGGCATTCCTGTTCGTATTCTTTGCAGTATCCTACTATTTTGCCATGAACCAGTCAAAGGTGGTAGACAAAGTCGGCAACTATCTGACACCTATCCTTCTCATAACTCTTGCGGTTATAATCGTTCTGGCGATAGTTAAGCCTATAGATTCTCTGGGAGAAGGAACTATTACCACCGGAGGCGAATCATTCCTCAATGCGTTCCTGACCGGATATAACACCGGTGACGTGGGAACCGGAATAATCTGCGCCGGAATATTCATAGCGGCTTTCCAGGAAAAGGGCTACACCGAAAAGCACGAATACAGAAAGATGATGTTCGGCATCATAGTAATAGGATTCATCCTGCTCTTCATGGTTTATGCAGGCCTTGCATATCTCGGATCCCAGGGAACCAGAATCTATGAGCCTGACGTTGATACGACGTTCCTCCTTACCGATCTCGTAAGAAGGGTTGCAGGAACTGCAGGAACCGTAGTGCTGTCAATCGCCGTAATATTTGCATGTCTCACCACCGCCATCGGAATGATTTCCACATCGGGCGGATGGGTTCAGGACTGGTCAAAGGGTAAGATCAGCTACAAGAAGGCTGCCTTTGTTATAACCCTTGCCATTTTCCTCGTATCATCCCTGGGAGTAAGCAATGTGCTTCTCATATCGGGACCGGTGTTCACACTGCTGTTCCCTAACGCGGTAGTTCTGACATTCCTCGGTATATTCCGCAGATTTGTGCCGAACGACGGAGCGTGGAAGGGCGCTGTGTTCACATCAGTATTCATGGCAATTTTCGACGCGTTGAATGCTGCGGCTTCTTCGGGTCTCATATCAGCAGACCTGACTGCCATGAATAACGTGCTCAGCTATATTCCGCTTGCAGAGCAGGGATTTGCATGGCTGGTTCCTACGATCATCGGATTCTTTGTGGGAGCGTTGATATACAAAGTTACAGGAAAAGAAAGCATACCTTATCCGTTTTAACTTGTCATATAGTCAGGAAAAGTAGCCGCTGTCCGTTTTGGACTGGCGGCTCCTTTCCGTTGTGGTTTCGTAACGCTCGAGTATGACGGCGAGCATCTCCTCAAAGGCAGCCAGCCTTTCGTCTTTTGTCATATCATCACCCTTTGTCAATTTCGTTAAACGCCTAAAGGTCGCCGGCCCTGAACGCATCGTAACCCTCGTAGCTGTAGCTGCGGTCGATGCCTTTCATATATACGTCCCGGCTTTCCGTGTCGTCCGTTAATGCGCCTTTAAGAAGGTGTTTTATTTCAATGTCCCGGACAGGGCTTCTTTCCATTGCGAGGAGATAGTCTTCTCTGTCTATTCTGCGCCAGTCGATAACCATGCCGAGAGAGGCTTTGAACATGAGGTCGAGCCATATTCGCATGCTTCGCCCGTTTCCCTCGCGGAAGGGGTGGGCGATATTCATTTCAACGTATTTTTCCACTATCTCGTCAAAGCTGGAATGAGGCATTCTGTCTATGTTTTCGAGAGCTGCCTCAAGGTACATGACCGATGCGAAGCGGAAGTCTCCCTTTGCGATGTTTACTGTTCTGATTTCTCCAGCAAAGTCGTAAATATCCTCGAACAGGTATCTGTGAATGGCCTGAAGAGAAGAGAACTTTCCGGGCGCAAGGCTTTTTAAAATGCCTTTCTCAAAGAGCTCGGCCGCTTTTTTCTTGCTTATTCTCTCTTCTTCACGGGCAAGCTCGGCGGAACTCGTTATGTTAAGTTTATTGTCAAGCGTCATGGGGCGAATCCTCCCTGGAAACATTATAACAAAAAACCTTCCACGGGCAAAAGCTTGCCATGGAAGGTAAAGCTGGCGGAGAGTCCGGGATTCGAACCCGGGGTCCCGCAAGGGACACGGCATTTCGAGTGCCGCACGATCGACCACTCTGACAACTCTCCACGGTACAAAAGCTGCGGATTTCGCAAGCTTTCTTATTGTACCATATAAACGAAAAGACTTCAAGAATTTCCGGAAATAAGCCGGCTATATAAGTTTCTCCAGTATCTCTACGGCATCCTGAATGCAGCCGTCGCAGGAGCGGAGCACTTTTCCCGTCTCCACACCCTTGAGCTCCGCGCAGACCGTAGAGCCGTTCTTCTCTTCGAAAGCCGTCATGACCTGCTTCATTTTAGCGTAGCAGTCCTTTTTGGTGGCAGGGTTTTCAAGGTTTCCGTCGGAATTCACAAGACCGATGATGAGCGCGGCTCCGGAAAGCGCTCCGCAGGTCTTCATGGATCCCATGCCGAATCCGAAAGCTTCGGCAGCCCTGAAAACATCCTGTTCATCTAAGCCGGCCTTATCCGCGAATGTGCAGGCTACGGCCTGGGCGCAGTTGTACTTGCTGTGGTGAAGGTTTGTTGCGTGTTCTTTTCTGTCCATTTTATTCTTTCTCCTTTACTTCAAGTCTGAAGATATTTATTACGTCGGCGTCGGGACAGCAGAATCTGAAATCCCCGTCTTTGCCGGCAGGCAGCGTTCCGCCGTAACGCAGAATATCTATGTACGGGAAAGCTACGTGCATGGCCATGGGACAAAGTCTGCCTCTTTCCGTATCGAAATCAAAGGTATCGCCTACCTTGTGGCCGCGGTGGCAGCCCCGTGGACCTTTTCTGTCCACCAGCGTTATCTGAATGGATGGTTTACTCATTTCGCCACACTCCTCTTAAAACTTCTATAAATTTATCCAGAGCCTCGCCGGTAGGGAATACGGCGCGGCCGTTTGAAGCGGAGCCGCCGCCTTTGCCTCCCGACTCCGGCGCATACTCCTTTATAAGCTTTCCGCAGTTGATTTCAGGCGATGCCGAAAACAGGGCGGCGGTGTGGCTCGGACTGTGAATCAGAGCCAGCAGCTTCGGGAGATTTTCGCCCAGAGCCTTATATACCTCGGTGAAATCGCCGGGCTCCAGAAGCTCGTAGGAGGCTGCGATGAAATCATCGCCGCAGCCCTTTATTTCCTCTGCCGCCTGCCTTATGAGCGCCCTTTTCAGGTGATACACTTCATCCTTTGCGGCGGCAAGGCGGTCCTTTAAGGCCCCGTATTTATGAAGAACGTCGTCGTCTCCTGCAGAAAGATCCCTTTCCAGCTCCGTAAGTATGTCAAACTGGTTCCGGTACTTCACAAGCGCCCGCTGTCCGGCCTCGAAGTATATGCGGTACATGCCCTTGTTAGGCTCTGCTTTGTAAATCTTCACCATGCCCACCTGACCGGAGGTGGAAGGGTGGGTGCCGCAGCACGCCACGCAGTCCGACGGATTGTTTATATCTCCAACGGAAACGATGGTTATATCCGATTCTATGGAAAGCTTCTTCCTGAGAGGAAGATTTTCCGCTTCCTCCCGCCTGTCGAAGTGCCGCGAAACTACGGGCATGTCGGCCCATATGATGCGGTTGCACCTGAGTTCGGCCTCCGCGAGGAGCTTGTCATCTATCTCCGTAAACGACGGGTCGTCTTCAAGGCTTATGTCGATGGTCATATAGTCGTCGCCCATGTGAAAGCCCCGGTTCACGCCTCCGCAAAGGGCATGGAACACTCCCGAAAGGATGTGCTCTCCGCAGTGACGCTGCATGTTGTCAAAGCGCCTGTCCCAGTCTATCTGAAGGTGTACTCTGTCGCCGGGAGAAAGGGAGGCTGCATCCTCCACAACGTGGTATATCTCCCCGTCGTATTCGTAGACTTCCTTTATCCGAAGGCCGCCCAGGTATCCGGTATCGCAGCTCTGACCGCCTCCGGTGGGAAAGAAAACAGTTCTGTCGAGAACGACTAAAGCGCCTTCTTTTCCGGCAGACACTTCGAGAATTTCGGCGTCGGTCTCCTTAAGATATACGTCTTCTTTAAATAGTCTGGCTGTTTTCATTTTTATATCTCCTTAAAGAAAACTTTTCAAAACTTTTACAATCTGTTCTTAAAAAACCCCGGAAACGCGGAATTTTGCCCGATAATCCGAAGAACAGAGAAACAGGCGTAATCTATGTGGATAACTTCCTGTTGACAAAAGGATTACATGCTCAATAACCTGTGATTTCAAGGGATTGCGGGATTAGAGTTATCCACACGCACCTGTGAACAAGATTGTATGCAATTCGGACAATCCGTGTGGAAAACTGCAGAACCCCTTAAAAACTTAAGAAAATCTTAATGTTGAAAACCTGCGGCTCACTGAGAACATTAGTTTACATAAATGCATATGCGAGTAAACCCATTAAAATTAATCTTCATCGTCGAAATAGTCCATGTCGTACAGGAACTCCGCCAGGTCGTCGTAGCCCCCGCTTATGAATTCCCACATTATGTTTTCGTGAAACTCGAACTTGCCGTAAGGTTCCAGGAAAAAGTTGAGAGGCGAATCCTCTATACCCTTTTCCATATACTCTATACCCGAAAGAGAACCGGAAAACACGATAAAGTATCCGCTTTCCGTCAGGTAGCATGCCCCGATGAGGTCGTTGTCCAGCCTGTAGACTCTGTTATTAACGTGGTCGTTGTTCGACTTGTAGAGTGCAAACAGGGTGTTTTCGTCGTATTTTGAAATGATGGAATCCACCAGCATCGGAGAGATGAATCTGTTTATAGCCTCTGCCGGACCTGTCACTTTATAGTTGGATACGTATTCGGACCTTGAGAGAATCATGGCGGCTTCGGCCGGGGTTATCTTTGAAAGGGAAACCGGTGAAGCTTCAGTTATCTTAAGCCTGTTTACCCGTATTCTGCTCACTCCGATATAGTAGGAATCTCTGGACTCAATGAGAGATTCGCATGTGAGACTGACGTCGCCGAGGGCGAGGAGCTCCGGGTCTCCGTCAGGCTTTGATGCGTTTCTGCAAAGGGTGCATCTGGCAAGCTCCGGAAAGAGTTCACAGTTCACATTTTCTTCAGCAAGCCATTTCGCAGCTTTAAAATCCCGTCCAAGTGAGCGCATGAGAAAATAGTTGGCGGCCTCATAGGGTAATCTGACCTTCACGCAGATGAGTTCCCGGAGATTTTCTCTCTCCGCTTCGGAAAGGCTGCACTCTTTGTCGAGGAGGCTTGCGTATTCTTCAGAAGGCGACGGCATGGGAATTCCGTGAGCCCTGTTGAAAGCCGCGTAGCGCTGAAGAATGTAAACAGCCTGCTTTTCGTCTATCTCTCTCTTTCTGGCGCCAAGGCCTCCGAACATGGAAGATGCATGTTCTCTGACCGCCGACGGATCCTGATGATAATCCCGGCAGCATATGGCGGAAAGGCCGCTTTCGTACCTGTCAAAGCCGTATTCCTCGGCGTCAAAGTAGAAAAACTGATACTGGTACTTATAGTGGGTATTATCGGGAAGATGCCAGCAAATTCTCATGCCGAGAACGCCCATGAGCCTCGTATCGGTAACGTAGGCGCTCTGAAATTCTTTTCTGCTGCTGTCTGCGGTTTCCGACAGACCCCCGCCTAAAAGCCTCAGAGTCATTCTTTCTGAAAGATGGCCGCTTTTTCTGTTTAAACCGCTTCCTGCGGTGGTATTATTAGTCATGTGACCATTATAATATATCGTTGACAAAATTGCCAATGATAGTATAATTTATAGGAAATCAATATTGAATTTGAAACTCCTTATCAAGAGCGGCGGAGGGAATAGGCCCTGTGATGCCCGGCAACCCTGGCGGAGGCTTTGATGATTCAAGGCTTCGGCGGAAGGTGCTACATCCTACAGAATGCGGGAAACGTATTTCTGAAAGATGAGGAATGATTACGCTGACAATCGGACCTTTTCTTTTAGAACGAGAAAAGGTTTTTTATTTTGCTTTCAGACAGGAGGAAAAAAGAAAATGAAGAGATTGTTTACATCGGAATCCGTAACGGAGGGACATCCCGACAAAGTGTGCGACCAGATTTCCGACGCCATACTCGACGCCATTCTGGAAAAGGATCCGTATGGAAGAGTAGCCTGCGAAACTACGGCGACCACAGGCTATGCAATGGTTATGGGGGAAATAAGCACGAACTGCTACATCGACATTCCTAAAATCGTCAGAAGCGTCATCGTAGACATCGGCTACGACCGCGCGAAGTACGGCTTTGACGGAAGCACATGCGCCGTGCTTCAGGCTATAGACGAGCAGTCCGGAGACATCGCCATGGGCGTGGACAAGGCTCTCGAATATAAAGAGGGGACTCTGGACGACAAGATAGACACCATCGGCGCGGGAGATCAGGGTATGATGTTCGGATACGCGTGCGACGAGACTCCGGAGCTTATGCCTATGCCTATTGCCCTTGCTCACAAGCTGGCTCTCAAGCTGGCAGAGGTGAGAAAGAACGGAACCCTTAAATATCTGAGACCTGACGGAAAATCCCAGGTGACCGTGGAATACGACGACGATAAGGTAGTTAGAATAGATACCGTGCTCATATCAACCCAGCACGATCCTGACGTGACTCAGGAGCAGATAAGAAAGGACGTCATAGAGTACGTTATAAAGCCGGTAATCCCTGCGGAGCTTCTGGACGATGAGACGAAGTATTTCGTTAACCCGACGGGAAGGTTTGTAATAGGAGGGCCTCACGGCGATTCCGGACTTACGGGCAGAAAGATTATAGTAGATACCTACGGCGGATATGCGCGCCACGGCGGCGGAGCTTTCTCCGGAAAGGACCCTACAAAGGTTGACAGAAGCGCATCTTACGCCGCAAGATACGCCGCAAAGAACGTGGTGGCCGCAGGACTTGCAAGAAAATGCGAAATACAGCTGGCTTACGCCATCGGCGTAGCAAAGCCTGTGTCCATAATGGTGGACACCTTCGGCACCGGAGTAAAATCCGATGAGGAGATAGCAGAAATCGTAGGAAAGCATTTTGACTTCAGACCGGCGGCAATCATAAGAGACCTGGATCTGAGAAGACCTATATACAGACAGACTGCGGCATACGGTCACTTTGGAAGAACCGATATAGATCTTCCGTGGGAGAAGCTGGACAAGGTTGAAGAGCTTAAGAAGGAACTGTAGCGCCCGTTAAAACTTTATCATAATAAAGTGCCCGTAAACCGTTGCAAACGGCAGGATTTGTTGTATAATTAGGCGTATATTGATTTTTTAGGAGGACAGACCCATGGGTATAAAGGTAGCGAAATTCGGCGGTTCGTCCGTAGCGGACGGAATACAGCTGAGAAAAATAAAGGACATAATCGAAGCGGACAGCGACAGAAAGTACATTGTGGTTTCTGCCCCGGGCAAGAGATACGACGGAGATAACAAGATTACGGACCTGCTCTACCTTTGCGGGACACACATGGAACACAACCTCCCGTACGACCAGCTGCTGCAGGTTGTTACCGACAGGTTTATGGCGGTAAAAGTAAACCTGGGAGTTGACGTGGATATTGACGGAGAATTTGCGGTAATCAGGGAGAATATGAGAAAGGGCTGCTCTGCGGATTATCTTGCCAGCAGGGGAGAATATCTCAACGCCCTTCTTGTGGCCGCATTCCTCGGTTACGATTTTGTCGATACGGCAGGGCTGATTAAATTCGACGGCAAAGGAAGGCTCCTTCTGGAGGAGACCGACGAAGCCTTAAGAGCCGAGCTTGCAAGTCACGAAAGAGCCGTAATTCCGGGCTTTTACGGAACCAACGCGGAGACGGGCAGAGTGAGAACCTTCTCCAGAGGAGGCTCGGATATTACGGGCGCTCTCGTCGCAAGAGCCGTAAAGGCCGACATATACGAAAACTGGACCGACGTGTCGGGATTTTTAAAGGCCGACCCGAGAATCGTCGCGGGCGCAAAGCCTATAAGCAGAATATCATATAAGGAGCTCCGTGAGCTTTCGTACATGGGCGCTTCCGTACTTCACGAGGACGCCATATATCCGGCAAAGCTTGCAAACATTCCTATCAATATCAGGAACACCAACGCTCCCGACGATATGGGAACAATCATCACCGCAGAGCACGAAGGCGGAGCGGACGATGTAATCACTGGCATTGCGGGAAAGAAGGACTTTACCGTAATCGCCATCTATAAGAATATGATGAGCAATGAGCGCGGGTTTGTCAGAAGGATTCTTACGATTATGGAAGACTTCGACGTGGACTTCGAGCATATTCCGAGCGGAATAGACACCGTGTCCGTGGTGGTTGACACACAGCAGCTTAACGGCAACAGAGACGACCTTATGGAAGCGTTTGAACGGCAGCTGAATCCGGACAGCATGGAAGTGTTCGACGACATAGCGCTTATCGCAACGGTAGGATGCGGAATGAGCAGACGTCACGGCGTATCTGCGGCTCTCTTCACCGCCCTTGCGGAAGCTGAGGTCAACATCAGGATGATAGACCAGGGCTCCAGCGAAATAAACATTATCGTAGGCGTGGAGAACAAGGACTTCGAGAAGGCCATCAGAGCCATCTACGACGCCTTCGAGGGGAAATAAAGGATTTTAAGAAGTGTTCGATGGGAAACCCGCTTTACCGCGGCGCCGTCGGACACTTTTCGGTATCAAAGGAGAAACCATGTACCGGATATTCATAGTTGAAGACGACAGGCCTCTTGCGGAGGCCATGAAAAAGCAGATAGAATCCTGGGGAAACCAGGTGTTTCTCGCCGATGATTTCCAGAACATCGTCGGCCAGTTTACGGCCTGCAATCCCCACATCGTTCTCATAGACATAATGCTGCCGTTTTTTAACGGCTATCACTGGTGCAGCGAGATAAGAAAAATATCCGAGGTTCCCATAGTTTTCATAAGCTCCGCGTCGGACAATATGAACGTGATAATGGCAATGAACATGGGAGGCGACGATTTCATACCAAAGCCTGTAGACCTTGATGTAATGATGTCAAAGCTTCAGGCTCTGCTTCGCCGCACATACGATATGGGAGGAAGGACTCCGATTCTGGAGAGCAGAGGAGCCGTTCTGAACCTGTCCGATGCCAGCCTGACCTACGGCGGAAAGCGCATAGAGCTTACGAAGAATGAGTTTAAGATACTTCAGACGCTTATGGAGAATAAAGGGAAAATCGTAAGCCGTGACGCCCTGATGACGAAGCTCTGGCAGATGGACTCCTACGTGGAAGAAAACACCCTGACCGTAAACGTAAACAGACTGAGAAAGAAGCTGGAGGCCGCAGGACTTAAGGATTTCATTAAGACAAAGGTCGGAAGCGGATATATATCGGAGTAGCTATGAAGCGTAAAACGGGATTTGATTTATTTATTAAATACGTGAAGGAACATCTGGCGCCGGCGGCTCTGTTTTCAGCCTTTGCTACAATATTTGCCGTTATTTTCAGTCTTTACAATCTTCCTGTGGAGGCGGTTCTGTATGCGGCGGGGTTATGCGCCCTTCAGGGAGCGGTGTGCCTCGTATCGGGTTTTATCCGGTATTACAAGAGACACAGGGAGATGCTGAGGATTTTAGAGAACGTGCAGATTTTGTCCGGAGAGCTCGAGGGAGGGAAAACCCTGGCTGAAGAGGACCTTACGGCCATGGTGAAAAAGCTGAAAAGGCTCCTCGACGAAAGCGAGACCGCAAGGCGGGACGACGCCAAAGAGAGCATGGACTACTACACCACCTGGGTTCACCAGATAAAGACCCCTATCTCCACAATGAAGATGATGCTGGAGGGTGAGGACAGCGAGGAGAGCCGCAGCCTCCTTTCGGAGCTTTTCAGGATAGAGCAGTATGCGGAGATGGCCCTTTCGTACATCAGGCTGGGAGATGACAGTTCCGACTACGTTTTCAAGGAGTATGACCTTGACGGAATAATCCGCGACGCCGTGAGAAAGTACGCTCCTCAGTTTATCCGAAAGAAAATCGGGCTGAATTATGGCGGTGCTGACGTAAAGGTTCTGACCGACGAAAAGTGGCTCCGGTTCGTAATAGAGCAGGTGCTTTCAAACAGCATAAAATACACCCGTGAAGGGTCGGTGACAATAACCGTAACGCCGGAAAAGGTTTTGAAAATCGCGGATACCGGAATAGGAATAGCCCCCGAGGACGTGCCGCGAATCTTTGAAAAAGGCTTCACCGGCTACAACGGCAGGTCAGGTAGAAAGTCCACTGGCCTTGGCCTCTACCTGTGCAAAACCGCCTGTAGCCGCCTTTCACACAAAATAAGCGCAGAGTCTGCGCCGGGAAAAGGCACCGTGATATCCATAGACCTGAGCAGCGAAAAGCGGGTTATGGACTGACCTTACAAAAATGTCACATAAAACGGCTGAAATGTCACCGGATTCGATTTCGGCGTTTCGGCCGTTTTCGTATAATGGGGACGTAATCAGAAAAGAAGGAGGTCATGGGATATGGCTATATTAGAGGCGA
>DXHZ01000022.1 GCA_019113145.1 Candidatus Avanaerovorax faecigallinarum
AATCTATTCCTATTACTTTTGCCATTTTGTTTTCCTCCTTTTATTTATCACTTAGTTATTAACCTTTACCATTGACGGGCGGATTACCTTTCCGTTAAGAGTGTAGCCCTTCTGGAGAACCTCCGTCACGCTGCCGCTTTCAAACTGGTCGTTATCCTCGGTCATCACCGCGTTATGGAAGTTAGGGTCAAATCCCTCACCCAGGGCCTTTATCTCCTCAAGTCCGGACTTTTCCAGCACGCCCTTAAGCTGTTTGAAGATCATCTCCATACCTTCGGCGTACTTTTCATCCGCAGTCTCGGAAAGCACCGCTCTCTCAAAATTATCTATTACTTCGAGTAGCCCCAGTATGAGCTTCTCGTTAGCATACGCGTAAATATCGTTTTTCTCTTTTTCGGTTCTGCGCTTGTAGTTCTGGAAGTCTGCCATCAGTCTCTGGTACTTGGCCATAAGCGCTTCGTCCTCTGCCCCGGATTCTCCGGTTTCATCGGCCTCTTCGGTTTCACCGGTTTCTTCGGCTGTCCCTGAACCGGCTTCTCCGGCCTCCGCTTCGGCTTTTTCTCCGGATTCGGCTTCAGCGTTTCCTTCGTCTTCGCCGGCCTTTGTTTCGCCTGTCTTTACCGTTTCGTCCTCAAAGGCTTCGGGCTTTTCATCCTTTGCAGGCTTTGTCCCTGCGCCTTTTGTCTTTTTCATCTCTTCACTCACTGTCCTTTTCACCGCTTTCTAACTTAAATGTGTTGTTAAGGTTTTCGGTGAGATATTCCATGATAGAGGTTATCTCTCCGTATCTCATTCTCGTAGGCCCTATTACCCCGATCTTTCCTACCATCTTTCCGTCCACGCAGTAGGTGGCCGTTATGAGGGAGCAGTCGTTCATCATGTCGTCCGCATTTTCCCCTCCTATGGTTACTATCATGCCGTCGTCGCGCTCAATCAGCTTCTTCGTAAAGTCCTCCTTCTTATCGAGAAGAGCTAGGAACTTTCTCGCTTTGTCGATGTCGCTGTACTCCGGCAGATCAAATATATTGGTAAGGCCGTCCATATAAAGCTGGACGTTGAGCATTTCCTCAAGAGTCTTCATGAAGTCCGGCAGAATGTTATCCGCCAGCCTGCTCATAGCCTCTATGTCCGTCTCAAAATTCTTCTGTATGTGGCTTTTCAGCACGTCCGTCAGCTTCTTACCTCTGTATGTGTAAGTCATGCTCTTAGCCAGAAGCTGAAGGTTTTCCTCCGTGTACGGAACCTTTATCCTCATGGCGGTGTTGGAAATCTCACCGCTGTCGGACACTATCATCAGCACCACGGTGTTCTTGTCCACCGGAAGCAGGTTCACGAATTTCAGCGTTTCTTCCGTTTTAGTCGGCGTCATCGCAAAGGATGTCAGGTTGGTTATCTCCGACAAAATCTGCGCCGCGTGCTGTATGGTTCTGTCAAACTCGTTTATATCAGCCTGCAGCCTGTCCGCTATGGTTCTCTTCTCCTGGGGCGTAAGCTCCTGCTTCGGCATCAGGCTGTTCACGTAAAGTCTGTAGGCCTTATCGGAAGGAACTCTTCCCGCCGACGTGTGTGGGTGAGTCAGATACCCCATCTCCTCCAGATCGCTCATCTCGTTTCTGATGGTGGCAGGACTGATTCCAAGGTCAAACTTTCTGGAAAGGGTTCTGGAGCCTACCGGTTCGGCCGATCTCACGTAATCGCTTATGATAGCCTGCAGTATCTTAAGTTTTCTTTCAGATAGCTCCATAATATCCTCCTTCCTTAAATGTGCCGGTGTGCGCCTTTCTGACCAACGCCCGTCCGCCTCGTTATTAGCACTCATTTATATCGAGTGCTAACTCTATATAATAAGATACTACCCCGTCTGCCTAATGTCAACCGTTATTTCATAGATTTTTTCAGTTTTCGCCCCGTTTTCACATGATGTACATAATCGGGGTTTGAGGGGCTGGGCTGTGCGGGCTTGGGCGTCTGGGCCGCGAGCCCTGAATTGCCGGTTCGCGGCCCACGGATTTTACTGCAAATACGGCAAAATCCCGGCAAGTGGCCGAGATTTTCACTTCATCAACATGTTATTCAAGCCGATTTCTCGGCCACATTTTCGGTTGTTGCCAGCAACGGCACAGATTCCATCGGCCGCGGCAGCAGTTTTTGTCCTATCCGGCCCACAGCAGAGCAATCAAGGAGCGCTCACATGGTTAATCACACCCCTGACCCCCCGATGCCTGCATTACATAAAATACAGTTCTATTATCTCATTTATCAGCCTGGTGTCCAGGTTGCCGTCTTTGTCGTCATACGTAAAGAAAACGTCCCGCCCCGGCATCAGTCCACCCATAATATACCTGGCCACCTTTCTCGCATATCTCCGCTGATAACTCTCGTCAAGCATCAGTCCGCAATGCTCCAGAATCAGGTATCTGTCCTCACTTTCCACATATACGATAAAATCCGGACAAAACAGTATTCCGCCTACCTCGATTTCCTCCTCGTAACGGTAGCGTATCCCTTTTCCATGAAGAATGTTGGCAATGCTAAGTTCCGACTTACTCCGCACGGCTTCACCTTTAAGCGTTACGTGCCCCGGCTTTTTATATTTGGGGTTCCAGTCACGTCTCGGATAGTCGGCCTTTTCCCAATACCCGGCGTTTATGTAACGTCCGTTAAAAACACCGTTCATTTCCGCTTCACATCGATAGCATTTCGGGAGCTTTTCCAGTATATCACCGGTCAAAAACGTCTGATAATTGTCCAGCAAAGCCTGCAAGTGCGCTATATTCTTTTCCACAATCTCAAGACCTGTCTCTGCGAATTTACGCTCCTTAAGCTGATTAACGAGTCTGGTATTTCCGCTTTTAATATAGTAGCTCTTACCGTTGATTCGTCTGGAATAGTATACCTTGTCGCCTCGTATATCCGCTCTGAGCGAACCCTCAGGCAGACTTGCCAGCTTTTCCATAAAATCTTCTCTGGCATTCAGGTTCCTTATCAGCTCTTTCTCTATTAAAGGCTTGATTTTCATTTTTACCCCCTTTTTACAGTATTATACTTACATTTATTAACAAATTCAACTGTTTTTTACTTATTATTATTTTTCTCTTAATACTGTTATCCAGGGGTTGGGCCGCGAGCCCTGAATTACCGGTTCGCGGCCCACGGATTTTGCTGCAAAAACGGCAAAATCCCGGCAAGTGGCCGAGATTTTCACTTCATCAACATATTATTCAAGCCGATTTCTCGGCCACATTTCAGGTTGTTACCCGCAACGGTACAGATTCCGTCGGCCGCGGCAGCAGTTTTTGTCCCATCCGGCCCACAGCAGAGCAATCACGGAGCAATCACACGCCTAATCACCCGCCTGCCACTGCTCTTT
>DXHZ01000023.1 GCA_019113145.1 Candidatus Avanaerovorax faecigallinarum
CGACAAACAGCGGCCTACTCAGTTTGTACTGAGATGTAAAATCTTTTTTCATCCTATTATTTTGTGAAAATTACCTATTTTGCAAACGGAAAAGCTGAAAAAACGGGAAATAAAAGGATGAAACGGGATTGTTTTTAAAATAATACATTACTGGAGCCATTGCAACCAGTTTTGCTGAAAAAATGTTGCTGACGTGACGATATAGAGAAGAAGAGAAGAATATGGCATGACGGCCGAAGGGTTTGAATGGTGTCTGAACAGGTTGAAAATCTCGGGATGAGAGCCTGTTTAAAATCCACCGGAGGAACACTGTGAGCATGATGCCGTTTTTTCTTTCAATGGCACGGGAATTGCTTAAATATATGCCTGATAGATATTGTGGATGAAGCAGACACAAATGTTTGAATATTATGAAATAATGGAGACGGTTAAGCGATATGAAGTACGACGTTCAGAAATTCGAGCAGTTTTTCAAAAAGAAGTTTGAGGAAAAAGGATATTCAGGTATGGCGGTTACCATTCGCGGACCGGAAGGAAAGATTTTTGAAAAGGGCTTCGGCAAAAGAAGCATCTCCAGAGATCTGGCTCCGGACGGAGATACGGTTTTCGGTATCGCTTCGATGAGCAAATCCTTTACCACTCTGGCATGTGCCATTCTGCAGACGGAAGGAAAGCTGAACTTTTCCGATCCTGTCTGTAAGTACTTCCCGGATTTTCATATTCCGGGAACGCCGGACGAATGTGTGACCCTGAGAAATCTGGCAATGCACAATGCCGGCATACCTCCTATTCCTCCTCTGGAATGGTCCATCGCCATGAACAGCGTAGAGGAGGACAGCGAGTGGTACAGAGAGATGCTGAGGACTGCTCCTAACAAGATGGAGACTATTGAAGAAGTCATCGAATACATTTCCAAAGGAGATTACAGGGTAATCGGAGCACCGGGAGAGTACATGAGTTATTCCAACGAAGGATATGCCGTTCTTTCCTACGTGGTCGACAAGGCATCGGGAATGACCCTGGAGGAGTTTCTTAAGAAGAGAATCTTTGAACCACTGGGAATGACCAGAACGGTTCTGGACCTTGACGGTTCGGAAGCGAGGGAACTTGCCGGTGATAACATGACAAGCCTTTTTGAAAGAGATGACGACGGGAACCTCCTGGAGGATGACAACTGGTCGGTTCTGCCTCCGTTCAGAGGCTGTGCCTGTGTGAAATCCACATCGTCTGACGTGACCAGATACTACAAGATGCTGTCCGACAGAGGCGTGTGGGAAGGAAAGCAGGTTATACCGGAGGAAGCCGTTGAAATACTCGTGGGAAGAGAATTTCCGGAAAGGAAGAGGCCGTTTTACTGCTTCGGCCTTGAGAAAAGACTCATAGACGGCAAAGTTGTATGCGAGCATACGGGAGGACTTCACGGGGTTTCCACCTGCGGAGGCTTTGTTGAAGGCGGATATTCCGCAGCGGTGCTCTGCAACGAAGGAGACCTGGACGTTCAGGACTTCCAGTGGGTATGTTACAACCTGATTCTCGGTCTGCCTCTGGAGACGACTCATTACTGGGCGGAACCTTCGGGTAAAGAGTTCAGCAGTCCGGGAATGCTTTTCGGAGACTTCTGCTCCCAGGAAGGAATGCCTGCGCATTTCATTGTGACCATGGAGGACGGTAAGCTCAAAGCCGATCTCGGATGGGTAAAGACGGAGCTGAAGTACTGCTACGGCAGCGTGTTTGCGGCCTACGACGAAGAGACGGGAAGAAGAGTCAGAGTAGTTGAATTCTACATAAGAGACGGCCGCGCGTGGGGCGTGCTGTGCGGAAACAGAATTTACCAGAGAGTGGAGGAGTAAAGACGTCCAATCTCTGATAAATGATAGAGCATACTGAAGAAGGGAGACGATTATTATCAGAAGTTATGTAATCAAGAGGCTCGTACAGGGTATTCTCCTGGTAATCGTGGTATCATTTCTGGTTTTCAGCCTGATGTACATGATGCCCGGAGACCCTATCGACATGGTGGTAGACCGTAAGGTCTCCCAGGAAAAGAAAGCTGAGATTGCTCACGAAATGGGCTATGACCAGCCGTTCCTGACCCAGTACAAGAACTGGGTGGACGACACCATACACGGTGATTTTGGTACTTCTACCAGATATAAGACCGACGTATGGGGTCTGATGAAAGAAAGAATTCCGTACAGCCTTCAGCTTTGCGGATGGTCGCTGATTTTCGAGCTTATAATAGCTCTTCCGCTGGGACTTTTATGTGCCATTAAGAAGGATACGCTGTTCGACCGGTTCACGGTAAACTTCTCGTTGTTTTTGACGGCAGTACCGGGATTCTGGCTGGGAGCGCTGTTCATAATAATATTCGCGGTGGAGCTGGGATGGTTCCCGATAAGCGGATACGCGGGGCCGGAGTACTTCGTACTGCCGATAGCCACATGTGTACTTACCGGTATGGGAGGAACCCTCCGTATTACAAAATCTGAAGTACTCGACGTAATAAACGAAAAATACGTAACGACAGCTTACGCCAAGGGACTTCCTAAGAGAACGGTAATGATAAAGCACGTTCTCAGAAATTCCCTGATTCTGGTAACCACACTGGTGTTCATGTCAATTCCATGGCTCATATCCGGAGCGGTTATCATCGAGAAGGTATTCGGACTTCCTGGAATGGGAAATCTCCTTCTTAACTCCATTACCGTACAGGATATGCCGGTAGTTCAGGCGGTACTGCTTCTCATAGCAATTCTGACGGTATTATGCAACCTTGCAAGCGATCTGATTATGGGTGTTCTCGACCCTAGAATCAGACTTTCTATGGCAGGAGGTGACAACTAAAATGAGTACAAATACGGCAGCTGCAAAAGGTCCTTCCATAGACAGCAAGACTAAGAGAAAGCTCAAGGAAACAGCTTATGCGTGCTGGAAGAATAAGAACTTCATGATAGGTTTCTTCATTCTCCTGAGCGTAATACTCGTCGCTATATTTGCGGATTTCCTCGCACCATACGCCTACACTGAACAGAGCGTCGGCGGAAGACTCGAGGCTCCGAGCGCAGACTTCTGGTTCGGAACCGACCAGCTTGGAAGAGACGTTTTCTCCAGAACAATATACGGTTCCAGAATAGCTCTCTGGGTTGCATTCCTGGGAGGTATCATCCAGCTGGCAATAGGTATCGTAGTAGGACTGGCTTCCGGTTATTTCGGAAAGTGGACAGACAGAGTTCTGTCGTTCCTTACTGACCTGACATGGATTATACCGGGAACAATCCTTGCTCTTGCAGTAGTTACAATCATCGGTAAAGGTCTGACAAACACCGTAATCGCTATTTCCTTTGTAGCATGGGCAGGATATGCGCGTCCGGTAAGAGCAAAGACCATGTCCCTGAAGCACATGGCATTCCTTGAAACAGGTAAGGCATTCGGAGAATCCAACTTCTCCCTCATGGCAAGATACATACTGCCGAACGTAATTCCGTCACTGGTGGTAATGGTATCCCTGAATCTTCCTGGAACCATAATGTCCACCACGACACTGTCCTTCCTGGGACTCGGTTCTCAGCCGCCTTCACCTGACTGGGGACTTGCAATATCCGACGGACTTTCCAACATAACCAGAGCTCCTTGGCTCAGCCTTTTCCCGGGCATTGCACTTGTATATACTACATTCGGATTTAACCTCATAGGCGAAGGTCTCAGAGATCTCCTTGACCCGCATATGAAGTCACAGTAGAAAGGAGTGCGAATATGAGCGAAGAACTGCTTAGATTAGAAAATCTGTCAATAGATTATAAAGTAAAAGAGGGCTACCTTTCTGCTGTAAAGGATGTAAATTTCTCCATCAATAAAGGCGAGATTTTCGCCGTGGTAGGAGAATCCGGATGCGGAAAGTCCACAGTGGCTCACAGCATAATGAATCTTCTTCCGGGAGGGAACGAGACGATTACCGGAAAGGTCATCTTCAAGGGCAGAGATCTGAGAGAAGTGACCGAAAAGGAGATGGAGAAGATC
Organism: Candidatus Avanaerovorax faecigallinarum; assembly: GCA_019113145.1. Taxonomy (GTDB): domain Bacteria; phylum Bacillota; class Clostridia; order Peptostreptococcales; family Anaerovoracaceae; genus Avanaerovorax; species Avanaerovorax faecigallinarum. The sequence goes on from DXHZ01000023.1 coordinate 4,018, forward strand.
AGAGGTAAGGAAATCGGAATGATTTTCCAGAACCCGCTGGATTCTCTGAACCCTGTATACACCGTAGGAAGTCAGGTGGCGGAAGCTATAGAGCTTGACAAGGTGGATAAACAGGAAGCATGGAACAGAGTAATAGAACTGTTTAAGGACGTAAAGATGCCGGATGCAGAGGAAAGAGCAAAGAGCTTCCCTCACGAGCTTTCCGGAGGTATGCGTCAGCGTGTAATGATAGCAATGATGATTTCGAGAAATCCGGAGCTTCTGATTGCCGATGAGCCTACCACGGCTCTTGACGTAACCATCGAGGCTCAGATTCTGGCAATCATCAAGGAACTGAAGGAACAGTTCAATACCGCGGTAATGCTCATTACACATAACTTCGGTCTCGTAGCTGAAGTTGCGGATAAAATCGGTGTAATGTACGCAGGAGAGATGGTGGAAACAGGCGACGTATTTGAGATTTTCAAGAACCCTGTTCACCCTTACACCAGACTCCTCATGGCCGCCCTTCCAAGAAAGACGAAGAATGAAGGAAGACTTCAGACTATTGAAGGCAACGTACCAAGAATCACCGAAAAGAAGCCGGGCTGCCGCTTTGCAAACAGATGTCCGTACGCAACGGAGAAATGTAAGACAGAAGATCCTCCTATGACAATGGTGGGAGAGGATCACATGGTAAGATGTCACGAAATAGGAAAGGAGGAAAAGTAACATGGAAGAAAGAGCTATGATAGAACTTGACGGACTGAAGAAGTACTTTTCCATCTCCAAGGGTCTCGTAAAGAAGACGAAGAGCTATGTAAAGGCAGTTGATGACATCACCATGACCATAAATGAAGGTGAAATTGTCGGACTGGTAGGAGAATCAGGAAGCGGAAAGACCACTCTTGCACGTACCCTTCTCTCCCTGACGAAGATGACCGGAGGAGATGTCTACATCGATGGCGTAAACCTTGCGAAGGCCACCAGAGCCGATATGAAGAAGCTTCATACCGACATAGCGGTAGTATTCCAGGATCCTGCTTCCAATCTGAACCCGAGACAGACAGTGGAAAGCTCCATTATGAGACCTATGATAGTTCACGGTGCGTCAAAGGCAGAGGCAAGACAGAAAGCAAAGGAAGTACTCGACCTGGTAAAGATGGACGAAAGGTATCTGGACAGCTATCCTCATCAGCTTTCCGGAGGACAGCTCCAGAGAATAGCTATAGCCAGAGCCCTTGCGCTGAATCCTAAGATTATGATTCTGGACGAGCCTACATCGGCGCTGGATATTTCCGTACAGGCGCAGATTCTCAATCTGCTTCTCGACCTGCAGGAAACGCTCCACCTGACTTATCTGGTAATAACTCACGACCTTAACGTTATAAAGTATCTCAGCGATAAGATTGCGGTAATGTACCTTGGCAAGCTGGTTGAGTTCGGACCGACGGCTGAAGTTTCAAATAACCCTAAGCACCCTTATACGTGGGGACTTATGAGTTCCGCACCTATTCTGGACCCTACTCTCAGAGACAGAGAAAAGCAGCTTCTGTCAGGAGATCCGGGAAGCCTGATAAAGATAGGCGCCGGCTGCAGGTTCTGTGACAGATGTCAGTATGCTACCGAGGAATGTAAGAATTCCCAGCCGGAAACGGAGGAGGTATCCCCGGGTCATCAGGTTGCATGTTACCACCCATTACACATATAGTAACAGTATGCGGACAGATTCGCTTCAGGCAGAGCGTCAGCGCCTGCCTGAGGGGAAGTTCGCAGAAAACATTTAACGCCGTATTGTAAAACATTTTACAATAAATTAAAGAACTTCAAATTTGATTGGAGGAGGAAGAAATGAAAAAGAAATTATTGACCCTCGGCCTCATTGCAGCCATGACATTCTCAATGGCAGCATGCGGAGGCGGCGGCGATGAGGCGGCAGATCCTGCTGAGAAGACAGAATTTGTCATGACCGACAGCGAATGGTACGGAATCGATACCATGCAGCTTGACTCCACAAGCACCGGTACTGCTCTGATCGCTGAGCCTATGTTCAGCTGGGACGAGGAGAACGGAACTCTTACTGACAACATCTGTACAGACTGGACAGTAAGCGAAGACGGTCTTACCGTTACTTTCAACGTTCCTGAGGGAATGACATTCTCCACAGGAGAAACTCTCGATGCAGGCGACGTAGTTGCATCCATCCAGCACGGACTCGATTCGTCCCCGTATGCTGACGGATACTCCAACATCGAAAGCATGGACTATGAAGGAAACACTGTAACCCTTCATCTGAGCCACTTCACTTCCGACATGATGTACTATTTCAGCTCCGGATTCCTTACCATCATTGACAGCGGTGAGCTGGAGTCCATGTCCAACGAAGAACTCATGTGGGGAGCACATCCTTACGGACCTTACTACATCGCAAACCCTGAAGACTATGTATCCGGTTCAGAGCTCACTCTTACCAGATTCGACGACTTCAAGTGCGAGAACCCTGAGGTAGAGAACCACGGACCTATGGCATTCGAAACCATCAGACTCAGATTCAACGTAGAAGAGTTCACTGAGATTGAAGAGCTGAAGAACGGTACCATCGATATGCTGGGAACTGTAACTGCAGACGGCAAGATGGAGCTTGAAGGTGCAGAGGGAATAACTCTTGAAGAGGCTACTTACCCAAGCATCTACTACTGCGAACTCAACACTGACTCCCCTGTATTCTCCGACATCAATGTAAGAAAGGCATTCGCTCTTGCACTTGACAGAGAAGGATGGGTTGACATCGTAGACGGAACCATTACTCCTGCATACTCCATGATCTTTGACACTATGCAGAACTTCAATCAGGATGCAAAGGACTACTTTGAAGAAAATCTCGCAAACGACGTTGATGAAGCAAACAAGCTTCTCGACGAGGCCGGATGGGAGATGAGCGACGACGGATTCCGTTACAAGGACGGAGAAAAGCTTGCATTCACATGGTATGCATGGACTGACGACACTGCAATCGCTGAAAGAATGGCTGAACAGCTTTCAGCAGTTGGATTCGAAATGAGCATCGAAGCTATCGACTGGAACTACGTATATGAGAACATCAACAGCGATGACTATGACGCAGGTATCGAATATCTGTCATGGGCAGAGCCTATCCTCATCTTCAACAGCTGCTACTATGACCAGAACGCACCTGGAAACAACGATGAGTATCGTGAAATGGTAGCTAAGACGGCTGCAACTATCGACGGTGAGGAAAGAACTGAGCTGGTTGGCGACGTTCAGATGATGCTGTTCGAAAACGTTAACATGATTCCGCTGTTCTCCGACCAGAGCTTTATCGCTTACAACTCCGACCTTAAGGGTGTAAACGTACAGCCTGACGGAACTATGGCACTGAATGATTTATCATACTAATACGGACATATTCCTTATTATCTGTATGCTTTATCTAGTAAAGACCGGGAGCTTTCCGCTTCCGGTTTTTACGTTGCAATAAAACGTAAAGTAATGTAAAATATGCTTATCTGTTCCGCCGGGGGAAGGCGGACGGAAAAGAAGGAAGACCCATGAAGATAAAGCGTTTTACAGGCGGAAACCTTAAGAGCAACGGCTATGTTATATATGTAAAGCCGAAGGGGGACTGCTACATTATAGATCCGGGATATAACCACAGAGTGTTTGCGGATTTTGTCAGAGAGAACGGACTTAAGGCTAAAGGAATAATACTGACCCACCTTCACCACGACCACACGGGAGCTTCGGATGCCGCGGCGGACGTGCTGGGATGTCCCGTGTACATGCATGAAGCGGATGCGGCGGTATACCGGGGAAGAGTGGATTTGACCCTGACGGACGGAGACGTTCTTGAACTTGAGGGTGAAGAACTTAAAATACTGAACACTCCCGGCCACACTGAAGGCAGCATATGCGTCATGAGTGAGAGGAGCAGGGTCTGCTTCACGGGAGATACGGTTTTTGATACGGATCTGGGAAGAACCGACCTTGAGGGAGGAAGCGAAGAAAAGATGGAGGCCTCCATAAGAGATGTTGTCGATAAATGGGATAACGACATACATATATACCCGGGTCACGACGACGGATGCACCATGAAGCAGGTGAGGAAGTACAATACGGAATTTATCGCCATTACGGAAGGAAGGAACAGATAAAAAATGATGAAGCCTGTTAAAATGGTGGCTTTGGACCTTGACGGCACGGCGCTGGATCCTTTTGGAAGAATAACGGAAAGAGAAGAGAGGGCCTTTAAAAGAGCCATGGACATGGGAGTTCACATAGTTGTGGCGACGGGAAGAGCTTTTCACTCCCTGCCCGAAAACGTGTTTTCCATAGGCGGCATAGAGTATGCCGTAACTTCCAACGGCGCTCAGGTTACGAGGCTTAAGGACAGAACTCTCATCTATGAAAACTGTATAGAAGCAGCCTCGGTAACGGAAATTGCGGATATTCTGGAGAAGGCCGGAGTGAGGGCGGAGGCATTTACGGACGGAAGGGCGTATATAGACGTCAGCGAATTTAACGCCATAAAATCAGGAGAGATAATGACAAGAGACAGCGTATACGTGCTTTCTACGAGAAATCCCGTAAATGATATCTTTGCGTTCATGAGAGAACACAGAGACAGGATAGAGAACATATCCATAAACTATCCTTCCAATGAAGCAAAAGAGAAATTCTCAAGGGTGCTTAAGGAAATTCCCGGCGTGACGGTGACTACGTCATTTGCTCTGAACAATGAAATCGGAGGAGCCACCACAAGCAAGGCCGACGGACTTCTTCACCTTATGGAAAGGCTTGGAGTTACCGCGGGAGAGCTTATGGCGTGCGGAGACAGCCCTAACGACGGCGCCATGATAAGAATGGCCGAAATCGGCGTGGCTATGGGAAATGCCGATGATTCAGTGAAGGAAATGGCAGATTACGTGACCGGGACAAACGGTGAGGACGGGGTGGCTAAGGCCATTGAAAAGTTCGTCCTCGGTGAAGACAGATGAAAGGCAGGTGAGACGGAATGGAGATAGAGCTTAAATATATTCTGGAGAAAAAAGAAGATGCGGACAGAATCTTCTCGGACGGGTTCATAAGGAGCATAACCGATGAGAACTCTGAAGAGGAGAACGACTACAGGGCCATATATTACGATACGGAGGACCGGCGCTTTTCCCGGGAGAACATGGTGCTGAGACTGAGGCAGGAAGGCAGACGGTACGTAGCCACCCTGAAGTGGAACGGGTTCAGCGATTCCGGATTTCACCAGAGAGAAGAGATAAACGTTCCTGTGGCAGACGCCGACCTGATGACCCACCCGACGGTGGAGGTATTTCACCAGAGCCAGATGATAGATGAACTGAGAAAGCTTCTGGGTGACAGGAAGCTTATTCCGGTGATGGAGATGAGGTTCAGGAGAAGGCAGATGAGACTGGATACGGGAAAATCCATATGCGAGCTTTCCGCCGACATAGGAAGTATAATATGCGGTGAAAAGACGGCGCCTGTTTCGGAGCTGGAACTTGAGCTTTATTCGGGAAGCAGGGAGGATATGGAGGCCTTAGGAGCCAAAATTTCCTCTAAATTCGGCCTTAAACCGGGAGAAAAGAGTAAATTCAGACAGGGACTCGACCTGTTGGATTAGTTTTTTACGAAAAATGACTGTTTTACAGTCATTTTTCTTGGTTTTTCTTTACTTTAGATGGGTATAAGTGTATAATAATAGCTATTCGTGCCGTGCCTGACGGACGTATTTTATCATTATAAGTTAATCAATGCAGGAGGACATATATCTAAATGAAGACTACATTTATTTCCAAAGAAAACAACGAAGTGAAGTTCAAAATGGAGTTCACTAAAGAAGAATTTAACGACGCCATAGTGGAAGCATATAAGGCGACTAAAAATCAGTTCGTAATCGATGGCTTCAGAAGAGGAAAGGCTCCGAGAAGCATTATTGAAAAGCACTACGGAGAAGGCGTATTCTTCGAAGACGCTATAAACAGCATGCTTGACACCGGATACCCTCAGGCAGTCAAGGAGCTGGAGCTTGAAGTAATAGACAGACCTGACATGGACTTTGAGGAAATCGCGAAGGATAAGGACGTTGTGGTTAACGTAACCGTTGCCGTATACCCTGTGGTAGAGGTTAAGGACTACATGGGAGTTGAGGTGGAGCAACCTGAGTTTACAGCTGACGAAGCCGATGCGGATAAAGAACTTGAGTCCATGAGAAAGAGAAACGCCCGCATGATTGTGGCCGAAAGAGCCGCAGAGGACGGAGATACTGTTATCCTGGACTATGCAGGATTTGTCGGCGACGAACAGTTCGAAGGAGGTACCGCAGAGAGCCAGGAGCTTAAGCTTGGTTCCGGAATGTTCATCCCGGGCTTTGAGGAGCAGCTTGTAGGCGTTAAGGCGGGAGAGAAGAAAGACGTTAAGGTTACCTTCCCTGAGGAGTATCACGCAGAGAACCTTGCCGGAAAGGAAGCAGTATTCCACTGCACCGTTCATGAGGTAAAGGAAGAGCAGCTTCCTGAGCTTGACGATGAGTTTGCAAAGGACGTAAGCGAGTACGATACCCTTAAGGAACTTAAGGACTCCATCATCGAGAGAAACGAGAAGATGGCGGCAGACCGCTCCGTAAACGCAGGCAAGGACGCCGTTATAAAGAAGGTTTACGAGCTGAACAAGCCTGAAGTTCCCCGCGTAATGGTAGAGGACGAAATGGACAGAATGATGCAGGAGATAGATCAGGAACTGAGATATCAGGGAATGAACCTCCAGCAGTACCTGGGCTTCATCGGTCAGGACTACAATGCATTCAGAGAGGACGCAAGGGAGAATGCCACCGAGAAGGTGGGAACCAGACTGGTTCTCATGTCCATAGTTGACGCAGAAAATGTAGAAATCAGCGAAGAAGAGCTTGAGGCCGAACTGAAGAACCTGGCAGAGGCATATAAGAGCGACGTGGATAAGGTGAAGGAAATGATCGGCGAAGACGGCATGGTTTACTTCAAGAAGGACATGCAGCTTAAGAAAGTCATCGATCTTCTCTACGACAAGGCCAGTGTTAAGAAGGTTAAGCCGGAAGAAATCAAGCCGGAAGTTACCGAGGTGGAGAAATAATGGCGCTTGTACCATACGTAATTGAGCAGACGGGAATGGGAGAAAGATCCTATGACATATATTCCAGACTGCTTAAGGACAGAATCATATTTCTGGATCAGGAGATAGACGACCACGTTGCAAGTCTTGTGGTCGCACAGCTTCTCTTTCTTGAAGCCGAGGATCCGGATAAGGATATATGCATATATATAAACAGCCCCGGCGGTTCCGTTACCGCCGGTATGGCTATTTACGACACCATGAAATACATAAAGCCTGACGTATCTACTATCTGCGTGGGACTCGCCGCAAGCATGGGAGCTTTTCTTCTTTCATCGGGAACGAAGGGAAAGAGATTCGCTCTTCCTAACGCGGAGGTTATGATTCATCAGCCTCTGGGAGGGGCCAGAGGACAGGCGTCCGATATCAAGATTCACGCCGAGTGGATTCTGAGAACCAGAGAAAATCTGAACAGAATCTTAAGTGAGAACACGGGAAAGCCTGTGGATGTAATAGCTGTGGATACGGACAGAGATAACTTTATGACCGCGGACGAAGCCGTAGAGTACGGTCTCATAGACAAGGTCATAGAAAAAAGATAAAAAGGAGGGGAATAGGGTCATGACAGACAGAATGAATCCTGAACATCAGCTTCACTGCTCATTCTGCGGCAAGCCTCAGAGCCAGGTGAAAAGACTTATCGCAGGGCCTGACGTTTACATATGCGACGAATGTGTAGAAATGTGCATGGATATTATTAGCGAGGCTCTTGACGTGGAGAAGGCCGGAACCGGGACCCGATACGACCTTCCGAAGCCGAAGGATATTTTCGGTTATCTGTCGGAATATGTCATCGGACAGGACGATGCGAAGAAATCACTGGCAGTGGCAGTATATAATCACTACAAGAGAATAAACGGTCTTTCCGAAAGGGATAAGGACGAGGTTGAGCTTCAGAAGAGCAATATAGTTATGATAGGACCTACCGGATCCGGCAAGACTCTGCTTGCACAGTCTCTTGCCAAGATTCTTGACGTGCCGTTTGCCATAGCGGATGCTACAGCGCTGACGGAAGCCGGATACGTGGGGGAGGACGTGGAGAACATTCTCTTAAGACTTCTTCAGGCGGCCGACTGGGATATAGAAAAGGCGCAGAAGGGCATAATATATGTAGATGAGATTGATAAGATTGCAAGGAAATCAGAGAACCCGTCCATAACCAGAGATGTCAGCGGAGAAGGCGTTCAGCAGGCCCTTTTGAAGATTCTTGAAGGCACGGTCGCCAACGTTCCGCCTCAGGGAGGAAGAAAACATCCTCATCAGGAGTTTATTCCCTTTGACACCACCAACGTGCTGTTCATATGCGGCGGAGCATTCTCAGGTCTCGATAAGATAATTCAGAGACGTCAGGGAGAGAAGGTAATAGGTTTCAATTCCGACGTAAAGCCGAAAGCCGCAGAGGAAAAGGCAATCCTGAAGGACGTCCGTCCCGAGGACCTTCTCAAGTTCGGTCTCATTCCCGAGTTCATCGGAAGACTTCCTGTAATAGTAACTCTCGACGAGCTTGACGAGGACGCCCTGGTTCGCATAATGAAGGAACCGAAGAACGCTCTCGTAAAACAGTATAAGAAGCTGTTCGATCTTGACGGCGTGGAGCTTTCCGTAAGCGACGAAGCGGTGAGAGCCATAGCGAGAAAGGCCATAGAGAGAAAGACGGGAGCCAGAGGTCTCCGCAGCATATTCGAGAAGGCTATGAACGACATCATGTACGAGATACCTTCAAGGCCCGACGTGACAAAGTGTGTAGTAACCAGGGACACCATAGAAAAGGGAAGGCAGCCTAAGCTCGTATCGGAGCAGCTGCCGGAGAAGTGTTCGTAAAGTAAATACCGGGCGAAAGCCCTTTTGACTGGAGGCGGCTATCATGTCGCTCCTTGTCATATATTGCAGGCGGATTTCCCGCCTTGCGCAAAATAAGAAAGGAGGGAAAATCATGGGTGACGATATTAAAAAAGTTTTTGAGAGAATAGAAGACGCTCTCAAGGACACGGGGAGAGATTACATGGAGGAAAACGCACCGGAACAGGAAACCGGCGATGCAGCCGACAAAGACATGGACGATGTGGCCGGCCGGACTTCGGAAAAGGTCTATCCCTGCGTACCTCTGAGAGGAGTTACCATATTTCCTAACACGGTCATTCACTTTGACATAGGAAGAGATAAATCCATAAGAGCGCTGGAAAGCGCCATGGCCAGAGACAAGATACTTTTTGTGACAAGCCAGAAGGATGATAACATCCTGATTCCTACCTTTGACGACCTTTACAGTCTGGGAACCGTAGTCAGGGTAAAGCAGATGCTTAAAATAAACGGCGATGCAGTCAGAGTGCTGGTGGAGGGACTCGAAAGAGCCAGAATAAAGGAGCCTGTTACAGAGGAAAGCTTCATGACCTGCACTCTTGCGGAAATCCCTGAATCCATAGAAGATGCAGGACTTACGGTGGAGGAAAAGGCTGCCGTAAGGATGGCGAGAGACCTGTTCATAGAGTATGCGGCTCTTACCGGAAGAATTTCCGATGATATGGTGGATAAGATAGTATCGACGGTAAGTCCGGGGAAATTCTGCGACAAAGCCGCCAGCGAGGTTGCGGTGACTACGGCTGTAAAGCAGCAGCTTCTCGATTCTTTCCCGTTCGGAGAGAGAATTCAGCTTCTGGTTAAGACCTTAACGGAGGAGAACCAGATAGCTGTAATGGAAAAGCAGCTGAACCAGAAGGTCAAGGAGAACGTAGATACCAACCAGAGAGAGTATTTCCTGAAGGAGAGAATGAAAGCCATTCAGGAGGAACTTGGTGCTGACGAGGACCCGACCCAGGAAGCCGATCAGTGGCTGAAGAAGCTGAACGAGCTTAAGCTGGACGAGACTACTGACGAGAAGATAAGAAAAGAAATAAAACGCTTTACGCGAATGATGCCGTCCTCGGCCGAAAGCAGCGTCATAAGAAATTACGTTGAAACGCTCCTCGACCTTCCGTGGAATGAGGCGTCCAGGGTGAATGCCAACCTTAAGAAGGCTGAAAAGATTCTGGAAAAGGAGCATTACGGTCTTAAGAACGTCAAGGAGAGAATCATAGAGTATCTTGCGGTAATTCACCTTGCCAAAGAACTTAAAGGACCTATCATCTGCCTCGTGGGCCCTCCGGGAGTGGGAAAGACATCTATCGCAAAATCCGTAGCTAATGCCACCGGAAGGAAGTTCATAAGGATGAGCCTGGGCGGCGTAAGAGACGAAGCGGAGATAAGAGGCCACAGAAGAACATACATAGGAGCAATTCCGGGAAGAATCATAACCGGAATAAAGGAATCCGGTGTGAATAATCCTGTATTCTTATTTGACGAAATAGATAAAATAGGCGCAGATTTCAAAGGAGATCCTTCATCGGCGCTTCTGGAAGTGCTCGACCCGGAGCAGAACAAGACCTTTACGGATCACTATCTGGAAGTACCTTTCGACCTTTCCAAAGTTCTCTTCATAACTACGGCAAACGCCATAGACACCATTCCGCGGCCGCTTCTTGACAGAATGGAGGTCATAGAGGTCAGCGGATATACCGAAGAGGACAAGGTGAAAATAGCCAGGGATTACCTGATTCCAAAGCAGGTCAAGGAGCACGGACTTAAGAAGGACAGTGTAAAGATATCCGAAAACGCCCTTCGCGACATCATAAACTACTATACCAGAGAGTCGGGCGTGAGAAATCTGGAAAGAGAAATCGCATCCATATGCAGGAAAACCGCAAGGCGCATAGTCACCTCTAAAACAAAGAGTGCGTCGGTTACGCCTAAGAATCTTGAAAAATACCTGGGGAAAAAGAAGTTCCACTATGATATTGTCGAAGGCGAAAGTGAAGTCGGCGTGGTTACGGGAATGGCATGGACCACGGTTGGAGGAGACACTCTTTCCATCGAGGCGGCGATTCTTCCGGGAAGCGGAAGGCTTTCCCTCACCGGCCAGCTGGGCGACGTGATGCAGGAATCGGCAAAGGCCGGAGTAAGCTATATAAGGTCAGTTGCGGAAAAACTCGGGATAGAAGAGGATTTCTACAAAAAATACGACCTTCACATTCACGTTCCTGAAGGAGCGGTTCCGAAAGACGGCCCGTCTGCCGGTGTGACAATGTTCACTGCTGTGGTATCCGCACTCACCGGTGTTCCTGTAAGAAAGGACATTGCCATGACGGGAGAGATTACGTTAAGAGGCAAAGTCCTCCCGGTAGGAGGAATCAGGGAAAAGGTGCTTGCGGCTCACAGGGCCGGAGCGCGAACCATTCTTCTTCCGGAGGAGAATATGAAGGATGTGGAGGAAATACCTGCTTCCGTGAGAAAGCAGCTGAAATTCATACCACTGAAAACAGCTTTTGACGCCCTGGATGAGGCGCTGGACAGGAGAGAAAATGAGGATAGTTAAATCGGAGCTTCAGGCAGTGGCTGTAAAGCCCGCCCAGTATCCGGCGGACGACATGCCGGAAATCGCCTTTGCGGGAAGATCTAACGTTGGAAAGAGCTCCCTTCTCAACCTTCTTACGGGGAGGAAGAGTCTGGCGAGAGTGAGCGCCAGCCCCGGAAAGACGCGAACGATAAATTTTTACCTCATAAATGACACTTTTCGTATAGTAGACCTTCCGGGATACGGCTATGCAAAAGCGGCAAAATCTGTAACTGAGAACTGGGGCCGGATGATGGAAAGCTATCTTTCGGGACGAGAGGGCCTTCTCAAGGTGGTTCAGCTGGTGGATATCCGCCATGAGCCTACGGCCCAGGACGTTCAGATGTACGAGTATCTTAGGCATTACGGCCTCGATGGAATAGTGGTTGCGACCAAAGCGGACAAGATTTCCGGAAGTCAGAGGTCAAAATGCATAAGCGCTATAAGAAAGAAGCTGAGTCTTACGGTGGAGGATACGGTAATCCCGGTATCCGCCCTTAAAAAAACCGGAAACGATGCGCTTCTGGATTACATAGAAAACCTTATAAACAATAATGGGAACATTTCCGAATAATGGAAGGTTTTCGGACGAAAATATTAAAAAAAATCCGTGACAGAAGTGCCTTTCGAGGTGTAAAATCAAATAGTAGGACGGAGGTTAATAATGAAGGAAAACATAGCCGTAGGGAAGGTTCTCTATACGAGGGAGGAAATAGAAAACCGTGCCAGAGAGCTGGGAAAACAGATTTCTGGGGATTACGCCGGAGAAGAACTTATTCTTCTCGGTACCCTTAAGGGAGCGGTGATGTGGATGGCGGATCTGATGAAGGAAATTACAGTCGACACTAAAATCGACTTCATCTCAGCCAGCAGCTATGGTTCGGGAACCACCAGCAGCGGCGTAGTCAAGGTTACCAAGGATGTCGACATGGATCTGTATCGTAAGAACATACTCATAGTCGAAGATATCGTGGATACGGGGACGACTCTTAAATTCCTGAAGGAATACCTGGAGGACAGAAACCCTAAGAGCGTAAAAATCTGCACACTTCTCGACAAGCCGTCCAGAAGGAAGGCTGAGGTGTATGCCGACTATATCGGATTCACGGTGGACGACCTCTTTATTATAGGATACGGTCTGGACTACGATCAGAAGTACAGAAACCTGCCATACGTGGGGTATCTGGAGAACTGACATAATCATAATACATTAACGAAAGAAGGAGAAATAAAATGGGTTACACAGTACCAATCGGAATTTCCAACAAACACGTGCATTTAAGCCAGGAGCATCTTGAGATTCTCTTCGGAAAGGGTCATGAGCTCACTCCTACCAAGCCTTTAAAGCAGCCTAATCAGTTTGCGGCAGAGGAAAAGGTCGATATCGTAGGGCCTAAGAGAACCCTTACCGGTATCAGAGTTCTGGGACCTGTAAGAGCTGAAACTCAGGTCGAACTTGCGCTTACCGATGCCAGAACCATCGGAATCGCAGCTCCGGTAAGAGAGTCCGGAAAGCTTGAGGGAACTCCGGGATGTAAACTCATAGGACCTTGCGGAGAAATAGAACTTGATCACGGCGTTATCGCAGCTCTTCGTCACGTTCATTTAAATGACGAGCAGGCTGCAGAAGCCGGAGTAAAGGACGGCGAAATCGTCAGCATCAGAATCGGAGGAGAAAGAGGACTGGTATTCGATAACGTCCTTGCCAGAGTCGGCTCCAAGCATTTCAGAGAAGTGCATCTTGACACGGATGAGGGAAACGCAGCAGGCTGCGGAAACGACACGGTTTGCGAAATAATTAAATAAATGCACTTTAAGCGGTGGGGCTGTGCCTTTATAGTGCAGCCCCATTTTGGATATAGAGGAGGAAGCACATGAGAAAGTTCAACTATGCGTCATCCATCCTTGCAGCAGTGTTTATACCCCTGATGATCCTTATTCTCAGCTCGAACATCGTGCTGAGAATATCCGAAACCTACGTGTACCACTTTAACGACAGCCGTGCAACGGCGGGACTTGCGTACAATGTTACCGGTTCGGAATTTGCGGATGAAATAGCCGGATACTGGTCGTCCTTTGGCGGTGAATTTCAGGTATATGACGACAACGGCAGATTCAGCGACCCTATTTTTGACGATAAGGAAACAGAAGCCATGAGGAAGGCGAAAATTGCGGTGAACCTCCATCTGCTCCTGGGAATTCTTTCCGGAGCCGTTGGCCTTGCTTTCTATACGTATCTGTACAGAAAGGGATACCGGGAGGCATTGAGGAAGCGCGGTTTTCTGGCGGCGGGCATAACGGCCGTACTGATAATAATTCAGGATATACTCATTTCCACAGGAAGCTTCAGAGCGATGCTGTACGACAGACTGATAGGCGTGGAACTTGACGATAAATCTGTTCTCGTCGTACTGCTTGGAAGTCCTTTTTATAAGACTTTCATCATCTTTTCCAGCGTGCTCGGTCTGGCGCTTCTGGGAATATTCATTTACATACACTACAATCTTACGAAAGCAAAGCGTATATTTTACTGATATTGGGAGAGAACGAATGATTTACGTATTTTTAGCAAACGGATTTGAAGAAGTTGAAGCCATCACTGTGGTGGATCTCTTCAGAAGAGCGGAAATGCAGGTTAAGACGGTGTCCCTTATGGAGGATAAGACCGTCTATGGATCAAAAGGTATAGGGATAGAGGCGGATGTTCTGTTCGGCGGCGTAGACTGGGAGCACTGCACCATGATGGTGCTGCCGGGAGGAATGCCGGGGACGGTGAATTTATGCAATCACTACGATTTCAACAATAAACTCAAGGCATACGACGAAAGGGGCGGCCTGATTGCCGCAATCTGCGCCGCGCCTATGGTTTTAGGAAAAGCCGGAATACTGGGAGGACACAGAGCAACCATTTACGACGGCATGGAGGCCGAGCTTTTAAATGCCGAATATACGGGCGAAGACGTTACTGTATCAGGGAATATCGTAACGGGAAGAGGGCCGGGGCTTGCCATGGACTTTGCTCTGAAACTCATAGAGCTGGTAAAGGGCAGAGAGAAAATGGAAGAAGTCAGGGCCGGACTTCTCTATGAGAAGGAGCTTTAAATGAGCTACAAGACCGACATGCACATTCACAGCGTGTATTCCGACGGATGGATGAGCCCTGTGGAGCTGGTGAGAAAGTATAAGGACGACGATTACGACGTGGTGTCGATTACGGATCACGACAACGTGAAAGGCGTTCACGATGCGCTGGTGTCCGGAGAGGCTCTGAGGATTCAGGTGGTACCGGGAATAGAGCTTTCCACGGGAAAGATTCTTTCAGGAAACGATTACGTAAGCGAAATACACATTCTCGGCTACCACATAGATACGGAAAATCCGGGACTCCTTTCCCTTTCGGAAAAGCTTCTGAAGGGAAGAGAGGAGAGAAATGCCATTGTAAGAGAAGACCTGAGAAACAGGGGATATAATCTGGACGAAGGTATAATAAACGAGAGAAACGGCGGAAAGTACGTGGCAAAGCCTGATTTTGTCAGAGCCCTTGCGGCCTGCGGCGTGGAAAAAAGGGACGCATGGAGCATGATGGACGAAGCCGGATTGAGATACATGCCGGAGACAGGAGAAGGAATAGAAGCTATAATGTCTGCGGGAGGTATGGCGGTTCTCGCTCATCCTATGAAGATTTCAGGACTCAGACCTTACGAGGAGGGCTTTTTCGACAGACTTTCAGATTTTGTCGGAGAGCTTAAGAAGGCCGGCCTTAAAGGCATGGAATGCTTTCATCCGTCGGCGGGAGAGAAGGAGAGCCTGGAGCTCGTAAAAATAGCGGGAAAATATCACCTTCACATTACTGAAGGATCGGATTTTCACGGAGACAAAGGAGAAGCTTAGTATTGACGGATACAGGATTACCTATGAAGAAAGTGGAGCTTTCGGACGATGTGGACAGAGCGGCTCTGTTCGGAACTCTGGACGCAAACCTTAAGATGATTACCGAGGCCACGGGAACCGAGATTTTCCAGCGGGACGACGGTCTTACCTTAAAGGGCGGAGATACGGACGCGGCGGAGAGGATTCTGGGAGAGATGGCCCATGTTCTCCGCGCGGGGGAAAAGCTCGACAGACAGAAGGCCGGATATATCATTTCTCTCGGAAACGAGGGGACGTCATATGCGGAAAGCGGCGTAAGCAAAGACGTCATATGCTTTACGGCCGCCGGAAGACCTCTTAAGCCGAAGACCATAGGTCAGAGAAACTACGTTGAAAGCATAAGGAAGAAGGATATAGTCTTCGGTATAGGCCCTGCGGGAACGGGAAAGACGTACCTTGCGGTGGCCATGGCCGTAACGGCCTTTAAGAACAAGCAGGCGCAGAAGATAATACTGACCCGGCCTGCGGTGGAAGCGGGGGAGAGTCTTGGATTTTTGCCCGGCGACATGCAGGACAAGGTGGATCCTTACCTGAGACCTCTCTACGACGCCCTCTACGACGTTCTCGGAAGGGACAATGCCATGAGGCTCAGAGAAAAGGAGGTCATAGAGGTGGTTCCTCTCGCGTACATGAGGGGAAGAACTCTCGACAACTCCTTTATCATACTTGACGAGGCTCAGAATACCACCAGAGAACAGATGAAGATGTTCCTCACCAGAATGGGCTTTGGTTCCAAGGTGGTGGTGACGGGAGACATTACTCAGATAGACCTGCCAAAGGGAAAGAAGAGCGGTCTCGTGGAGGCGGCGAAAATCCTCAAGGCGGTCAAGGACATAGACTTCTGTTACCTCAAGGAAACGGACGTTGTGAGACACGAGCTGGTGAGAAAGATTATCGCAGCCTACGACCAGTACTATAAGAGATATCCCAGCGAATAGAGGAAGCTATCTGTATGGAAATATATTTTGACGACGAGAGAGGCGATCTCGACGAAAAAACGGAAAATTATATGAGAAAGTCCGCCGAAAAGTGCGTGACGGGAGAAGGACTCGATGCCGGAAGGTGCGCTGTAAGCGTTACATTTACGGACAAAGACGGCATAAAGGAGCTTAACCGGGACTACCGGGGCGTTGACAGCGTCACCGACGTTCTTTCATTCCCCCAGTACGACGACTTTGATGAAATATCTGAAGACGGCGAGATACTTCTTGGAGACGTAGTAATATGTAAAGAGCGGGCGGCGGAGCAGGCCCGTGAGTTCGGACACTCTCTGGACAGGGAGATGATTTACCTCTTCACTCACAGTATCCTTCACCTCTTAGGCTATGACCACATGGAGGAAGAGGAAAAGAGAGAAATGCGTCTTAAAGAGGAAGAGGTAATGGATTTTCTCGGACTTTCAAGGGAGGTATGAAAAATGAACAGAAAAGTAACTGAAACCGATCTGAAGCTTTACAGGACTGCCGTGTCCATGCTTGAAAGATCATATTCGCCTTTTTCCGGCTTCAGGGTCGGAGCGGCTCTTCTGACAAAGTCCGGAGAGATAATAACCGGTGTGAACATAGAAAATTCCTCTCTCGGCGCTACCATCTGCGCGGAGAGAACAGCCTTTGTAAAAGCCATATCGGAAGGGTACAGAGAGTTTGACACCATCGCCATAGCCAGCAGCGGCCAGGAGGCGTGGCCGTGCGGAATATGCAGGCAGTTCATGTACGAGTTCGCTCCCGACCTGAGAGTGGTGACCGGAACGGGGGAGGATAACCTGAGGGTCCTCACCCTTAAGGAACTTTTGCCGGAGGGATTCAGATTACAATGAAATCGGGATTTGCAGGAATAATAGGACGCCCTAACGTGGGAAAGTCAACCCTTTTAAACAGCATACTGGGCGAGAAAATCGCCATAACCACCGACAAGCCTCAGACTACGAGGAACAGCATAAGAGGTATATATACCAGGCCCGACGAGGCACAGATAGTGTTTATCGACACGCCGGGTATTCACAAGGCTCACAGCAGGCTGGGAAGCGCCATGACGGAAATGGCGGTGAACACCTTTAAGGAAGTGGACGTTATACTTTTCCTCATAGACGGAAACGCGAAGAAGGGGCCGGGGGACAGGTACATATTCGATATGATAAAGGACCTGGACACTCCGAAGATTCTCGTGATAAACAAGACCGACAAGACGGATCCCGAGGATTTTGCAGGGCTTTATGACGAGTATGAAAAAACCGGGGTTTTCCATGCTATATTCGGAACGTCGGCCCTTCTGGGCAGGAACGTGGACGGACTTTTAGATGAAATAGAAAAGCTCATGCCGGAGGGCCCTATGTATTTTCCGGAGGATATGGTCACAGATCACCCGGAGAGATTTCTCGTAAGCGAGATAATAAGGGAAAAGATTCTCATGTATCTTAACGACGAGGTTCCCCACGGCGTTGCGGTGGAGATAGAGTCTTTCAGGGAGGAGCCGGGCCTTGCGCGGATAGGAGCCGTAATCTACTGCGAGAAGAAGTCCCATAAGGGAATAATAATCGGAAAGCAGGGAAGAAAGCTGAAGGGCATAGGCCAGAGCGCCAGAAAGGAAATCGAGGCTCTGCTGGGGACGAAGGTTTACCTTGAGACGTGGGTCAAGGTAAAGGAGAACTGGCGCGACAGCGATACGGCCATAGCCAACTTCGGATATAGGGAAAAGTAGATGTACACGGATACTGACGGAATTGTATTCAGGCAGGTCAGGGCGCCCGCAGGGCGACGGATGGTTCTGATATTCACAAGAAAATACGGCAAGATCAGCGACGGTTCATCCATAACCGAAGGCAAGGGAAGGTCAAAGGCCGCCCTTGCCGTAAGGCCTTTCACCTACGGAAGATACGACCTGTTCGTGAACAGAGGGTATTACGACCTGAACTCAGCGGAGGTGAAGAGGAGTTATTACTCTCTGGGCGAGAACCTGGACAAGTACATGTATGCGTCCTTTGTCCTTGAGCTTGCGGAAAAGATGCTGCCTGAAGAGGCTCCTCATCCGGCCATGCTGGATCTCATTCTTGCGTTTCTCGCTTCAATGGAGAGAAAGAAGACGGGGTATCTTACGACGGTGCTGGCTTTTGAGGTGAAGGCTCTTTCCATCATGGGAGCCCTGCCGGTTCTGGATTGCTGCAGCGTTTGCGGAAGGAAGAGAGATTCGTCGGCTGAAAAGGGAAAGCCCGTCGCCTTCAGCATACCGGACGGAGGAATAATATGCAGGGAATGCCTGAAAAAGAAAGCCGCGGACTCAGAGCGGAATCGGACGGGACAATTGATTTATACGCCGGAATTTGATATAGTAAATATAACGAAATACTTTTTGAAAAAGCCTGTAAGCGCTTTTGATGCTGTAGCTCTGGAGGATGGAGTCTCCGGGGAAATGCAGCGTGTAGTCAGAGAATATATCTCGTTTTACTTCGACATCGGCAGGCTGAAGAGCGAAGATATAATAGGGGCATCTGCTGATGCCGCCGGAGAAAAGAATGAGAGATTATAGGAGGCGTTATTATGGAAATTACATTGGAAAAAATTGAACTGGTAAAGGACAGAACAGGGGTAACCTACAAGGAAGCAAAGGAAGCCCTGGAGGCGGCTGACGGCAACGTTGTGGACGCCATCATCGAAATTGAGGAAAAGGTGGACTCCGGTGAGAGCCGCTCCACGAAGGCAAAGAAGGACGCCCTGGTAGCAAAGATGAAAGATATCGTAAAGAAGGGCAATGTCTCCAGAATCATGATAACAAGAGACGGCGACACCATCCTGAACATACCTCTGACAGCGGGACTTCTGGGAAGCATAGTGGCTCCTTACGGAATGATAGCCGGAGCTGTTGCCGCATTCGGATTCAAGTGCAAAATTGAATTTATCAGAGATGACGGAAGCGTAATAGACATCTCCGAAAAGGCAGAGGACCTGTACGAGGATACTAAGGTAAAAGGCGCGGCTCTTTACGGAGATATTAAAGAAAAGGCTCCCGGCGTTTACGAGGATGTAAAGGAAAAGAGCGGTGCAGCCCTGTCTAAGGCAAAAGAAGCCGCAATGGCCGCAAAGGAAAAAATCAAAAGAGAAAAGGATGTCTTCGAGGACGAAATAGAAGATTATTTCGATGATGCCGACATTGAAGACCTTGAAGATGTATTTGAAAAAGGCGCAGATGATGCCGATACGGAAAAAACTGAGGAAAGGGAAGCAGGTAAAGAAGAATAATGAGCAGTAAGGTAACTATGGAGAAACTCGTCGCACTTGCGAAGAACCGCGGTTACGTGTATCCGGGTTCTGAAATATACGGAGGTCTTGCCAATACGTGGGATTACGGCCCGCTGGGCGTTGAGTTCAAGAACAACGTAAAGAAAGCATGGTGGAAGAAGTTCGTTCAGGAGAATAAATACAACGTAGGCCTGGACGCAGCCATTCTCATGAACCCGAGAACATGGGAGGCGTCCGGCCATATCGGCGGATTTGCAGACCCTCTCATTGACTGTAAGGAGTGCAAGGCAAGATTCAGAGCCGACAAGCTTATCGAGGACTACATGAAGGAGAACGGCGAAGAAGTGGTGACCGTAGACGGCTGGTCCAACGAGAAGCTGGAGGGATACATAAAGGAGCATCAGGTGAAATGTCCTGAGTGCGGAAAGTCCAACTTCACCGGAATCAGACAGTTCAACCTCATGTTCAAGACGTTCCAGGGCGTAACCGAGGATTCCAAGTCGGAGATTTATCTCCGTCCTGAAACTGCCCAGGGTATATTTGTTAATTTTAAAAACGTACAGAGAACTTCCAGAAAGAAGATTCCTTTTGGAATAGCTCAGATAGGCAAATCTTTCAGAAACGAGATTACACCGGGCAATTTCACATTCAGAACCAGAGAATTCGAGCAGATGGAACTGGAATTCTTCTGTAAGCCGGGAACCGACCTGGACTGGTTTGCATACTGGAAGAACTACTGTGAGGAGTTCCTTAAGTCTCTCGGAATGAACATGGAGAACGTCAGACTGAGAGATCACGAGAAGGAGGAGCTTTCCCACTACAGCAACGCCACCACGGACATAGAATATCTCTTCCCGTTTGGATGGGGCGAGCTCTGGGGCATTGCCGACAGAACAGATTTTGACCTGAGAAAGCACAGTGAGTTCTCGGGCCAGGAGATGACATACATCGATCCGGAGACCAACGAGAGATACATTCCGTACTGCATCGAACCGTCGCTGGGAGCTGACAGAGTGGCTCTCGCATTCCTTGCCGATGCTTACGATGAGGAAGTTCTCACCTCGGAAGACGGAAAAGAAGACACCAGGGTCGTGCTCAGGCTGCATCCTGCACTGGCTCCGTTTAAGGCTGCCGTTCTTCCTCTGGCAAAGAAGCTTTCCGGCGTTGCAGAACCTATATATGAGGAGCTTGCAAAGTACTTCAATGTGGACTACGATGCGGCAGGTTCCATAGGAAAGAGATATAGAAGAGAAGACGAAATCGGAACACCGTTCTGCATTTGCGTTGACTTCGATACTGAAACAGACGGATGCGTAACTGTAAGAGACAGAGATTCGATGGATCAGGTAAGAATCCCTGTAGCCGAAGTTCGTTCCTATATAGAAGAAAGACTAATTTTTTAAATGAGCTGAGGCACTTTCCGACGGCAGATTTAACTGTCGGAATCGGCACAAGGCAGAAGGAGAGATCAGACATGGACAAGTTTGTTTACTCGTTTAATGAAGGCTCCAAGGATATGAGGAGTCTTCTGGGAGGCAAAGGCGCCAATCTTGCCGAAATGACAAAGATTGGACTTCCTGTACCTTTCGGATTTACCGTAACCACCGAGGCCTGCACCAAATACTACGAAGAGGGCGGTCAGATTGCGGACAGCATTAAAGACGAAATTTATGAAAAGCTGGCAGAACTTGAAAACGTAACGGGAAAGAAGTTCGGAGACCTTGAAAATCCGCTTCTCGTATCCGTTCGTTCCGGTGCAGTGTTCTCTATGCCGGGTATGATGGACACCATTCTCAACCTGGGACTTAACGACAACACCGTAGAAAGTCTGGCAAAGCTTACGGAAAACGACAGATTCGCATATGACAGCTATCGCAGATTCATACAGATGTTCGGCGACGTCGTTATGGAAATTCCTAAAACAGAGTTTGACAAAATATTCGACGGAGTAAAAGAAAAGGCCGGAGCAAAATACGACGTAGAGCTCACTACTGACAACCTCAAGGAAATCATCATCGGATACAAGGCTCTCGTTAAGAAATTCATGGGAAGAGATTTCCCTCAGGAGCCGGCAGAACAGCTTATGGAAGCTGTAAAGGCTGTATTCAGATCCTGGAATAACGACAGAGCTATTCTCTACAGAAAGCTGAACCACATTCCTGATTCCCTGGGAACTGCTGTTAACGTGCAGTCCATGGTATTCGGAAACATGGGAGATACTTCCGGAACAGGAGTAGCATTTACCAGAAGCCCGGTTAACGGTGAGAACCGCATATTCGGTGAGTTCCTCGTAAACGCGCAGGGTGAAGACGTAGTTGCCGGTATCAGAACTCCTAAGCCTATAGCAGAGATGGAGGAATCTTTCCCTGAGGTATATAAGGACTTCACCAGAATTGCAGATGTTTTGGAAAAGCACTACCACGACATGCAGGATATGGAGTTTACCGTAGAGAGAAACAAGCTCTATATGCTCCAGACCAGATCCGGAAAGCGTACCGCTGCCGCAGCCGTAAAGATTGCGGTTGACATGGTAGAAGAAGGACTTATCGACAGAGAAACAGCTGTAATGCGCGTTGACCCTGAGCAGATAGACCAGCTTCTGCACCCTAACTTTGACGAGGCGGCAGAGAAAGCCGCTCAGTGCATAACCAAGGGACTTCCGGCTTCTCCGGGAGCTGCATGCGGAAGAATCTACTTCACCGCAGCGGAGGCAGAAAAGGCTGTAGCAGACGGAAACAAGGCCGTGCTTGTAAGACAGGAGACTTCTCCTGAGGACCTTGCCGGTATGGTTGCAGCAGAAGGCATCATGACTGCAAGAGGCGGAATGACCTCCCATGCCGCAGTAGTGGCAAGAGGAATGGGCAAGTGCTGCGTTGCAGGCTGCTCCGAGGTTATAGTCGACGAAGAAAACAAGGTTATGAAGGTAGGAGACCTTACCCTCGGCGAAGGCGACTACATCTCCCTGAACGGAACTACAGGAAGCGTATACGCAGGAATGATAAAGACCGTTGACCCTGAATTCTCCGGAGATTTCGGAACCATTATGAGCTGGGCTGACGGAATCAGAACCATGAAGGTGAGAACTAATGCCGATAACCCTAGGGATGCGGCTCAGGCTGTTGCATTCGGTGCGGAAGGTATAGGACTTTGCCGTACAGAGCACATGTTCTTCGAGGAGGAGAGAATTCCTGCAATCAGAAGAATGATAGTTGCCGATAACGAAGAAGAAAGAAGAGCGGCTCTTGCGGATCTTCTCCCTTATCAGAAAGGCGACTTCAAGGGAATATACGAGGTTATGGAAGACAGACCTGTGACCATCAGACTTCTGGATCCGCCTCTCCATGAGTTCCTCCCTAAGACCGAAGAGGAGATCAAGCAGCTTTCCGATATTTCCGGCGTATCAGTAGAGAAGATAAAGAAGACCGTAACGGAGCTTCACGAGTTCAACCCTATGCTGGGTCACAGAGGCTGCCGTCTTGCGGTAACATATCCTGAAATCGCAGAAATGCAGACCAGAGCCATCATGGAAGCAGCCATCGAAGTAAAGGCCGAGAAGGGCTTTGACATCGTTCCTGAAATCATGATTCCGCTGGTAGGAATGAAGGACGAGCTGAAGTACGTAAAGGAAACCGTAGTAGCCACTGCGGAGGCCTGCAAGAAGGAAAAGAACTCCGACATCAAATACATGGTCGGAACCATGGTAGAAGTTCCGAGAGCAGCCCTCACTGCAGACGAGATTGCAGAGGAAGCTGAATTCTTCTCATTCGGAACCAACGACCTTACCCAGATGACTTTTGGCTTCTCCAGAGACGATACAGGAAAGCTCATCAAGGAGTACATGGACAAGGGTATCATGAAGGACGACATCTTCCAGTCTATCGACCAGACCGGCGTAGGCAAGCTGGTTAAGATGGCCGCCGACCTGGGACGCTCCACCAGACCTAATATCAAGCTGGGAATCTGCGGAGAGCACGGAGGAGACCCTCGAAGCATCGACTTCTGCCAGAGAGTGGGACTCAACTACGTATCCTGCTCACCGTTCAGAGTACCTGTAGCGAGAATTGCGGCCGCACACGCAGCCATCAGTGCAAAAGAAGCAAAATAAGATCAGGCGACACCGGGGAGTTTGCGACTGACTTTTCGGCGCAGCCCGGCTGAAACTGAACAGAATTTAAACCGAAGGGACATGACGGCATCGCAAGGGCCTGATGTCCCTTGGTTTTACCCTGAACTTTGAAAAGCCCCGGGGGGGAAAAAGAGTAAAAGCGGAGAATTTGACCGGTCTGTGGAGATATGGGCATAAGGTCAAGGTAAAGTTTGACCTTTCATGGACATCGAAAGCAAGAGGTCAAGAGAATTTGCGCAGGGCGTGATAAAATCCTTGACCTTTTTGTGCAGTGACATGCGTTTGGTAAAAAAATGCCTTGACAGGTACCGCTGATTTCGGCGTCGAGGTCAAACCATCGAACCATAAGCCGTAAACCAAGGCTCCAGGGGCTTACTAAAAGCTGTGCATAGTGCGAATGCACAGGAAATAAAAAATCTCTTGCAATAACAAAGCCCCTTGACTATAATAAAGAATGTAATTATTAAGGCCTGTGCTTATGACGACGGCCCGGCTGAAAGACTTACATTGTGGAGGTTTTGAAAATGACTACTTTTGAAAAAATAAGAGAGATAATCATGGAGCAGCTTTCTGTAGATGAGTCCATGGTTACCATAGACACTAATCTCATGAAGGATCTGGAGGCAGACTCCCTCGATGCCGTAGAGATTATCATGGCTATTGAAGAGGAGTTCGGAATTGAAATTCCTGATGAAGAGGCAGAGAAATTCCAGACTGTAAACGACCTCATTAAGTACGTAGACGCGCACGTTGAATAACGGACGAGGCGCGGCTCAGATGACTTGTAAACCCGTCAGCTTCGTCTGGCGGGTTTTTATGAATACAGAAAACCTTTAATTCAGAAAGGACAGGATCGGACGACTATGAAGAAAAATGCGAAAATCTCTAATGCTGTAATAAAGAGGCTTCCGAGATACCGCCGCTACCTATACGAACTGAGGAAAAAGGGAGTAGAAAAGATCTCCTCCAAAGAGTTCAGCAATCTCATAGGATATACCGCATCACAGATCAGACAGGATCTGAATAACTTCGGCGGATTCGGACAGCAGGGGTACGGATACAGCGTAGAGGGACTTTACGACGAGATAAGCGCCATACTGGGACTGGACAGGGAATACAGAATGGTAATACTGGGCGCTGGAAATCTGGGACAGGCCATAATCAAGTACACCAAGGTTCACAAGACCGGGTTCAAGGTTTGCGCAGCCTTTGAGGTGAAACCGTCTCTTATAGGAAAGGAAATAGACGGACTTAAGATATACGACTACGAGGATATAGTGGAGTATGTGGAGAACGAGAATATAGACATAGGAATAATCTGCGTGGACGAGAAAAACGCCCAGGAGGTAGCGGATAAGCTTTCCTTTGCGGGAGTCAAGGGAATCTGGAACTTTGCGCCTACGGACATCGAAGTTCCGCCTCATGTGGCCATTGAGAATGTTCATCTTTCCGACAGCCTCCATGCGCTGGCATACCACATGAACGACATACATAAGAGAACGGCGCATACCGGCGAAAGCGAGAAACAGTAAAATAAAACGAGGCTGACCTTAACTGGCACAGCCTCATCTCATTTTTCTTATTGACGGATTATATTAACCTTCAACAGGTGCGTCAACAGGGCATGTTCCTGCGCAAGCTCCGCAGTCGATGCACTTGTCAGCGTCGATTACGTACTGACCATCACCTTCGGAGATAGCCTCTACAGGACATTCAGCAGCGCATGCGCCACAGCTAATGCAAGCATCAGTAATTTTGTAAGCCATTGTTGTTTCCTCCTTTTAGCCGAGTCATTAAATTCGCTATTATTATAACAGAAGGGCAGAAATAAGTAAAGATGAAAGTTTACTCACTGACGGGCAAAAGCGGCACGGGAAAATCATTCCAGGCCATCAGCCTTTGCAGCGAAAAAGGAATAGAAAGCATAATAGACGACGGGCTTTTCATTTACCATGACCGCGTTGAGGCGGGCATTTCCGCAAAGCGTCAGAAAACCATGGTCGGAGCCATAAAGACGGCCCTGTTCACCGACGATGAACATGCGGAAAGCGTAAAGAGGAGAATCCGGAAGCTTAAGCCGGACACACTGCTCATCATAGGAACATCCGACCGGATGACGGACAAAATAAGCGCCCGTCTGGAGCTTCCGCCGGTATCCGAGCGTATATACATCGAAGATATTACCACAGAAGAGGAAAGAAATCTGGCTGACAAGCAGCGCCACGGCCAGGGAAAGCACGTAATACCTGTTCCGACCCTGCAGCTTAAGCGTGACTTTGCCGGATATTTTCTCGACCCGATGCGTATATTCAAGGAAAGAAGCGTTACGGGAAAAAGCGGAGCAGGGGAGAAAACCGTTGTTCGTCCCACCTTCAGCTATATGGGGGAGTTTTTTATATCGGATACGGTGCTTACTGATATAGCCGTGTGCGTCGGAGAGGAGACAAAGGGCGTAACGGACGTAATAAATGTTTATGAGAACACGGCGCCCGATAACCTGATGCTGAAAGTTTCCATATCCATAGACAGAATGTGCCGAATATGGGATGTGGCGGAAGAATTTCAGCGGAAGCTGACAGAAGTAATAGAGACCATGACCGCCTTCAATGTGGTCAGGCTGGACGTAGAAATAAAAGCCGTAGTTTAGAGGAGAATATGAACGAGTATATCATAGAAAATGTAAGGGACTTTAATCCGGAACACATATTTGACTGCGGACAGTGCTTCAGGTGGAACCGGCAGCCGGACGGAGCTTATACAGGTACGGCAATGGGAAAGACGGTTACCGTAAGACTTGACTGCGTGGAAAGCGGCAGAATCGATAAGGGCAGACTTATCATAGAAAATGCCACGGAAGAGGATTATGAAAAAATATGGCGCAGTTACTTCGATATGGACAGGGATTACGGTCTGATTAAGGAAGAGCTGTCGAGAGAAGATCCCGTGATGAAGGAGGCTGTGAAAAGGGGAAGCGGGATAAGGATACTGAAGCAGGACTTGTGGGAGACCATAGTTTCCTTCATAATTTCACAGAACAACAATATTCCAAGGATAAAGGGGTGTATTGAGAAGCTTGCAGCTCTGGCAGGAGAAAGGCTTGAGGATTACAGAGGCGAGGCGGTTTACGGACTTCCTTCAGTGGAGAAACTCGCTTCCATGGAGGCTGAAGACCTCGCTCCCGTGCGTCTCGGCTACAGAGCGCCGTACCTTATAAAGACCGCAAGGATGGTGAAGGAAAGAGGACTTCCGGAAAGTTACGAGCAGATTGCGGCTCTCTGCGGCGTAGGGCCGAAGGTTGCCAACTGTATAAGCCTTTTCGGACTTCATAATCTCTCCAGCTTTCCTGTAGACGTATGGGTAAGACGGGTCATGAGTGAAATGTACGGCTTCGATGAAAAGGATGTAAAGGGGATGGCGAAATTTGCGGACGAAAGGTTCGGAGATCTGGGCGGAATAGCGCAGCAGTATCTTTTTTATTATATCCGTTTGACAAAGGGAGAATAAAGGCCATGAAGTACAATCTGCTTTTTAAAAACTGCCGTCTCATAGACGGCACCGGAAGCCCGTGGAGAAGGGCTGACGTAGGGGTTAAGGACGGTAAAATCGCATTTGTCGGAAAGGGATGTGCAGATTCAGAAGCCGAAGAAACCGTAGATTGCGGAGATTTTTACCTGGCGCCGGGTTTCATCGACATTCATTCACACAGCGACACCACCATATTCGATTATCCGGCTGCGGAGAGCAGGATTCTTCAGGGTGTAACTACAGAGCTTGGAGGCGACTGCGGTATTTCGGCTGCTCCGGTAAGCCGGGATCCGGAGAAGAAAAGGCTTCTCGCAGATTATGTAGGTGATCTGACATACGACTGGAACTCTATGGGAGAGTTTCTGGACGCCGTTGAAAATGTAAAACCGTCCGTTAATTTTGCGTCGGCTGCGGGCCATGGAACTCTCAGAATAGCGGCCATGGGATTCGATGACAGGAAGCCTTCAGAGGACGAGATGGAGACAATGAAGGAACTTCTGTCCGAATCTCTTGAAGACGGGGCGTTCTGCCTTTCCAGCGGTCTCATATATCCTCCGGGAGTTTTTTCGGCCACCGATGAAATGGCTGAACTCTGCACCGTTTTAAACGACTACGGAGCATTTTACGAGACTCACATGAGAAGTGAGAGCGGCGAGGTGGAAGAGGCGGTTGCCGAAGCGATAGAAGTGGCGAAAAGAGCCGGTGTGCCGCTTCAGATATGCCACCACAAAATCCTCAGAGAAGAGAACTGGGGAAAGAGCGGGGCGACAACGGAAATGATTGAAAAGGCCAGAGAAAGAGGACTGGACGTACAGTGCGACCAGTATCCGTACTGCGCTTCTGCAACGTCTCTGGATTCCAACGCGCCTGACTGGGCCTTTGAGGGTGGGGTAGGCGCACTCCTTGGAAGGCTGAGAGATCCGGAAACGAGAAAACGGATAAATGAAGAAGTTGAGAAAAGTCACAGGGGCAGATGGGATAAAATTGTCATTTCAAGCACGGCAAGCGAAAAGTTCGGATGGACGGTGGGAAAGAGTATAGCGGAAATTGCAGAGACCAGAGGAGTAAGCTGTGCAGATGCATGCTTTGATATAGTAGTGGATTCGGGTGACAGAACCGGAGAGATAAACTACGGAATCTGTGAAGAAGAGGTTGAGTTCATAATGAAAAAGCCTTATGTTATGACAGGCTCTGACGGACAGGCAATCAGTCTGAACTATAACGGCATGCCTCATCCGAGAAACTATGGAACCTTTCCGCGGGTAATTGCTCACTATGCAAGAGACAGAAAGCTGTTTACTGTAGAAGAGGCCGTGAGAAAAATGACGGCTATGCCCGCAGCGAGAATGGGACTGTCTGACAGAGGTCTGGTCAAGGAAGGGTTTATGGCCGATCTGGTTCTCTTTGATCTTGACAGCCTGGAGGATACCCCTACCTATGACAGACCGATGACTGCGTGCAGAGGAATAAAGAAGGTGTACGTGAACGGAGTTCTGACGGCGGAGGAAGGCGCGCATACCGGCGCAAGAGCGGGTATGGTTCTGAGAAGAGGTCGAAAAACGAAATAGAATCGGGACGGATATGCATAGTCATCGAGGACGAAGTTTCTCCAAAAAAACAAACTTCGTCTTCGATTTCGTCTTGACAACCAAATTCATTTATGATAGATTAATAGAGCTGAGTTACTGTTAAGGTTTCGTTAAGAGCTGGAAAAAATTAATGAAAACCTTGACACAGCTGAGTAGATATGGTAAACTGTCATAGCGTGTCAACGTGATACGATGGACGATGCGGGCGTTTAGCTCAGCTGGGAGAGCATCTGCCTTACAAGCAGAGGGTCATAGGTTCGAGCCCTATAACGCCCACCATTATTCAGTCGCGGCCTGGTAGTTCAGTTGGTTAGAATGCCAGCCTGTCACGCTGGAGGTCGACGGTTCGAGCCCGTTCCAGGTCGCCAATTTTATTAAAAGCGCATGCTGGCGTGGCTCAACGGTAGAGCAGCTGATTTGTAATCAGCAGGTTGGGGGTTCGATTCCCTCCGCCAGCTCCAGTAAATAAAAATATCGCCTGCCGGTGCGTACCCGGCGTCAGGTAAAATAACAGGACTAGATTTGGAAAAACTATTTCGAGGGATTCCCGAGTGGCCAAAGGGGGCGGACTGTAAATCCGTTAGCTGAGCTTTCGATGGTTCGAATCCATCTCCCTCGACCAATTTTCTAAATCATGTGCGGAAGTGGCTCAGGGGTAGAGCATCGCCTTGCCAAGGCGAGGGTCGCGAGTTCGAATCTCGTCTTCCGCTCCAATTATGCGGATGTAGTTCAATGGTAGAACCTCAGCCTTCCAAGCTGATGGCGTGAGTTCGATTCTCATCATCCGCTCCATTTTTTCAAATTTAGTGTGGGCTCATAGCTCAGCTGGATAGAGCAACGGCCTTCTAAGCCGTGTGTCCGGGGTTCGAATCCCTGTGGGCTCACCAATTTTACTTGATGACATTGGGGTATCGCCAAGTGGTAAGGCAACGGACTTTGACTCCGTCATTCGTAGGTTCGAGTCCTGCTACCCCAGCCAGAGGAGTTATTTGACCCATTAGCTCAGTCGGCAGAGCACTTGACTTTTAATCAAGGTGTCCGGAGTTCGAATCTCCGATGGGTCACCATTTGTTACTAACAACCATCGGGGAGAGGTGTCCGAGTGGTTTAAGGAGCTGGTCTTGAAAACCAGTGATTCCGAAAGGGACCGTGGGTTCGAATCCCACCCTCTCCGCCAGGATACTCTCACTCATATCGCATACCGCAAGCCTTGGAGAAGTACTCAAGTGGCTGAAGAGGACGGTTTGCTAAACCGTTAGGGTTCGTTATTAGGGCCGCATGGGTTCGAATCCCATCTTCTCCGCCATTTTATCTAGGGGTATAGCTCAGTTGGTAGAGCAGTGGTCTCCAAAACCACGTGCCGTGGGTTCGAATCCTACTGCCCCTGCCAATTTCTAAAAAATAATATCGGGGTGTAGCGCAGTTTGGTAGCGCAACTGGTTTGGGACCAGTGGGCCGCGGGTTCAAATCCTGCCACCCCGACCATTTGTGTAATAGGGGCCATTAGCTCAGTTGGTCAGAGCGTCCGGCTCATAACCGGCAGGTCCTGGGTTCAAGTCCCCGATGGCCCACCATTTCACTTAATATGTTTTGTGCCCAGATAGCTCAGTAGGTAGAGCAGGGGACTGAAAATCCCCGTGTCCTTGGTTCAATTCCGAGTCTGGGCACCATTGTAAAGGACGGTCGTTGCAGCGTAAGGCTCGACGGTCGTTTTTTCGTTTTTGTCTGAGGAGGCATAGATCATGAAAACGGATAAAGAGTTCATAAGAAAGGTTTTCGAGAATCATCGGGCGAATCCCGTAGGAATGCACAGGTTTTACACTGTTCTCGTTCCCCTGGTGGAAAAGGAGGGAGAGATGTTTATTCTCCTGGAAAAAAGATCCGAGGATATTAAAGCTGATCCGGGTGAAATCTGCCTTCCCGGAGGAAGAATGGAAGGCGCTGAAACTCCGGAACAGTGTGCTGTGAGGGAGACGGTGGAAGAACTGGGCATCGGTCCAGATGACATTGAGCTGATCGGGGAAGGAAATACCCTTTACGGATACGCAAATTATACGATTTTCTCCAGAATCGGATTCATAGATTATGAGGCTTTTGAAAGAATCAGGCCTAACGGCGCTGAGGTGGGGGAAGTCTTCCTGCTGCCTCTGTCATATTTCATGGAAAACGAACCTGAGATATATACTGAACCTGTAGATTTTCATCCGACGGTCTTCCCTTATGAAAGGGTCAGCATTCCGCCGGATTATAAATGGCGCACGGGGAAGTGGGAAATTCCGGTGTACGAGACGGAGGGGCGCATAGTCTGGGGGCTCACGGCAAGAATAATAAGAAGCACTGTTGAAACTTTGAGAGTATACAAAATTCACAGAAAAATATAGCGAAACACAGCCGGGCGGTGTATAATTACCTCATAGCATAATCAGAACTTCGGCGTAACGGAGCCGAAGAAGGAGGTAAACCATGAAAAAGAAGATTCTTGCCTTGGGAATGGCTGCTGCCATGGTGTTCAGCCTGGCAGCATGCGGAGGCGGCGGAAATGAAGCGGCTTCCAAGGACAACAGCAAGCTCGTCATCATCGACAGCGAATGGTACGGCATCGACACATATCAGCTGGATTCCAGCGGCGGAATGCAGGGAATGGCTTCCACACCGCTTTTTACGTGGGATTCTGAAACCAACGAAATGGTCGACGGCGTATGCACCGACTGGACTGTAAGCGAAGACGGAAAGACGGCTACGTTTAATGTTCCGGAAGGAATGTACTACTCCACAGGCGAACAGGTAGAGCCTGAGGATATAGTTGCATCCATCGAGCACGGACTTGAGGTAAGCCCGTATGCCGACGGATACAGCAATATTACCGATATGAGCATAGACGGCAGACAGATTACCCTCACTCTGTCCCAGTTCCGTTCCGACATGCTCTACTATATGTGTGCGGACTTTATGTGCATCATCGACAAGGATGAGCTGGATTCCATGACTACAGAAGAGCTCATGTGGGGATCTCATCCTTACGGACCTTATTATCTCGCAAGCCCGGAAGACTATGTGTCTGCTACCGAGGTAAAGCTCACAAAGAATGAAGGCTATAAGACGAATAACCCGCTGGTTGAAAACCAGGGTGCGCCTTACTTCGATGAAGTGGTTATCAGGTTCAACGTTGAGGACTTTACCGCAATCGAAGATCTCAAGGCGGGAAATGTAGACTTCATATGCAGCCTGTCAAGCGATCAGAAGCTGGAGCTTGAGGAAGTTGAAGGGGTTACCCTTATCAACACTACCTATCCTAATATAGAGTTCTTCGAGATGAACGAGGACAGCCCTGTCCTTTCTGACATCAACGTGCGTAAGGCCATAGTGCTTCTCATTGACAGAGACGCTCTCTGTGAACCGACCGAAGGAGCTGCGGTTCCTGCATACTCCATGATATTCGATACCGTTCAGAACTTCTCTCAGGAAGCCAAGGATTACTTCATGGAAAATCTGGCAAACGACCCTGAAGAGGGACAGAGACTGCTTAAAGAAGCAGGATGGGAGGATACGGACGGTGACGGATACCTGGATAAGGACGGTCAGATCCTCGAGTTCACATATTACACCAGAACTGATGAGAACATAATCCCTCAGGGACTTCAGAATCAGCTGAAAGAGTACGGAATCAAGGTCAATATCGAGTCTGTAGACTGGAACTACATCTACGAGTACATAAACAGCGATGATTATGATACCGGAATAGAGACTATGGGATGGGCTGAACCTATGCTGGTTCTCAACGGATGCTGGTATGACCAGAACGCTACCGGAAACGATGACGCATATTATGCAGCGGTAAAGGATGCTGCGGAGACTATCGACTCCGAGGAGAGAACTAAGAAGGTAGGAGACATACAGATAGACATAATGTTTAAGAATGTAAACATTATTCCTCTCTACAGCGACGTGACATATTCCGCATATAACGAACAGCTTCAGGGTGTTGTGGTTAATAACGACGGAACTATGTTCGTAAACGATTTCAAGTACGAATAATGTGAATTCATATGCTGCGGGCGGAACTCATGGTTCCGCCCGGTTTAATATTTTCTGAGAGAAAACGGCGTGAACGAATGGTGACGCATATGTAAAAAATGCTTTAAATTTACTCCAGTTTGTTATATAATTTCAATGTATTCTTTTTAAGAAAGGTTAGGAGGAAAACATGAAAAAGTTTATTTCAGTTCTGCTCATCGGTGCAATGGTATTCGCATTCACCGCATGCGGCGGAGACAAGAATGAAGATGCCGGCACTGATGAGCAGGGCGGCACTACCGCTGAAAGCGGCGCTATCGATTACAATTCCATTCCTGACACCATGGAGTCTGAGGACGGAAAGTATCAGATAGCATTCATCACTGACGTAGGCGCTCTTAAGGACCAGTCCTTCAACGAGTTCACATGGAACGGCGTTAAGGGATATGCTTCCGAGAACGGCAAGTCCTACAAGTACTATCAGCCTGCCAACGACCAGGCTGCAACCGATGCTGACAGATACGATGCAATGAAGGCGGCTGCCGATTCCGGCGCTGAGGTAATCGTAGCAGCAGGATTCCTTCAGGAAAAAGCTTTAAAGCAGGCTGCTGAGGATTTCCCTGACGTACACTTCATCTTCATCGATGGAGCTATCGAAGGATACGACAACATTGCTTCCGTAAACTATAAGGAAGAGCAGGCAGGTTACCTTGCCGGCTATGCAGCAGTAATGGACGGCTTTACCAAGCTCGGATTCTCCGGCGGCGGCGGCGGAGCCAACCCTGCCTGCATCAGATACGGATACGGATATGTTCAGGGCGTTGAAGCTGCAGCAGCAGAGAAGGACGTTGACGTTGAGATGAGATACAGCTGGGAATACGGCGATACATTCTCCGCTTCTCCGGACCTTACGGCTATGCTTAAGGGCTGGTATGAAGCAGGTACTGAGGTTGTATTCGTTTCCGGCGGTTCCATGTTCCAGTCCGGTACCGAGGCGGCAGCAGCCAATAACGGCGCTATCATCGGCGTAGACGTTGACCAGTCCGGTCAGTCCGATACTGTTATCACTTCCGCTATGAAGGACCTTGCAGGTTCCACTATGGATTCTATCGGAAAACATTACGATGGTGAGTGGGAAGGCTTCGGCGGAACGGTTACAACTCTCGGAGCAGCTGACGACAGAGTAGGAATCCCTACCGATACCTGGATGCTTGAAGGATGGACCGTTGATGACTACAACGCTCTCTTTGAGAAGGTTAAGAGCGGCGAAGTAGAGATTTCCAACGAGGAAGTTGCTGATCCAAGCACTCTTGATTGGGAGCACATTACATTTGTTAAATAAGCTGTAAGGCTTAGTTAATCCGTTTTGAAAAGGGGGAGTTTATCCCCCTTTTTGCGGATTATAGGATAGACGTTATACAGGGTGATTTCATCCGAAAATCTAAAGAGAACAGGGAAGATGCTATGTCAGAATACGTAATAGAAATGAGGCACATCAGGAAAGAGTTTCCCGGAATTGTTGCCAATGACGACATAACCCTCCAGCTGAAAAAAGGAGAAATACACGCCCTGCTCGGTGAAAACGGAGCGGGCAAGTCCACTCTTATGAGTGTTTTATTCGGACTTTATCAGCCTGAAGAAGGCGAAATATTGAAGGACGGACAGAAGGTCAGGATACATAATCCTAACGACGCCACCGCCCTTGGAATAGGAATGGTGCATCAGCATTTTAAGCTGATCGACGTGTTCACCGTTTTAGACAACATCATATTAGGCGCCGAGACTACTAAGCTCGGATTTTTACAGAAGAAAGAAGCCAGAAAGAGAGTCCTTGAGCTGTCCGAGAAGTACGGACTTAAGGTAGACATAGATGCCAAGATAGAAGATATTACAGTGGGAATGCAGCAGCGCGTCGAAATACTTAAGATGCTCTACAGAGAAAATGAGATTCTCATATTCGACGAGCCTACCGCCGTTCTGACTCCGCAGGAGATAGACGAGCTTATGGAGGTAATGAGGGGCTTTGCCAGAGAGGGAAAATCCATACTCTTCATAAGCCATAAGCTGAACGAGATAATGGCCGTTTCCGACAGAGTAACAGTCCTTCATAAGGGTAAGTGCGTAGGCACGGTAAACACGAAGGACGTGACCAAACAGGAACTTTCCACCATGATGGTAGGTCGTCCGGTGCAGCTTGAAATAGAAAAGAAACCGGCTGAGCCGGGAGATGTTATCTTCTCCGTGGAGAATCTTACGGTTCCGTCCAGGCTTCATAAGAACGATGCGGTTAAGAACGTATCTTTCGATGTGAGAGGCGGAGAGATAGTATGTATCGCCGGTATCGACGGCAACGGTCAGAGCGAGCTGGTTTACGGAATTACCGGCCTTGAAAAGGCAAGTTCGGGAAAGATCACCCTTTGCGGGCAGGATATTTCCGGGGCAAGCATAAGAAAGAGAAGCCTTGCAGGAATGAGCCATATTGCAGAGGACAGGCATAAGCACGGCCTCATCCTCGACTTTACTCTGGAGGAGAATCTGGTTCTCCAGAAGTTCAGAGAAAAGGAATTCCAGAAAGACGGATTCATTAAGTTCGGAGCCGTCAGGAAGTACGCCGAAAGGCTCATCGACGAGTACGACGTGAGAAGCGGACAGGGACCTGTCACCGTGGTAAGGAGCATGTCCGGCGGAAATCAGCAGAAGGCCATCATAGCCAGAGAACTTGACAGGGATGAGCCGCTGGTGGTAGCCGTTCAGCCGACGAGAGGTCTGGATGTGGGAGCCATAGAGCACATACATAAGCAGCTCGTTGCAGAGCGTGACAGGGGAAGAGCTGTTCTTCTCGTATCCCTTGAAATGGACGAGGTAATGAGCCTGTCCGACAGAATCCTCGTTATGTACGAGGGTGAGATAGTGGGAGAACTGGATCCCGAAAAGACCAACCCTCAGGAGCTGGGTCTTTACATGGCCGGCGCAAAGAGGCAGGATAAGGAGGTGGAGTAATGTACAAGGTAGATCCTAAGACGGGAAAGCAGAAATTTTACTCCACGGCGGGATTTCAGAGCATAGCCTCGGCCCTCATATCCATACTCATAGGTCTCATCGTAGGTATGCTCATAATCATATTTGTGGGTCTTACCAGAGAAGAGATAAGCACCAAGGGTATGATAGAAGGCGTGAAGCTGGTGTTCTTCGGACTTTTCAGCACGGGAAGAGTGGATAACCAGCTGACATTCGGATTCAACCCGGTAAATTTCGGAAACATGCTGTTTAGAGGAATTCCTCTTATCATGACCGGACTTTCCGTTGCGGTTGCCTTTAAAACCGGACTTTTCAATATCGGAGCTCCAGGCCAGTACCTTATGAGTACTGCGGCAACCCTTTATGTGGCTCTTGTTATGCCTACGGAAACCATTCCGGCATGGTTAGTATGGATATTCGCCTTCGGTGCAGGAATAATAGCTGGAGCTCTCTGGGGTGCGATCCCGGGGCTTCTCAAGGCGACCCTTAACATAAACGAGGTTATCACCTGCATCATGACCAACTGGATTGCCGCCAATCTTGTAACCTGGTTTTTCGACGCCAGGGATTATCTCAAAAACAGCGATGAAGCGGGAAAGATAGGATATATAAAGACCACGGCTTCCAACGGTGTGGAGACTGCCAAGATGGGTCTCGACAAGCTGTTTCCGGGATCCCAGGTCAACGGCGGAATAGTGATAGCTATAATCATAGCCATACTCATATACATACTGATGACAAAGACAACCTTCGGATACAAGCTGAAAGCGTGCGGAAGCAACCGCCATGCGGCAAAGTATGCGGGCATCAACGACAAAGCCAGCATAATAGCATCCATGGCCATAGCGGGAGGCCTTGCAGGCGCGGGAGCATCTCTCTACTACCTGTCAGGTCACACCGAGTTCTACTGGTCCACCTACATGTCTCTTCCTTCGGAAGGATTTAACGGAATACCGGTAGCGCTCCTTGCATCCAATCATCCGATAGGAGTAATATTTGCGGGCGCATTCATGTCTCTTCTGAATATAGACGGACTCATGATTAAGTCTCTTACTGCGTATAACGAGTACATAGCGGACATAATCATTGCTTCCATCGTTTACTTAAGCGCATTTGCCATGATAGTAAAGCAGGTTATCGGAAGAAAAGGCAGAAAGACCGGCGATACCAACGTCAATGATGAACCTGATCCGGCGCTGCTCGAAGCCCAGAAGGCTGCGGCGGAAGCGGCGATGCAGGTTGAGGCGGATGACTCCGAACCCGCTACGGCGGAAGAGGAAGGAGGGAATAAGTAATGGTATTTTTAATACAGCAGACGATGATTTACGCTATTCCCCTTATGATAGTGGCCCTTGCAGGAATATTTGCAGAGCGAAGCGGCGTAATCAACCTGGCTCTTGAAGGTATCATGATATTCGGAGCCTTTATAGGCGTCCTCTTCGTAAGGACCATGCAGGAAAATCAGACCTTTACCCAGGAGCAGGGACAGCTTCTCGTGCTTCTTGCCTTCCTGGTGGCCGCCGTTTGCGGAGCGCTGTTCTCCCTGCTTCTGTCCTTTTCGGCAATCACCCTTAAGGCAGACCAGACCATAGGCGGTACGGCCCTCAACATGCTGGCTCCTGCTATCGTACTCTTCTTCATAACCATGATAGCTCAGCAGAACGTACTGAGAATGTTTACGGGAGATTCTGCAAGCTGGTTTATGATAAAGCCGACCACCTTCGGATACGACAGGGATTACGAGTTCGGGTTCTTCGGAAACCTGTTCTTAAATAAGGTATACATTACGACGTACCTGTGCATCATTATATTCGTGGTTCTGTCCGTAATACTCTACAAGACAAGATTCGGACTGAGACTGCGTTCCTGCGGTGAGAACCCGCAGGCTTCCGATTCCCTGGGAATCAACGTATATAAGATGAGATACATAGGAACCACCATTTCAGGATTCCTGGCGGGAGCAGGCGGATTCACCTACGCTCTTACCACCTCCAACTGCGCAGCTACCGGAGAGGTTGCAGGCTACGGATTCCTTGCCCTTGCCGTAATGATATTCGGTAACTGGACTCCGCTGAACGTGGCTCTCGGAGGCATACTCTTCGGACTGTTCAAGTGCATAGCGGCCACATACGCGACCCTTGACATCAACGGAGACGGCGTGTATATGCTTGCGGAGATAGGAATAAGTCCTTACGTTTACAGACTTCTTCCTTACCTTATCACTCTCATAGTTCTGGCATTCACGTCCAAGAAATCCAGAGCGCCTAAGGCGGAAGGAATTCCATACGATAAAGGTCAGAGATAGACACGTTGTTCTGAGCGCGGCTTATGGCTGCGCTCTTTTTACAAAGCGAGCATTTTTGAAGAGGGAGATTTTTTAATGTTTCTACCCGTAAGCAGAAAAGATATGGAAGAGAGAGGCTGGGACGAAGCGGATTTCGTCCTCGTCACCGCCGACGCATACGTAGATCATCACACCTTCGGGACGGCTATCATAGGAAGGCTTCTTGAAAGGTTTGGGTACCGGGTTGCGGTTCTGGCTCAGCCTGACTATAAATCGGCCGACGATTTCAAACGGTTCGGAAGACCGCGCCTGGGATTTCTCATAAACGGCGGAGCGGTGGATTCCATGGTGAACAACTACTCGGTGTTCAAACGCCGCCGAAAGACGGACGAATACTCGCCGGGAGGAAAGCCGGGAAAGCGTCCTGACAGAGCGGTAATAGTATACAGCAACAGAGCCCGGGAAGCGTATAAAGACGTTCCGGTAATAATCGGCGGAATAGAAGCCAGCTTAAGGCGTCTTGCCCACTACGACTACTGGAGCGACAGGGTTCGCCGCTCCGTGCTTCTCGATGCCAAAGCCGACATTCTCATATACGGAATGGGAGAGAGGGCGGTTATAGAAATTGCGGAGGCCTTGGCTTCAGGTATAGATGTGAAGGATATCACGTGGATACGGGGAACCTGCTATAAGGGAACGAGACCCGAAGACGACGGAGAAACCGTATTTCTTCCGTCCTTTGACGAGGTGTCGGAGAGCAGGGACAGGTACTGCGACAGCTTTGCCCTCCAGTACAGAAACAACGATGACATAAGCGGAAAAAGGCTTGCGGAAAAATATACGGACTCGGTATACGTGGTTCAGAACGCGCCCCAGCCGCCCCTTACAAGGCAGGAGCTTGACGACGTGTACGAGCTGCCCTTTGAAAACGAGGCCCACCCGTCATATGACAAAGACGGCGGAGTGCCGGCTTTGAAGGAAGTAAAGTTTTCCATAGTCTCCAGCCGCGGGTGCTTCGGAGGCTGCAGCTTTTGCGCGCTGACGTACCACCAGGGACGCCAGGTCAGGTCGAGGAGCATCGAATCCATAAGGAAAGAGGCGGAGGCCTTGACGAAAAAGCCCGATTTCAAAGGCTACATTCACGACGTGGGAGGACCTACGGCCAACTTCAGAAATCCGGCGTGCAAAGGCCAGCTGAAGCGGGGAGTCTGCAGGAACAAAGACTGTCTGTATCCGTCGGTATGCCCGAGCATGGACGTTGACCACAGCGATTACATAGAAGTTCTCCGGGCGGTGAAAGCCGTGCCGGGGGTGAAGAAGGTCTTTATCAGGTCGGGAATAAGATACGATTATCTCATGGCGGATCCTCACCGGAGAGAATTCATGAGGGAGTTTTGCCGCGACCACGTCAGCGGAACCCTTAAAGTGGCGCCGGAGCACGTATCGAAGAGGGTTCTCTACTATATGAGAAAACCGGAGCCCGAAGTGTTCGACCGGTTTGCTGCAGAGTACAGGCAGATGAACGAGGAGCTGGGAAAGAAGCAGTATCTGATACCGTATTTCATAAGCTCTCACCCGGGAAGCACCCTTGACGACGCAGTGGAGCTGGCCCTTTACCTCAAGAAGTTCGGGTTCATACCGGATCAGACTCAGGATTTCTATCCTACGCCGGGGACTCTCGCAACGTGCATGTACTATGCGGAAAAGGATCCTTTTACCGGAAAGCCGGTTTACGTGGCAAAGGACCTTGAGGAAAAGAAGATGCAGAGGGCGCTCATACACTACAAAAAGCCCGAAAACAGGGATACGGTCATAAGAGCGCTGAAAAAGGCGAAAAGAGATGATCTTATTCCGGTGCTCCTGGGAAGGAGCGGCAGGAGGGCAGGCCCTGAAGACGATAGAAGGGGCAGGAGGAAAAGACGATGACTGTAATGGGCGAGCTGGGAAGAGCTTACCGAAACGGAAAGAACAGATACGCAAGACTTAAGAAATCGGAGCCTGCAGGCCTCGTGATGAAGGAGCAGTACGGAAAGAATCCGGAAAATATGCTCATTCACGGCGATAACGCAAGAGTCATGGACTCCCTTCTGAGAAGAGAGGGAATGGCCGGCAGGATAAATATGATATACATAGACCCGCCTTTTTTCTCAAAGGCCGACTACGACGCGGTGCTGAAGGTGGGAAACGAGACCATAAGGCACACGGTCTACGGGGACAACTGGCGCTTCGGAAAGGCCGGATACTTTTCCATGCTAACGTCCTCGCTGATGCAGATGAAAGAGCTGCTGGCACCGGACGGCCTCATATGGCTTCACCTGGACTGGCACGCCGCAGCCTTTGCAAGGCTCATAATGGACGAGATATTCGGAGAGGAAAACTTTGTAAACGAG
Organism: Candidatus Avanaerovorax faecigallinarum; assembly: GCA_019113145.1. Taxonomy (GTDB): domain Bacteria; phylum Bacillota; class Clostridia; order Peptostreptococcales; family Anaerovoracaceae; genus Avanaerovorax; species Avanaerovorax faecigallinarum. The sequence continues at coordinate 44,707 of DXHZ01000023.1, forward strand.
ATAGTCTGGAATTACAAGTCGGGCGGAAGCAGCAGCAGACATTTTGCAAGGAAACACGACACCATACTGGTCTACGCTAAAAGCCGGAAGTACGCTTTCTATCCCCTTCAGGAGAAATCCTACAACCGGCAGCTGAAGCCCTATAGGTTCAAGGGAGTGAAGGAGTACAGGGACGAAGTGGGCTGGTACACCATGGTGAATATGAAGGACGTGTGGCAGATTGATATGGTGGGGCGAACCTCGTCTGAGAGAACCGGGTACGCAACCCAGAAGCCGGAGGAGCTTCTTAAGAGGATCATACTTTCCTCGACAAAGGAAGGAGACCTGTGCGCCGACTTCTTCAGCGGAAGCGGAACTCTGGCCGCGGCGGCAGCGCGGACGGGAAGACGGTTTATAGCCTGCGACATAGGGCCCCTTGCAGTGGAGACTTCGGCGGCAAGGCTTACGGCCTGCGGCGCCGACTTTGGCGTATATGAAGAAGAAGGCAGGCCGGAAAAGGAAAACCTGAGCCTGAAGTATGAAGCCGGAATAGAGGAAATTCCTTTTTCCGACGACAGAATGGTTAAAATAGAGCTTAAATCCCTCAGAATAAACGGACTTTCGGAGGTTACGGGGGCTGATGAAGCGGTTCGCGTGAAAGAGATGGTGAAGGAAAGACCCCTTGATTTTCTCGAATCCTGGAGCGTGGATTTCGATTTTGACGGAAAGCTTCACAGGCCGACCTTCGTTTCGGCGCGCACCGGAAAGGGTATAGAAACAGTATGTTCGGGGATTTTGAGGAGAGGAAAGAGATTGAATATAAAAGCTGCTGACATATTTGGAAACAGCGTTTTTATAGAGCCGGAAATTTAGAGATTGATAGTCCGAGAAAAGGAGGATGTAAAATGGCTAAGTACAGGTGCAAGGTCTGTGGATGGATCTTTGACGAAGAGAAGGAAGGTATAACCTTCGAGGAGCTGACGGAATGCTATCTCTGCAGCGCTCCGAAGAGCGAGTTCGAGAAGGTAGAGGACGACGGAGCGGATGCCGGCGCAGGTACGGCTGGAGCAGCGGGAATTTCGGCTTCCGGCGGAAACGAGCTTGCCGTGGACCCGAATCTGGTGAGAAAGGATCCTGATATGCGCTACATGGCGGAAATCCACCAGATGTCGGAAACGGGACATTCCATAGACGCGGCCATGGCGACCATGATGCCTATGCCGGGCTGGGACGACGTGCTTCTCATGGGAGCTCAGCTTGACCCTATGCCTCTTGACGACGACGCACAGGTAAGCCTTAAGACCGTAATAGGAAAGAAGGCCGCAAAGCCTATGGAGCTGGAGATGCCGGTGTACATCTCCCACATGTCCTTCGGCGCCCTTTCACGCGAAGCGAAAATAGCTCTGGCAAAGGGAAGCGCAATGGCAAAGACCGCCCAGTGCAGCGGTGAAGGCGGAATCCTTCCCGAGGAAATGGAGAACGCGTATAAGTACATATTTGAGTATATCCCAAACAGGTACAGCGTAACCGACGAAAATCTCAAAAAAGCTGACGCAATAGAAATTAAAATAGGCCAGGGCACAAAGCCTGGAATGGGCGGACATCTTCCGGGCGAAAAGGTTACTCCTGAAATTGCCGAAATCAGAGGCAAGAACCCGGGAGAAGATATTCAGAGCCCTTCGAGAATTCCGGGAATCGAGACGGAGGCAGACCTTAAGGCTCTCGTTGACGAGTTGAGAAGCCGCTCCGAGGGAAGACCTGTGGGAATCAAAATCGCCGCCGGAAGGATAGAGGCGGATCTTAAATTCGCCCTTGCCGCAGGTCCCGACTTCGTGACGGTGGACGGCAGAGGGGGAGCTACCGGCTCAAGCCCTTACTTCCTCCGCGAAGCCACTACTGTGCCTACGCTCTTTGCCCTTTACAGAGCGAGAAAGTATCTGGACGAAGTCGGCTCTGACGTTGAGCTTGTCATAACCGGCGGACTGAGAGTTTCCGCAGACTTTGCAAAGGCCATCGCCATGGGAGCCGACGCCGTTGCGGTCGCTGCGGCAGGAATGATCGCCCTGGGATGTCAGCAGTACAGAATCTGCGGCAGCGGCATGTGTCCTCTGGGAATCGCCACACAGAACCCTGAGCTGAGAAAGCGACTGGATATCGAC
>DXHZ01000024.1 GCA_019113145.1 Candidatus Avanaerovorax faecigallinarum
CATTATAACCGTATGGCCTTCCGCCCGCTTTTTCTCAACGAACCGGGCCTTATCCTCCGGCAGAACTTCTGCATAGTAGTCCTCAATTCCCGCCTGAGCCGCGATGGCTTCCGCAGTCTTTGCGCTGTCGCCTGTCATCATGACCAGATTGTTTATACCCATCGATTTCAGGCCTTTTATTACATCTCCGGCCTCCTTGCGCACAGGGTCCTCAATGCATATTACAGCTGCAAGTCTCCCTTCTATCGCCATGTAAAGCTGCGAATAATCCGAAGGTATCCCGTCAAATTTTTCCTTCTCTCCTTCGGGAATCACACATCCTTCATCTTCAAAGACAAAGTGATAACTTCCTATTATGACCCGCCTGCCGTCTATTTCAGAAACTATACCGTGCGCCACGATGTACTGAACCTTGGAGTGCATCTCCGCGTGACTGAGATTTCTCATTCTCGCTCCTTCAACTACGGCTTTTGCCATTGAATGGGGAAAATGCTCCTCAAGGCATGCCGCAATCCGTAGCATTTCGTCCCGATTACCGCCTCCGAAAGGTACGACTTCTCTTACCACCGGCTGCGCTTTCGTAAGAGTTCCCGTTTTATCGAACACCACCACGTCGGCGCATGCAACTGCTTCCATGTATTTGCCGCCTTTTATCATTATATCGTATCGTCCCGCCTCGCGAATGGCAGACAGTACCGATACCGGCATAGCAAGTTTAAGAGCGCAGGAAAAGTCAACCATAAGGACGGACAGCGCCTTAGTGACGTTTCCGGTAAGGAGATACGTAAGCACTGTGCCCGCCAGAGTGTACGGTACCAGTCTGTCCGCAATATGCTCCGCCCTGCTTTCGGATTCCGATTTAAGCTTTTCGGTTTCCTCTATCATAGACACTATCTTCTCATACCTGGTGGAGCCTTTAGTTTCTCTTACCTTTATTGTTATTTCGCCCTCTTCCACCGCGGTCCCGGCGTATGCGTAGCCGCCTGCCTCTTTTTTGACGGGCAGGGATTCTCCGGTCATGGAAGACTGGTTTACCATCGCTTCTCCCGATTCTACGGTACCATCGAAGGGTATCACATTCCCCATGCGAACTACCACTATATCATCCGGCTTCACCTCGTCAGCCGGAACGAGAATATCTCCTTCTCCGGTTCTGAGCCACACTTTGTTGACCTTAAGCGACATACTCCTTGCCAGATCTCCCACGGATTTTTTGTGAGTCCACTCCTCCAGAAGTTCTCCTACTCCCAGCAGGAACATTACCGAACCGGCCGTTTCAAAACTTCTCCTGGCAAGAGAAGCCGAGATTGCCACAGCGTCCAGCACCGGTACTTCAAGCTTCCCCTTTGCGAGGCATCTGATTCCCTTTAGAATGTAGGGTACGGCGGTTACAGCGGTTACGGCAGCTCTTACCGGATACGGCAAAAAAAGCTTCTTCGCATACCGAAAAATCACCTTTTCAATCAGCTTCTCTCTGTAGTATGAGTTCAGCTGCCTTCCGCTGTCATAAAGAACTGTGTCGGAAACATCCTCCGTTTCAAAGCTGAATCTCCGGATACAGGCAATTATCTCTTCCCTGCTGCACGTAAACACGATTGCCGCATCGCCAGTCCGCTCATACACAGTCACCTTTTTAACTCCCTCGGCCTTCATCATACGGTCGCGGAAAATGTCCGCTTCCCGATAAGTCAGAGAGGTTCTTCCAAGATTGAACCTGATGCGGCCCTTTATTTCATCTTTAATTAAGAATCTCATATTACCGTCAGCCTTCAGACCCTACTCGGCCTCCGAAACCGCAGCCGAAGATTCCTCTGCCTCGCGCTCTTCATTTATCTGCTTTGCACCGGCAAGAACATCCTCTGCGTTTTCCTGAATCGTGGTCACGGTTTTCATTATGCTGGCCTTTGCCCGTAAAAACGCGGCTGTGCACTTGGTGTATATTTTCTTTGCGTCTTTGCTGGACAAAAGCTTTATTCCTGCCGTTCCGAGAAGCAAGCCTCCTGCAAAAAGTCCTACCTGATCCTTTTTCACATCAATTTTCATTTTACTTTTCCTCCATTCTCACTTACTTCTTAACTTACTTCCTCTTATATCCGGTCATCATAGCCATTGCAAAACACGCAACTGCGGCCCATGCCCAGAATCTGTGCTGTTTCATAGCTGCCCTCCCTTTTTTGTTTCGTTCCGCGCACTATAGTTAGTCTAATTTCGCTATAGTTCGCTTCTTTTTATTTTCGTTAGTTTATGCTAACCTCACTGCAAATTATTTTACTACTCTACTGCAAATTTTGTCAAGGCATACAGCTGTACATATTTCCGCATTTTATGATATAATCGGCTTACCGACACCGATTGAAATCACATTTCAAAAGGATTTTTCCCTTTATCATGGATAAACAGTCTATTTACGATATGATTGAAAAACGCGGCTTCTGGCGCGTCATAACCGAACACGAGCCGGTGTACAATATGGAGGAGGCCGGGCGTCTCGAGCTGCCCTACCCTGAGTCCGACGCCAAGAATCTCTTCGTCAGGGACGACAAAAAGCGCAACTACTACCTCATATCGGTAAAAGGCGATAAGCGGGTAAACCTTAAGGCGTTCAGGGCAAAACACGGCACAAGAAGTCTTTCCTTCGCATCGGACGCAGATCTTTTTAAATATCTCGGTGTGGAGCCGGGGGCGGTGACCCCTTTGGGCCTTTTAAACGACAAAGCCTGCGCGGTGAAGTTTTTCATAGACAGCGACCTTTGCAGAGAGGACGGGCTCATTTCCGTTCACCCCTGCGATAATTCCGCGACGGTCTGCATGAAGACGGCGGACCTTATAGAGCTGCTCAGGGAATGCGGAACCGAAGTTGAGATTACTGATTTTTAAGGAGGTACACATGGGAAACGATTTAGAGAAGACGATTAAGCAGGATTACGAGAAAGAGAAGCAGGAGGCCATAGGCGCCGGAGTCAGAGCCCTCGACAGCCTGAAAGCGGCCAAAGACTTCCTCTACCACGCAGCCGACTGGGGACTCCTCGATATGATAGGCGGAGGCCTGTTCACCACCATGATAAAGCACTCCAAGCTGGACAAAGCCCGCTCCGCTCTTGAGGCCGCCAGGTACGACCTTCAGAATTTCAGCAAAGAGCTTGCCGACATCGACCGCAAATTCAACCTGAACCTTGAGCTGGGAGATTTCCTCGAGCTTGCCGATTACCTGTTCGATAACTTCTTCGTGGATTACATGGTGCAGGAGAAGATTACCGACGCCCGTGAGCAGGTAGACAGGGCCATCGCAGAAGTAGATCGGATAGTCTACGAGCTGAAATCCGAAGGATAGGCGGCCGGTTCACTGCCGGTTCCTCTATACGCACCAAACGGTGTACGGAGGGACCGTTTTTTATTCTCAACTATCAAGTGTAAGTAATACTTTTTTCAATTCCTGCCATTCATGAACAACATAATCGAACGGCAATATATCATCGTCTGTGAAAACGTAATTATCCTGCATAACGCCGAAAGCATCCTTTAATTCGTTATTTTTTTCGATGCCGGCAAATATCCCGAAATCATCATATTTTTTACCCGATAAATCGCTTCCTGTTCTGTGAGTTTCCTCCAGTCTCTTGTAGTTAAGCATCCTCTGAAATTCCATGTAATTTTGAAGCAGCTCTTTAATTGAATCCAGTCCTGTCATCACGCTGACATCATATATATGCTTTGCAGCATCGAAATACATTGCTCTCTCATAATAAAACTCCGCCGCAAAAATCTTATCCGCAAAGATGCGCTCCATTCGTATTGTATTTATAGTGAACGGCTCTACCCCGTATTGTTCTTTCAGAATTTCTCTCTGCCCCCGTGACGCTAATGTGTATATAACGGGCTCTACTTCTAATTCCGAAAATGGTTCGCTCACTGTAAAAGACGTTCCCTCGACTTTTACAAAACCGAATCTCTGAAGCGGATCCGCCATATCAACGGTTACAATCGGAACATAATCGTAAACTGCCGTAATACTCCCCTTGCGGTCATCTTCCAGCTCCTTTCTTACCGTTCTCGGTAGAGACCGGTATTTTTTTGTTGCAGCCTCAAGTCGCTTTTTTGCCTGACTGTTACTGCATCCGTCAATGCATACCGTGAGATCAATATCCTCTGAAAACCTTCGGATGCTTTTCTGCGCTTTATATAGAGCCGTACCACCCTTGAAGTATGCCGGAAGGCTGAGCTGTTTTTCTGCCAGCTCCTTCAGCAGCATTGAAACATAGTAGTCCTTTTCCAGAACGTCACTGCGAATCCCGCTTGCCTCGTGGATAATGCCGATGATTGTCAAAAATGCATATCTATCCTCATGCAGTTTCATATTTCCCCTCCAACAGAATATCAATGGTGCGGATAAGCGTCTTATTACTGTAGTGTTTCCTCGCCAAAAATATCAGCTTGTCCGTGTCAAGCGCCAATTCCTCTGCTGCTTTTTTCAGTATAGCCGCAGGATGAGCGGCATCCACAGCAGCTTTATCCATATCGTTTATCGCATCCAGGATCTGAAGGTAGCGGCAATTTTCATCATTAACCGTAACCGGGGGTTTTTTGACTTCTACCTGAACGTCTTCAGGTACTCTCTTTCGGTAAAAGTTGGATGCTATATATATCTTCCTCGGGATTTGAGAAACAAGACCCAATCTGTTTAACCCGGACAGACCCGTTTCATATCCGACTGTGTTTCCGTTATCACGGAGCAGCCTCCTGCAAAACAGTTTATCCTTATCAGGTACATAAACACCGAATGCCGTCTCAATTCTTTTGCAATATACGCCTTTGGAAATCCTGAAGATGTTTCCGTCCTTTTCAAGCCTTGACATAGCCATATTCACCGCGCTTTTAACATTCCCGGCATCTTTTTCAAATTCTTCCGCTACGTACTGAACTGCCTGCTCCGTCAGAATTGCAGCCTCCGCTTCCTGCTCCTGTATGAACCGGGTCAGCACTTCCTTATAACTTTCTCCCATCGTATCTCTCCTCCCTTTGTTATTATTGCGTAAAAAATATATTACTATTTTTGATTTATAATAACATACCTCTTGGTTTCCTGTCAAACACGTTTCTAAATAAAGCATTTGACGTCCTCAAAACAAACGTGAACGCCCGGATTTTGAGCAGCAATAAATTAAACGGGGCCGCCGCGGTCAGACTCATTCGATCTGCCCGTGGCGGCCCCGTTTCGTTAATGTAAGATAATTCTACGCCTCTATAATTCCCAGCTCTATCTTAAGCTTCAGGATTCTCTCGACGGATTCGTCGATTCGCTCCTCGGATATGGTTCCGGCGTTTACGGCGTCTATGACCGCAGGAATCTGGGTCTTAAACTCGGTGCAGCAGAGAAGGTCATTTCCCGCCTGCACGGCTCTCACGGCGATTTCCGTATCCCCCGCAAACTGCTTTACTCCCTCCATAGCAAGGTCGTCTGTTATAACCACCCCGTCAAAGCCAAGCTGGGTCCTCAGAATTTCGTGAACCTTTGCCGATATGGACGCAGGGCTTTCCGGATCCATGCAGTTTACCACGTTGTGGGAAACCAGAACCATACTTGCTCCCGCCTTGATTCCCCCGTCAAAAGGAATGAAATCCGATGCGTTGAAGGTGTTTATGGAACGGTTGTCGTAGGCTATTCCCGTGTGGGTATCGGAGTTGTTTCCGTATCCCGGGAAGTGCTTCAGCACGGAGCCCACCCTCTCCTCGTTCATGACGTTTACGACCGTTTCAACAAAGTCTGCCGTTGCCTCCGGCGTTCCTCCGAAGCTTCTCTTGTACATGAAGTCGGAAGGATTTGTGGAGATGTCGCACACCGGCGCAAAGTTAAGGTTGATGCCCAGGCTCTTTAAAAGCTCGCACTTTTCCTCCGTGTCGCTCTTTATGAGATCCATACCGCCGGAAGCGTAAAGGTCTCTCGGCGCCCAGAACGGAACGGCTCTGAGAGAAGGATTCAGGCTGACGCGGTTTACCGTGCCGCCTTCCTCATCTACGCCTATGAACATCGGCGTTTTCGCAGCCGCCTGATAGCCTGCTATATTGTTTACGATTTCCTGTTTGCTCTTTCCCGAAAAGTCCCTTCCGAAGAGTATGTATCCTCCCGGCTTGTACTGCTCTACGGCTGCCGCTGCATCTACGTCCGGACATCTGGCTATGAACATCTGACCCACCTTTTCCTCCAGGGTCATACCGCTCATAAGCTCATCGATCTTTACCTGAACTGTATCCACAGGTTCCTTTTCCTCAGGTTCTTTTTCATCTTCAGCGGTGTTCTCTTCCTCCCCGGATTCGGCTGCCGCTTCATCTGCCTGGTCTGCAGGCTTTGTCCCTTCGCCTTCATCGGAAGAGCATCCGGATAGCGCAAAGACCGCACCGGCTCCTCCCACAACAAGGAGAGCAAGGATCAGGGCTATGATTCCTTTCTTTCCCGATTTTCTTTCGTGTTTATGCATTTTACCTCCTTAAAAAAGCTCAGGCTGTAATTATCATACCGTCTGAGCTTTAATCTTATGTCTGTTATTAATAAAGTTTTGCGCCTGCCGGAATTGCGTCGTCCACTATGAGAAGATTGAGTCTCTCCTCGTCCCCCTCATTGTGAACTGCCGAAATCAGCATTCCGCAGGAATCGATTCCCATCATCTTCCTCGGCGGCAGGTTCACGATTGCGATTGCCGTCTTTCCCACGAGGGATTCCGGAGCGTAGTAGTCGCTGATTCCGCTGAGAATGGTTCTGTCTGTTCCGGAACCGTCGTCAAGGGTGAACTGAAGGAGCTTCTTGCTCTTAGGCACTGCCTTGCAGTCTTTGATCTTGACGGCGCGGAAGTCGGATTTGCTGAAAGTTTCGAAGTCCACAAAGTCCTCGAACAGCGGCTCTATTACAACCTTAGAATAGTCTATGGTAGGCTTCAGCGGCTCCGGAATCGCGCTGAGCTTTTCGGCGTTTTCGCCTCCCTCACCGCCGGCCGAATCGGCTCCCAGCGGCTTCATGGTGGGGAAGAGTATCACGTCGCGGATGGACGGCGAATCGGTTATGAGCATTATGACTCTGTCTATGCCGATTCCCAGACCTCCCGTCGGCGGAAGTCCGACTTCGAGAGCGTTTACAAAGTCCATATCCATAGGATGAGCCTCGTCGTCCTCGCCGGACTCCAGCTGCTTCTGCTGCTCTGCGAATCTCTCATACTGATCTATAGGGTCGTTAAGCTCGGAGAATGCGTTTCCTATCTCCCAGCCGTTGATGTACGCTTCGAATCTTCTGGTGATTCTCGGATCCTCAGGATCACGCTTTGCCAGAGGAGAAATTTCCACAGGATGCCCCACTACGAATACCGGTCCGTCAAGGTATCCCGGAACGTCCTCGCAGAACTCCTCGAACATCTCAGCGATAATCTTTCCGCGGGTCCAGCCGCTTACCTCGTCCTTATCCATACCCTTTTCTATTGCTGCGGTTCTCGCCTCTTCATCGGTGTCTATCTTTGAGAAGTCTACGCCGGTAATCTCCTTTACGGCGTCGGCCATGTTAAGGCGTCTCCAAGGAGGGGTAAGGTCAAACTCCTTGCCCTGATACGTTATGACAGGTGAACCGTTTACGGCGATTGCAGCCTTTGACACGACCTGCTCGGTCACATCCATCACGCTTTCCATGTCTCCGTAGGCCATGTAGCATTCCATAGACGTGAACTCAGGGTTATGGTTTCTGTCCATTCCCTCGTTTCTGAACATCTTGCCCATCTCGTAAACTCTGTCAAGGCCGCCGACTATGAGCCTCTTAAGGTAGAGCTCGTTGGAGATTCTCAGTTTCATGTCAAGGTTTAACGTGTTGTGATGGGTGTTGAAAGGTCTGGCATTGGCGCCGCCTGCGATGGCCGTCAGAATAGGAGTGTCCACTTCCAGATAGCCGTAATCCTCTTCAAGGACTCTCTTTATCTCCTTTATTATGCGGGCGCGCTTTATAAACGTCTCTCTTACCTCAGGGTTCATTATGAGGTCGGTGTAGCGCTGTCTGTACCTGATGTCGGTGTCCTTCAGTCCCTGCCACTTGTTAGGAAGCACCTGAAGTGACTTGGAGAGGAGCACCAGCTTGTACACCTGAATGGAAACCTCTCCCGCCTTGGTCTTGAATACCGTTCCCTCGACGCCGATGATATCTCCGATGTCGTAGGTCTTGAACCAGTCGTACTCCTCGGCTCCGATGTCGTCCTTCTTAACGACGCACTGGATTCTGCCCTGTTTGTCCTGAATATCCACAAAGGCCATCTTGCCCATTCTTCTGAAGGCCATGATTCGACCTGCGCAGGAAACCTCTTCGTCCTCCATGGCGTCGAAGTTTTCCTTTATATCCATGCTGTGAGCCGTTACGTTCCAGTTTTCCTGGAGGAACGGATCTCTTCCGGCCTCGCGGAGCTTCTTCAGCTTCTCTCTTCTTATCTGTCTCTGTTCGCTGAGATTTTCTTCAGAAAGCTCTTCCGCCGGGGCGTTTACGCCCAAATTCTTTTCCTGTGTGCTCATTTTAAGTACCACTCCTGTTTATTCCTTGGATATAGCGGTAACCCTGTAGTGAAGTATTCCATCCGGAACGGTTATTTCCACGGTTTCACCGATTTTCTTGCCCAGAAGGTTCTTTCCCACTTCGGATTCGTTGGAGATTTTCGCAGGCTCTGCAAAAGGATCCGCCTCGGTGGAGCCTACTATGATGAAATCCATGCTTTCCCCGGAATCCACGTCTTCTACCGTAACTCTCAGACCTACGTTCACGTATTCGCCGGTTACCTCATCCTCGTTGATGATCTTGGCGTTTCTCATCATGGTCTCGAGACGGTGGATTCTCTCCTCCAGCTCAGCCTGCTCGTTTTTGGCCGCGTCGTATTCGGCGTTTTCAGAAAGGTCACCGTATGAAATGGCCTCCTTGAGTCTTTCGGAGACTTCCTTTCTTCTGACGGAAACGAGCTCGTCTCTTTCCGCCTCAAGTTTATCGTACCCTTCCTGGGTCAACAGTATTTCGTCTGCCATGTCGGTAAAACTTCTCCTTTCAAAATATCTATTTATTATATACTATTTTACGCTTTTATGAAATCTTATTTTTACATTGGCGCTGCCCGTAAGATAGAGCACGGCCCCGTAGTTAACGGCGAAGTCCAGAATATCTCCCGGTTTTATTTCTCTTTCCGCATCTTCCACGTCTAAAATGGTATGGTCGCTGGAGCCTCCCAGCACCTCTATTCCTCCGTCTGCCGGGAATATGTTGTCGCTGTCTCCTATGTCGGCTTTTCCGACGGCCACGATGGCCCGTCTCCTTATTCCCCGGTCCTCGTATGTGAGTCTTCTGCCAAAGGCGTCAACGCCGACCTCTCCCACCGGGTGAGTCGGCTTTGTCTTAACCTCCACCACCTCAGCCCGCAGGGTAAATACGTCGGAATGCATATCGCTCAGGTCATAACCGTAATACTTCTCCAGATCGTAGGCGTTGAGAATCTGTTCGCCTATGCGCAGGTGGTTTATTTTCTCCGGAAGATTGCCGTCCAGAATCCTCATATAGCTGGAGGTAGCGCCGCCCGAAATGATTTCAAGGTTTCTGCCTATGGCTTTCTCCACCTGTTCCGCAATGGACACCAGCTCATCAAGCTTTTCAGTCGTCGGCTGAATCGCTCCGTAGCAGCCCAGGTTGGTTCCTACTCCCTTAAGCTCCAGATTCTGAAGGCCCGTTTCCACTTCGACCGCCGCATCTATAAGCTCGGTTCTGTCCCAGAACCCTTCTCTCAGGTCTCCAAGATCCGCCATGAGAATCACGCCGTGCCTCTTTCCTGCGATGCCGGCCTGACGGTCAAGCTCTCTTAAAACCGTTATCTCGCTGTTAAGGGATATGTCCGCAAGCCTTACGGCGTCTGCGGCCTCACTCATCATGGGAATTCTTATGAGCATGAGGGGCAGTCCCGTGTCAAGCTTTTTTGCCGTCTCCAGTTGCTCCAGACGGGACGACGCAATCTGCGTCGCCCCGCCCTTTGCAAAGACTTCAATACATTCAGCTATTCCCGTAGCCCCTTTTACGACTCCCGCCACGCTGACTCCCGCGTCCGCGCAGCGCCCCATGACAGTTCTCACATTTTGTTCGAGGTAATCCAGATTTATCATTACCTGTGGGAATTCTGTCATCTATTTATGTTCCTCCTTGTTGGAGTCCACGAAGCGCTTTATCTTCTTGGAGGTGTTCTTCTCAAACTCCTCGGTTCTCACGTTAATCTTCTTCACTCTCTTGAACAGAGGCAGCTCCTCGTTGACTTTGTCGATTTCCTTCCAGAGAAGGTCCTTGACCTGCTCGTCCGTATATCCGGCTCCAAGAGCTTCCTCCAGCTCCTCGGCGTCGGTTACGATGGTTGCAACTATGGACGTGTCGTTGGTTCCCTCGTCGTTTTCGTCTCCCCATACCATGCTCTCGGCTATGTAAGGGATTCGGCTCAGATAGTACTCTATTTCCTCAGGGAATACGTTCTTTCCGTTCTTGGTGATGATTACGTTCTTCTTTCTTCCCGTGATGTAGACAAAGTTCTGCTCGTCCACATAGCCCAGGTCTCCGGAGTAGAACCATCCGTCTCTGAGAACGTCGTTAGTCGCGGCTTCGTTGTTGTAGTAGCCCATCATAACGTTGTCGCCTCTGAAGCAGATTTCGCCTACGCCGTCCTCGTCAGGGTCTTCAATCTTCACTTCCATTCCCGGAAGAAGGTGACCTGCGGCTGCGTTTCTCATATCCTTTTCAACGTCAGGATTCAGCGCCGCCATAGGTGAACACTCGGTAAGTCCGTAACCCTGCACGCCGATGATTCCTATGTCGTTGAAGAACTGCAGAATCTCAGGATCGATGGCCGCTCCGCCGGAGATTATTACTCTCATTCTGCCGCCGAAAACGTCGAGAATCTGCCTGGTGAACGGTTTGCTTATGTCGAGTCCCAGCTTCTTCGTCTTTCTGTTAGCCTTGAGAAGTCTTGCAAGGGTCTTGTCCTTGCCCTGCTTCTTCACGTTCTTCATTATCTTCTTGTACAGAGTCTCTATGAGGGCCGGCACTCCTAAAATCATGGTCGGCTTAACCTCTTCAAGATTCTGGGTTATGTATCTCAGACCTTCGCAGAAGGCTATGGACGCTCCCTTGTAGAGAGGCATCAGGAAGTCGCACGTACACTCGTAGGTGTGATGTACCGGAAGCACCGAGAAGAATATATCCCAAGGATTTACCTTAAGAATGGTCGGCGCCGCCATCAGGTTGTAAGCCAGGTTGGTGTTGGAAAGCATTACGCCCTTTGACAGACCGGTAGTTCCCGAAGTGTAAAGAAGCACGGCCATCTCGTCTGCTATAACCTCGGCGTCCAGATACTGTCTGTCTCCCAAAGCCACCTGGTTCTTCCCTTCCTCTATGAGCTCCTTCCAGGAGAGTACGTCGCCCTCGTGCTTATCCGAATCGAAGGATACGACGATCTCAAGGTTCGTCTCGCCGCTGTCTCTTATCTCCTTAAAGGTATCGACAAATTTCTTGCCGCATACTACGGCCGAAACTCCGGAATCCGCAACCAGTCCCTTGAGCTCCTTAGGTCCCAGTTCCTTGTCCAGAGGAACCACCAGGCCCACGCCGCCTATAACCGCAAGGTATGTGGTCTCCCACTGATAGCACGTCTCTCCGATGATGCTTATGCGCTTTCCCTTAAGTCCACGGTTTATGAGAGCCGTTCCCAGACCGTTGACGTCGGCGAGGGCGCGCTTATAGGTTATCTCGGTGTACGGCTGTCCCTTGCCGAACTTCTGGCGGAACGCCACGTTGTCTCCGTATAGCTCCACGCTGGAGGTGAACATGTCTCTCACGTCTGTGATAGGACGGCTTTCCTTATATCTTACGTAAGGGTCTGTGCTTTCGGTTATATATGTTCTGACAAAGTCTTCAGCCCTGCGTCTTTCGGCCGCCTTTATCTCCTGATAGCTCTGAGCCATTATATCTTCCTTTCCGAGGGAGCTGTCTCCCTGATTTCCGTATCTCTTAATCTTGCCGGTAGTCGTCTTATCGAACTCCTTATCTCTGATGTGGATACGCTTTATTGCCTTGTAAGGAGGCCACTTCTTATTGACCTCTTCTATGTACTTTCTGAAGAAGTGGTAGATCTCGCTGCCCGACATCTCCCCTTCCTGCTCCCTGAGAAGGTCGTAGTTAGGGAAAATCTCCGCGGTCACGATTACGTTTCCGATGTGCTCGTCTGCCACTCCGTGAACCAGAACCTCTGCAATCAGCTCGTTTTCTGCGATTACGGCCTCAAGCTCTTCAGGGAAGATGTTCTTTCCGCCCTTTGTTACGATGACGGTCTTCTTTCTTCCGGTAAGATAGAGGAAGCCTTCGTCATCGAGATATCCCAAGTCTCCCGTGTAAAGCCAGCCGTCCTTCAGAACTTCGGCAGTAGCCTCTTCGTTATCGTAGTAGCCCATCATCACCGAAGGTCCGCGGGTTACCACTTCGCCTACGCCGTTTTCGTCAGGATTGTCTATCCTTACCTCCGTACCCGGCATAGGTCTTCCCACGGAAGCAGCCTTGCCGTAACGGTCCTGATTTACGGCTATGATAGGGGCGTTCTCGCTCATGCCGTATCCCTGAATCATAGGGAATCCCATGGCCTCAAAGTCCTCTATAACCTTAGGGTCTATGGCGGCTCCTCCTGCAACCATAAGCCTCATATCGCAGCCGAAGCTGTGGTGAATGGCCTTGAACAGCTTCTTCATAAGCCTGCGGTTGTTGTAAAGCTTCATCTTTCTGGAAATGTCTATGGCCTTTCTCAGCTTTTCAGCCTCGCCTCTCGCCGCGGCCTGCTTCCACATTCCCTTGTATATCTTCTCAAATACCAGAGGCACGCCCACCAGATAGTTGGCTCCAACCTCCGCCATATTCTTCTGTATGTATCTGATTCCTTCGCAGATTGCAAGAGTTCTGCCCTGGTACATGGTTGTCCAGATTGCGCAGTTCATCTCGTATGCGTGGTGGCACGGCAGAATGGAAAGAACTATGCCGCCTTCGTCCAGGTTGACAAGCTTCGACATGTTCATGACGTTGGAAGCAATGTTTCTGTGGGAAAGCATTACTCCCTTGGAAGCTCCCGTGGTTCCCGACGTGAACATGAGGGTCGCCATCTGATCCGGGTCAATCTCCGCGTCCACGTATCTCCTGTCTCCCTCCCCGAGAAGCTTTCTTCCTCTCTCCAGAATGTCGTCCATGGAAAGGGCTCTCTCGTCCTTAGCCTTCTTCATGCAAATGAAGTGCTCCACGTCGTACTTCTCATCGTATACGCCGGCTATGCTCTTCTCGCTTCCCTGAGAGAACACCAGCGCTTTGGCTCCGGAGCGTCTTATGAGATTCTTAAGTTCATCGGATGGCAGGTTTTTATCGAGAGGAACGATTACGCCTACGCCGCAGACCGTGGTATAGTAGGTCAGCAGCCAGCGCACGCTGGTCTCTCCGATTACCGCAATCTTCTCTCCCTGAAGACCCATGTCGATGAGGCCGGTTCCGAGAGCGTCGATGTCATCTTTCATCTGTCTGTATGTTACAGGCATGAATTTCTCAGCTTTTTTATCCTTTTCCAGATATGCCGTCTTATCGGCAAAAAGTTCTGCGCTGGATGTGATGATATCCTTCAGAGTATCCACTTCCCGCACAGGGTAATATACACCGTCAAATTTCACATTGTTCATCTTAAATACCTCTTCTTCAAAAAAGATATGGTCTTAGTCACTAACTCAATATTATAGCATTTTCAAGGGTTTTTGTAAAATGGAAACGGGGTTAATCCGGGATTTATTTCAAATTTTTTTAACAAACTGTGCCGTGCGCTGCGGCAGTAATCATAAGACCGTATAACAAAAGCAGGCCACGACATCTTCTATCGTGACCCGTCTTGTAAAACTCTTTGTTAAAGCATCTCTGCCTTCTTTGACAGAATGGCTTCTACCGCCGCGCAGGCCGGACAGTCGCAGTACTTTGCGCCTGCAGCCTTTATCTCTCTTCCGTGAGCGGCAACCTCTGGAGCCTTTTCTCCGAATACTCCCGCCCCTGCTTCAGATTCCGCAAAGACGATAAGTCCGTCCACGGTTACGATATCCTCTTCAAGCTCTGCGATATACTTCTTCGTCTCTTCCTGCTCTTTGTCTGTTCCCACAGCGTTGAGCCATGCTTTTGCGGCTTCTCTCGCTTCCTGTGAGCATGTAGGAGCGTCTATGAGTTCCTTAGTCTTTTCCGTTACAAAATCTAAAACTTCCTTTTTCATTTCAGTTCACTCTCCTTTGAAATCAAGTTTGAAGTTTTTCCGCTACCGTTTATTTTATCACATTCAGGTTCCGGCTGCTATCTTTTAATCAAAACTCCCAGTCTCTTTACAAGGTAAGCTGCAAGCCCTATTTTAACCAGATCCGGCGCAATGTACGGAAATACGCACATGGAAAGCGCGGTCATTATACCGGCTGTTCCTGCATCGTCAGTGTATACCTTCATAAACCATAAAGTGCCAATCAGGTAGCATATCAGAAGGCCAACGCATGATGAAGAGAAAAACAGCGATATTCTCTTTTTCCATATTTTCTCCGTCGCCCACATGAACATAGCGCTTCCTGAAAATCCCGCTATATATCCTCCGGTGAGCCCCATTATAACTCCCGGGCCTCCGGAAAATCCTGCAAATACCGGAAGTCCCACGGCTCCCGTAAGTATATATACCGCAATGGCCGCTGCTCCCAGCTTTCCCCCTAAAAGTCCGACTACCATAAACACGCCGAAGGTCTGCATCGTAAACGGTACTGCTGTCGGTATGGATATCCATGAACACACGGCCATCAGCGCTACTGCCGCAGCGACGTAAGTCATATCCTTTGCTCTGCTTCTTCTCATCATCGACCCCTCCCCTCCTGCTTCGGTTTCACTGAATAAATAACAGTGTACCATTAAAAAAAGATATTGTAAACTTATATTTCAAATAGGTTTACAATATCTCCGCGGCCGTCAAATAACAACGCCTCGGATTTTAACAGACCCAATGCGTTGAAACAAGGCTATTCACTTTTTAATATGCTTTGAATCTCCTCTTTACGATCTTTGCAGGACGATAATATCTCTACGCAGCATAAAGTACTACCTCTTTGTCTACTTCTATCATATCGTCGGCGGTCACAGGTCCGTGTATTACATCGACGCTCAACTGTAGCATTTCCTCAAGGCTCAGCTTTATGGCAGATAAGGTGATAAGTGTTACCGGTGCAGAAAATTCCATGATTAAATCGACGTCACTGTTTTCTACACAGGTTCCGTTTGCTCTGGAGCCGAAAAGAATAACCTTATTTATAGGATATTCGCCAATCAGCTGCAAAACTGCATCTTTTATGGTTTCGATACTCATAGACTGCACCTCCTCATACATATTATATCCGTAACTGCAAAATATCTCAACAGAAATATGCCCCCACAGAGAGCGCTATGCTATCTCAAGCGCTATCTCCATCATCTGGGTGAAGGTGTTCTGTCTTTCTGCGGAGGAAAGCTCCTCTCCCGTTACCAGATGGTCTGAGATGGTGCAGATGCAGAGGGCGTTTTTGCCGGCTCTTGCGGCTTCCATGTAAAGCGCCGCCGATTCCATCTCGACCGCGAGAACTCCCATCTTCTGCCAGTCAAGAGCCCCGCCTACGTCGTGGTAGAAAACGTCGGAGGACAGGAGATTGCCCACTTTGTATCTCACGTCTCCCATGGCCTTTGCCGCTTCCACAGCCTTTGACAGAAGCTCGTAGGACGCCGTCGGCGCAAAGGTTCCCGGAAGTGCGAACTGGTTCTGGAAGTTGGAATCGGTGCAGGAGCCCATACCGAAAACTATGTCGCGAACCTTCAGATCCGTCGAAATGGCGCCGGCGGAACCGACTCTGATGATGTTCTTCACGTCGTAGAAGTTGAAGAGCTCGTGGGAGTAGATTCCGATTGCTGGCATACCCATGCCGGAAGCCATAACGGAAACTTTCTTTCCCTTGTAAGTTCCGGTGTAGCCGTTAACTCCCCTTACGTTGTTTACGAGAACCGGATTCTCAAAAAATGTCTCGGCGATAAATTTTGATCTCAGCGGATCTCCCGGCATGAGGACGGTATCCGCAAAATCGCCTTTTTTTGCTTCGATATGTGGAGTAGGTATCATTCTATCGTCTCCTTTCTGACAAAGAAGGCGTATGCCGCGAAAAAAGCCGCACACGCCTTAAAATTAGCTTATATTGAACTTACGCTTCTGCGTTTTCGGAAGCAGGCTCAGCCTTAGGAGCTTCCGCTGCCGTAGCCTCAGCCTTTGGAGCCTCGGTCTTCGGCGCTTCCGCCTTTGCAGGAGCCGCCTTCTTCACGCGCATATTGAGGATTGCGCCCGTAGGGCACTCCTTGGCGCACATTCCGCAGTTCTTGCACTTTTCAGGATCGATGTAGGCAAGATTGTCCACAACGTGGATAGCATCGAACTTACATGTCTTTTCGCACTTGCCGCATCCGATACAGCCGTTGGTACATGCCTTTCTGGTCTCTGCTCCCTTTGCATTGGAATGACACTGTACGACTACAATGTTCTTTGCAGGGGATACTCTGATGAGCTTGTTAGGGCACGTTCTTGCGCATGCTCCGCAGGCCACGCAGTTATCTCTGTTTACTACCGCAACACCGTCACAGATGTGAATGGCGTCAAACTCACAGGCAGCCACGCAGTCGCCCAGTCCGATACATCCGTAAGGGCACTGATTTACTCCGCCGAAGAACTGCTTTGCTGCAGAACACGTCTTCATTCCGGTGTACTCCAGAAGAGACTTTGCAGCCTCGTGAGTTCCGTTACACATAACGACCGCAACTTCCTTTTCGGCAGCTTCAGCAGTTACGCCGAGAACCTCAGCCAGGGCGGCAGCCACGTCAGGACCGCCTGCGGTACATTTATTGCACGGCAGAGAATGATCCTCCGCCAGAGCGTTGGCATAGTCGTCACAGCCTGCATATCCGCATCCGCCGCAGTTGGCGCCCGGAAGCTGCTCTCTCAGAAGAGTGAACGTCTCGTCTACAGGTACGAAGAATACCTTGGAAGCGATTGTAAGTATGCCTGCGCATATGAAACCGATTACTACTACGATCAATACAGGTTCTAAAATAGTCACTTAACTCCGCCTCCTTTCTTACTGGAACATTCCGGAGAAGCCCATAAAGCTTACGGAAAGAATTGCTGCAGTTATAAGTGTGATAGGAAGTCCTCTGAACGGAACAGGAACGCCTGCTTCGTTTCCTTCCAGCTTTCCTCTTACGCCTGCCATGAGAATCATAGCCAGCAGGAATCCGAGGCCTGCACCGAAGGCGTTGAAGAGAGACAGAACGTATCCGTATCCCTCGTCGATGTTGGTGATACATACACCGAGCACCGTACAGTTAGTGGTGATGAGCGGAAGGTATATACCGAGAGCCTTGTGAAGGGACGGTATGTACTTCTTCAGCATCATCTCGATGAGCTGTACGAGAGCCGCAATTACGAGGATGAATACTACGGTCTGAAGATATCCTATGTTAAAGCTGTTCAGTATCTGCTGAATCGGCCAGGTCGCTGCGGTTGCAACTACCATTACGAATACTACGGCAATACCCATACCGATTGCCGAATCCAGTTTCTTGGATACACCCAGGAACGGACAGATACCGAGGAACTGAGCGAGCACGTAGTTATTTACGAGTATCATGCTCATTACTGTTGTTAAAATTAGCATGCCTTTTCAGCTCCTTTCCCGCTTTCTGCGTTCTTTATTTCTTTTCTGTCGGCGCCGCAGGCGGAAGCCAGGGAGCATCCCTCGCATCCGAAGTCCTTCTTAACCGGCTTGTCTTTTTTGATTACGTTTACGATTGCAACGAGTATTGCAAAGGTGAAGAATCCGCCCGGAGCCAGGTTGAAGATTCCCATTCCCGGAACCACATTGGTAAGAACCTCGATTCCAAAGAGTGTTCCGGAACCGAAGAACTCTCTGATGAGACCCATGCAGCCCAGCGCCAGGGTAAATCCGATACCCATTCCAACGCCGTCAAGGGCGGAATCAACCACGCTGTTCTTGCTGGCAAATGCTTCCGCTCTTCCGAGGATTATACAGTTTACTACTATGAGCGGTATGTACAGTCCCAGGGACGCGTAAAGGGAAGGTACAAATGCCTGCAGAACCATCTGAACTATGGTTACAAAGCCCGCGATTACTACGATGTAGCACGGGATTCTTACCTTGTCAGGAATGATCTTTCTCAGCATGGAAATAACTATATTGGAACAAATCAGTACTGCCGTTGCGGAAACACCCATTCCGAGACCGTTTATGGCCGAAGACGATGTGGCCAGTGTAGGACAGGTTCCCAGCACCAGTACAAGTACAGGGTTTTCTTTAATTATACCCTTTGTCAGTATGGCAAGCTTGCTCGTTTTCTTTTCTCCCATTACTGAACACCTCCCATCTGCTGGAACTGCTGGAGAGCACAGTATACTCCGTAGTGAACCGCATTGGAGGAGATTGTCGCTCCGCTTATGTAGTCAACCTGAGTATCGTCCTTGGCGCTCGTGGAGTCGAGAGAGGTAAGTCCCTCGTACTGTGCCAGATGCTCAGGAGTCTGCGCCTTAGTTCCAAGACCCGGAGTATCTCCGTGAGCCGTAACCTTGACGCCGGTAATCTCTCCGTTGGAATTGATTCCTACCATCTCAGTGAGAAGTCCGCCGAAGGAGCTGGACTGAACAGTCATAACTGCGCCTGCGCCGTTATCGGCAACGTAGCACTCGCTTACATATACCTTGTCAGGCTCGGCAACGTAAAGCTCTCCATCGTATGCGGTGAAGGAATCAGCCTCTGCCAGAAGCTCCGTCCTGTTTGCATCTGCGGTCTTCTTATCGTTTTCCTGGATTATCGGATTTGCAACTCCGTATACTGCCGCAAGGGCGGCGGTAACTACCAGACAGATGACTACCAGAACCAGAATAGGTGCAACGTATTCTTTGAACGTATTGTTATTTTTCATCTTTCTTTGCACCTCCGTAAGTAATCTTCAGGCACAGGTTATCGATAAGCGGAGTGAGGATGTTCATAAGGAGGATGGAGAAGGATACTCCTTCAGGATAGGATCCCCAAAGCCTTATAACCATCGTGATGAATCCGCATCCGATACCCATGATAACCTTTCCCAGCGGCATGATAGGGGAAGTTACATAGTCGGTAGCCATGAAGAATGCTCCGAGCATAACTCCGCCTGCGCAGATGTGGAACACTGCCATGTGAAGTGCCGAATAATCTCCGCCTACTATTGCATAGTAGATGAACGCAATCACAAACACGGTTCCGATGAAGCATGCCGGGATTATAGGTGAAATTATCTTCTTCCAGATGAGGAACAGTCCGCCTATGATGAGGGCGATAGCGCTCACCTCACCCATGGAACCTCCGATGAATCCGAGGAACATTTCCATGTTGGACGGAAGCTCTCCGCCGCCTTCCTTAAGGATTCCCAGCGGAGTGGCGCTTGTAGCCGCATCCACCGTGGACATGGAAGGTGTAGGCCATGTGGTCATCTGAGTTGCGAAGGATATGAAGAGAACTATTCTGGCAGTGATTGCCGGGTTAGCGAAGTTCTTTCCGATTCCTCCGAAGAGCTGCTTAACGATTACGATTGCAACGAAGCAGCCTATGATCGCCATCCAGTAAGGGAAGTTGGACGGCACGTTGAATGCTATGAGAGTACCCGTAACCGCGGCGCTGAGATCGCCTACAGTCTGAGGTCTGTGCAGGAGCTTATTGTAAGCCCATTCGAAGAACATGCTCGCCGCTATACATACGAGAGTAAGTACTATCACGTTCCAGCCGAACACGTAGATACTTACTGCGAAGGAAGGAACCAGCGCAATGAGCACCATGAGCATGGTCTTCTGGGTATCCAGATTGGTCACCAGATGGGGCGCCGAGGATACCGCCAGATTGCTGTAATAATTCTTGTTATCCATTATTTTACTCCGGCCTCCTTTACAACAGCTTTTCCAAGCTTGTTAATAAAGCTCAGAGGTCTTCTTGCAGGACAAACGAAAGAGCAGCTTCCGCATTCCATACACTGCATTACCTGAAGCCTGCTGAGTTCTTCAGCATCTCTTCTCTCGTAAGCTGCAGCCAGCGCAGTAGGAAGAAGGTTGAACGGACATGCCTTATGACATCTTCCGCAGTTGATGCACGCGGTCTCTTCCGGAATGTAAGCCTTTTCTCCGGAGAAGGCCAGAATCGCATTATTGTTCTTAACGATAGGCATCTCGTCGGAGAAGATGGCTCTTCCCATCATAGGTCCGCCCATGAGAATCTTCTTAGGCTCTGCCTTGTATCCGCCGCAGAACTCGATGATGTCGTGAATCTGGGTTCCGATAGGAGCGATGATGTTCTTAGGAGTTGCAACCGCATCTCCGTCCACGGTCATTCTCTTCTTTACCAGCGGAACTCCGTCCTTGAAGTACTGTCCGACAAAAGCGACAGACGTAACGTTGGAGAGAATTACTCCAAGGTCTGCAGGAAGAACGCCTGCAGCCATGTGCTGTCCCGTAATCTCGTAAACCAGCACACGCTCTGCTCCCTTAGGATATCTGTCCTGGAGAGTAAAGGTGTGGAAGTTGGTGAGACCCTGCTCAGCGAACATTTTGTCGAACTTGGCGATAGCGTCAGGCTTGTTTGCCTCGATTCCGATGTAAGCCTCGTCAAGGCCGATGTACTTAACGATGAGCTTCATACCGTCGATGATGTCCTGAGTGTCCTCAAGCATTCCCCTGTGGTCAGAGGTGATGAACGGTTCGCACTCCGCACCGTTTACGATGAGAGTGTGCACATCGTCGATGTTCTTAGGATTATACTTAATGTGGGTTGGGAATGATGCGCCGCCCAGGCCTACGAGGCCGCTTTCTCTTACAGCCTTGACAAAGCCTGCAAGATCGTCCGGCATCTCAGGAGCTTTAATGTCTTCGCATAATTCCTGTTTTTTGTCAGTTTCGATAACTACGAGAGTATCGTTTCCTGCCACAGCGTTACGCTGAGTCTCGATACCGACCACGGTACCCGATACGCTCGAATGAATTGGAGCACTTACAAAAGCATCGGTATCGCCGATAAACTGTCCGACCTTCACGGTGTCGCCCTTTGCAACCAGCGGCTTACATGGGGCACCGATGTGCTGCGACATTGAAATCTTGACGATATCAGGAATCGGCATGACTTCAGTTTCGCAGCCGGCCGTATTCTTATAGTGTCCGGCATCGATACTATGTAAATGCTTAGCACTTGAGCTCATATCTGAAACCTTCCTTTCTAAAAAATAGTCATATAATCATACGGAATATATTATACTACACTCCTTTTCAAAAATCATTATGAATTTGACACATTTCTGTCAAACGGTGTTCACTATTTCTCAAAACCGGCATTTTTTGATTTCGAGAAGCGGTCGCCAAAGAGCGAAACGAAGGAACCCGCCAGCAGAACCACGATTCCTATAATCATATTGAAAGGGATGACCTCGTGGAGCACCGCCAGAGCAAAGACCGGCGCCAGAATCGGTTTAAAGAAGAACACCAGATTCACGGTCTGCGCCTTAACCTTCTCCATGGCTATGAAGTAGCATGCGTAACCCACGCCGGTAACCCCTATTCCCACGTACAGCACCACCAGGATATTGTCCATGGAAAAGCCGGTGAAAAGCGGAATACTGCTGAATTTATCCAGTCCCGCGTCCGTAAGGAATCCGCTTACCGCAGGGATTTTCGACACCACGGCAAGCAGAATCATTTCTACGCTCGCGCAGAGAAAGCTGAAGCATGTGGTCACCACGCCTCCGAACTTTGCCGAATCCCTCTTTCCCAGAACGCCGTAAAGAGCGAAGGCTACCGTCGCAAGAATGGTGAGAATCACTCCCGTCACCGAGAGCTTCGTATTCCACGGCTGAATGATTATCACAATTCCTATAATCTCAAGGGCGATAGCCCAGATGTTTTTTCTCTCTATTATCTCCTTAAGGAACAGCCCCGCAAAAATCGTCACAAACAGCGGGTTGCAGCTGAATATGACCGCCACTACCGACGCTTCCGTATAGGTTATGGCCAGCTGATAAAGGTTCATACTGAGAAATATTCCCACAAATCCCAGGAATGCGAACTTCCCAAGATATCTCGGCGTCACGGCCAGTCTCTTCTTTCTCAAAGTGTTCAGCGCGAAAGGAAACAGCACCATCCCGCCGATAAAGAATCTTATAAGCGTCATCTGTACCGGGTTGAAATCTCCCGCCACAAGCTTCAGCACCGTCTCCATGGAGCTGAAGAGTATCGTCGTAACGGCTATGCAAATGTAGCCGGTTCTCCTGTTGTTAACGTCTTTATTTTCCATATTCAATCCATCCTCCGGAAATCTGTTCGAGCCATCTTCTGAGCAGAAAGGCGCAAAAATAAGGGAAAGTATATACGTTGCTATCGTAACCGATATTTCCCCCTGCAAACTTTATCCCCCACTTTATGTCGGGATATCTGTCGCTGCTTATGAGGACACGCAGAGATTTTGCCGTACCGTTTTTTGCCTTTACCTCCACTGGAACCAGGCAGTCCGCAGTCCTTACGAAGAAGTCCTGCTCAAGTGTTGAATCATCACGTCTGTAATAGTAGAGACCGTAGCCCGACTTCTTTAGGGCCTCACCCACCAGGTTTTCGTAGATAGCGCCCTTGTAGACTCCGAGATTCTTATTTACTCTGAGATCCTCCTGAGCTTCCTCATCCAGCATAGCCACGAGAAGGCCCGTATCCGCAAAGTAAAGCTTATACCTGGTCTCGTCGTAATTTCCCTTAATGGGAAGCTCTGGAAATCCGAGACAATAGCAGACATTTATCATTCCCGCATCGGCAAGCCACTCTATGCAGCCACGATACTCGCGGAACCTTGCGCCCTTTGCAACTTTGGAAATCTGAAATTTCTTGTTGTCCTTCGCCAGCTGCACCGGTATGTGGTCAAAGACGTTGAGTATCCTTCCCTGATCCATTCCTTCCGCATATTTCCTTATATCTTCCCTGTAATCGACAAGGAGCTGGCGCTGTGTACTCAGCGATCCCGCAAAGCTTCCTTTTTCAACGAATTCCCGTACCACCTCCGGCATCCCGCCGAGAACGCAATAATCCAGGAACAGCTCCGAGCACACTCTCACTTCGGCTTCGTTAAACGGTTTCAGGGTTTTCATGTGCTCCAGCAGATTATCGGTAAAATCGGCCCCGTATCCCCTCGCCCACAGAAATTCTTCAAAATCCATGGAACTCATCTCATAATCCGCCTTATACCCTACACTGTTGCTTTCTATTTTCCTGTAGTTTATCCCCAGCATCGACCCGCTGCATATAACGTCGAATCTTCCATCTATGGCAAAAAACTTCAGTGCTGTAGCTATCTCGGGGAATTCCTGAAGCTCATCGAAAAAGATGAGAGTATTTCCCTCTTCAAAAGATTTCGTCGGGTCTATAAGCGTTACGTTCTTTATTATGTTGTCCACGCTGTAACCGTCTGCCGTTATCGCCTTATACCCCGGCTCTTCTACAAAATTTATATACACTAATTTATCATACCTGTTCCTTGCGAAATGAATTATGGATTCGGTTTTACCCACCTGCCGCGGGCCCTTCACTATTAGAGGCTTCCTTACCTCATCAGCCTTCCACGCAGCCAGAAAATCGTCCACTTTCCGTCTTAAATACATCTCTTCTTTCCTCCCAAAATCATTATACCCGCTTCCCTTTATAAAATCAAGTTTTCCGACCCTTATATCACAAAATCATAGCGAGTTTTTCGCATTCTGTCACATTTTTTGAGGGAGTTTATGCTTTTATATCACAAAATCATAGCGAGTTTTTCGCATTTTATCACATTTTCTGAGGGAGTTTTTTTATTACGTCCCGGTTCCCGGTGGCTGGCAATATGACCGGCTCATAACCTGAGGCACATGCACACCATTACAGAAAAGACCCCCGGAACGCGATGTTCCGGGAGCCCCGATTCGTCAGTCTTTGATTTTAAAGCCGTGACTATCTTTCGATAACCATTGCGGTTCCCATTCCTCCGCCGATGCAGAGAGTTGCAAGACCGTACTTGGTCTCAGGTCTCTTCATCATCTCGTATATGAGGGAAATGAGGATTCTTGCTCCGGAAGCTCCGATAGGATGTCCGAGAGCGATTGCTCCGCCGTTAACGTTCAGCTTGGAAGTGTCAAATCCCAGCTCCTTGCCTACTGCTACGGACTGAGCTGCGAATGCTTCGTTAGCCTCGATGAGATCCATGTCGCCGATGGTCAGGCCTGCCTTTTCCAGAGCCTTCCTGGAGGATGGAACAGGTCCGATACCCATGATGGTAGGGTCTACACCTGCGGAAGCGTAGCTCTTGATGGTGCAGAGCGGCTTGATTCCAAGCTCGTCAGCCTTTTCCTTGCTCATTACTACGAGAGCAGCTCCGGCATCGTTGATTCCGGAAGCGTTGGCTGCAGTAACAACTCCGTCCTTCTTGAACGCAGGCTTCAGCTTAGCCATCTTTTCCATGCTTGCGCCGAACTTAGGATATTCGTCTGTATCAAATACGATTGGATCGCCCTTTCTCTGAGGAATCTCTACAGGAACGATTTCGTCCTTGAACTTGCCTGCCTTAACAGCGGCTTCTGCCTTCTGCTGAGATGCGAGAGCAAACTCGTCAAGCTCTTCTCTGGTAAGACCCCACTGCTCAGCGATGTTCTCAGCGGTGATTCCCATGTGATAGTTGTTGAATGCCTCCCAGAGACCGTCGTTAACCATGGTGTCAACCATAGGAACGTTGTTCATTCTGGCTCCCCATCTTGCGGACGGCATAATGTATCCTGCAGCGGACATGTTCTCTGCTCCGCCTGCTACAATGATGTCAGCGTCGCCGGCCTTGATGATCTGAGCTGCAAGCTCAACAGCTCTCAGTCCGGAACCGCAAACCTTGTTGATAGTCATGGTAGGAACTTCCTTCGGAATACCTGCGTCCAGAGACATCTGTCTGGAAACGTTCTGTCCCAGTCCGCCCTGAAGAACGCAGCCCATGATAACCTCGTCGATCATCTCAGGCTTTATTCCTGCTCTTTCGATAGCCGCCTTTATGGATACGGCGCCCAGGGTTCTGGTCGGAACGTTTTTCAGGCTTCCGCCAAAACTGCCGATTGGTGTTCTGGCTGCTCCTACGATTACTACTTCTCTCATTGATGTACCTCCTTAAATACGCCGCACCGCGGCACACTAACTAAGCGATGAGAATTCAATTCCCCGGGGCTTACGGCGCTCCCTCCCGTTCGCGTCCGCCCGCAAGACCGACTTTGATAATTTTTTCACAGTCTTGTTACGTCTATTCTACTATATACTAAACAAAAAAGCAACATGAATATTTTTCTTCCATGTGGTCCGGCCTCAGGGCCTCCTTAGCCTGTCTGAGATTCTCAAGGCCCATGTCCTCCTCGCGGTTGACATATACTATCTCCTCGGGCAGACCGAGGCAGAATTCCCTGGCTACCAGCTGGTAAAGTCCTCTGTAGTCGTCGGAGGCTTTCTCAAAGTGAGCAACCGCCGTGTCCTTCCAGAGCCTTTCCCCTATGGAAAACGCCTTCAGCTTTCCGTCTATGTATATTCCCACGGAATAGATATCATCTTTCTCCACAAAGGCCATCGCTTCCTCTATGGCGGCGGCCTCCATTCTGAGACTCTCGCCCTCGTCCTCTCCGTAGTCTCTCGCTGCCTGAATCTCTGCGGTAAGAGCCATCACGTCGTCGAGGTCCGAACCCTTAAGAGGTCTCGCCTCATAGGAATAGGTCTTCAAAAAATAGTTTAAATGATTTTTCTTCTTGTGTAAAGCCCTGCCGCTCAAGGTTATAAGCTTTTCCTTGAGATAAACGTACTCGTCGGCATTTCTGTTATGTGTAAATTCAACCTGCCCCGGAAATGCCTCCTCCAGGAATTTTCGCATATGTCCCGGAACGAGAATCATCCTGAACGGTATCTTCCTCTCATCGAAGCGCCTCTTCATCTCGAGAACCGCAGATCTCAGCTTCTCCGGATCATAGGTTCCGTCCTTTGTGAGGGGCATGGAAACTATGGCGCTGGGCTCTCCCACTATACAGTCGGCGCCTGCGATGCACAGGTACCCGTCTATGACCTCCCAGCACAGACACTGGGTGGTTCTCCATATGTAGTTTGCAAGAAAAGTATATCCGGCTCCTCTGTAGTCAAAGCCGTGGAAATACTCCTCCATAATCTTCTCGTCTTCTTCAGTCACTACGTCGAAGTTTCGACTGAAAATATTCATATTCTAAAACTCCAATCCTTTATCATGTCAAAGCCTGCTGCTGCCGTAAGGTCAAAGCTCAGCGGCGTTACTGCCGCATATCCGTCGTTCACCGCTCCAACGTCTACCGTCAGCGGGTCATAGGCCGAAGGATCTATAGCCTCGCCTTCCACTTTATAATACCCGTCCGCCGTCTTTACAAACCTGTCCTCGTAAAATCTCGGTCCCAGGCCCGTAACTCTCACACCCTTAAGCTCTCTTTCGGGAATGTCCGGGGTGTTTATGGAAAGAACTATGGCTGCGGGAAGCTCATTCATCACTCTGTCCACTGCGCTCATGGCTATGGCGCAGGCTCCGCCAAAGTGCGACGCCTCGTGGCTGTCCACAGAAACTGCCATTGCGTGGATTCCCGTCATGGCGGCCTCCATTGCGGCGCCTACGGTTCCCGAATATATGGTGTCCTTTCCCAGGTTTGCGCCCATGTTGATTCCGGAAAGCACCATGTCTATTTCAACGCCTTCCTCCCTGCACAGCTGAAATCCCAGTCTGGTGCAGTCCGCCGGAGTTCCTCCGGCGCTCCAGGCTTTGTCGGCAAAGGGAACGCGCTCCTCCTTCACCGCAACTTCCTTTCCCAAGGTTATGGCGTGGCTCTTTGCGCTCTGCTGCCTGTCGGGAGCGCAGACAAAGACGCGCCCCTTTTCCGATGCAGCCTTTGCCAGAGCGTGAAGCCCGGGAGAGTTTATTCCGTCGTCATTTACAAGTAAAAAATTCATCAGTCTCCCATTACCTTTCCTATAGAATCGTATATCACCAGATCCGCCCTGTCGTCGTAAGGTGTCTTCGTCTTGTTTATGAGCACCAGGTACCTGCCTCCGAAGTAATTTATGAGACCTGCGGCAGGGTATACGGCCAGGCTGGTTCCTCCGATTATGAGTGTATCGGCCTTTGATATGGCGTTTACCGCGCCGGAAATAACGTCCTCGTTAAGCATTTCGCCGTAAAGCACTACGTCAGGCTTGATTCTGCCGCCGCAGCTGCAGTAGGGAACCCTGTGGTCGCAGTTCTTTTCAGCCATGACGTAGTCCAGGTCGTAAAACTTTCCGCACTTTTCGCAGTAGTTTCTAAGAACGCTGCCGTGAAGCTCGTACACCTTTTCGCTGCCGGCTTTCTGGTGCAGTCCGTCTATGTTCTGTGTCACCACCGCCGTAAGCTTTCCTTCCTTTTCAAGCCGCGCAAGAGCTCTGTGCGCCGCATTAGGCTCCGCTTCGGTGTGAATGAGATTCTCTTTATAGTAGCGGAAGAAAAGCTCCGGATGTCTGTAGTAGAAGTCCGATGACAGCATGGTTTCCGGCGCATAGCCGTAGACCTGCTGAGCGTGGTAAAGTCCGGATTCCGACCTGAAATCGGGAATTCCGCTTTCCGTTGACACTCCTGCGCCTCCGAAGAAAACCACGGAGCTGCTCTCGTCTAAAATCTTTTTAAGGTCAGGGTTCATAAAAATTTCACCTCTTTTACAGAAAGGCCTCTGCATACGAGAGGCCTTTACACAGATTCAATATTTACCGCAACGGTATCAGCCGCACTTGGAGAATCCGCAGTTTCTGCAGATCACGCATCCGCCTTCATGCTCTACTACGCTTCCGCACTCGGGGCAGACGTGAATTTCTCCGGCTGTTGCAGGCACTTCCGCCGGCGCTATCTTCTCGTTCTTAACCTTGAAGGCCTCAGGCGCCGGAGACATTTCCTGTCCCTTTTCCTTTGCCTCCTCGATGGTCTTGGAAACCTTCATGATAACCTTGGCGATAGCGTCAGGGCAGGAGGTGCAGCTCATACCCTGCTGTCTTATGGTGGACGGGCATCTGATTCCCTTAAGCTGATCGTAAACCTCGTTTACGGAGATTCCGCTTCTTAAGGCCACAGAAACCAGTCTCGCGGTGGCTTCGCTCTGGCTCGGGCAGCCGCCCGCCTTTCCCGTGCTGGTGAATACCTCGCAGATGCCGTTTTCGTCGTAGTTGGTGGTTACGTAGAGGCTGCCGCATCCGATCTTCATCTTCTCGGTAAAGCCCTTGGTAACCGCAGGACGAGGTCTCGGCTCGATATGACCGTATCCCGGAACCGCTCCCGCAGCCGCAGGCGCTGCTCCGCCTTCTCTGTTTACGGCTCCGATGTTGAGAACCTGCTCCTCACGGCTTCCGTCTCTGTATATGGTTACACCCTTGCAGCCGTCCTTATACGCTCTGATATATACTTCCCTTACGTCGTTCTTCGTAGCTTCCTTAGGGAAGTTTACGGTCTTGGAAACGGCGTTGTCGGTGTGACGCTGGAATGCGGCCTGCATGTTCACGTGAGCCTCAGGCTTTATGTCATGAGCGCATACGAACACTCTTCTCACTGCAGGAGGAATCTCCTCGCAGTGGGCCACGGTTCCCTCGCTTACTATCTTCTTAAGAAGCTCTTCGTTGTAAAGTCCCAGTTCCTTAAGCTTTTCGGCAAGAACAGGGTTTGCCTCCGTCATCTCGGTATTATCCATGATGTTTCTTATAAAGGCGTATGCGAACACCGGCTCTACTCCAGAGGAACAGCCCGCTATGATGGACAGGGTTCCCGTAGGAGCAATGGTGGTGATGGTTGCGTTTCTCACAGGCTCGCCGTCCTTAAGGGTGCTCACCTCAAAGAGCGGGAACGGTCCGCGCTTTACAGCCAGGGTAGCGCTTGCCGCATGACCGGTGTTGTTTATGAATCCCATAACCTTGTCGGCAAGGTCTACTGCCTCCTCGGAATCGTAAGGGATTCCCATGAGAAGGAGAGCGTCCGCCCAGCCCATTACGCCCAGGCCTATCTTTCTGGAAGCTCTGGTGGTCTCCGCAATCTTCTCCAGCGGATAGTTGTTGGCGTCGATTACGTTGTCCAGGAAGTGAACGGCCTGCTTTACGGTTTCCTCCAGGAGACCGAAGTCGAACTCGTATCCGGTAAGGGTCTTTCTCAGCATCTTCACCAGATTTATGGAGCCCAGGTTGCAGCTCTCGTAAGGAAGGAGAGGCTGCTCTCCGCAAGGGTTGGTGCTCTCTATCTCTCCCACCGTCGGAGTCACGTTGTCTCTGTTCAGTCTGTCGAGGAATATGATTCCCGGCTCGCCGTTCTTCCACGCATGGTCCACTATCATGTCAAAGACCTTAACTGCGCTTTCGTGACCCACGACCTGCTTCGTCTTAGGGTCGATGAGGTCGTAGTCACTTTCGTTCTCAACGGCTTCCATGAACGCCTCGGTGAGGCCTACGCTTATGTTGAAGTTAGTTATTTCCTTATTATCAGCCTTGCAGTTTATGAATTCTATAATATCGGGGTGGTCGACTCTCAGCACGCCCATGTTGGCGCCTCTTCTGGTTCCCCCCTGCTTCACGGCTTCAGTGGCCGAATTGAATACCTTCATGAAGCTTACCGGGCCGCTTGCAACGCCGCCTGTGGATCTTACCGCAGAACCGCTCTGGCGCAGCCTGGAAAACGAAAATCCCGTACC
The DNA here is from genome assembly GCA_019113145.1 of Candidatus Avanaerovorax faecigallinarum. GTDB lineage: Bacteria > Bacillota > Clostridia > Peptostreptococcales > Anaerovoracaceae > Avanaerovorax > Avanaerovorax faecigallinarum. The sequence goes on from DXHZ01000024.1 coordinate 29,903, forward strand.
GCCTCCGGATTTATGGATGAGGGCGGCGTTCTTTACCGAATCAAAAATCCCCTCCATGCTGTCCTCTACCGGAAGAACAAAGCATGCGGAAAGCTGTCCCAGGGTTCTTCCCGCGTTCATGAGAGTCGGCGAGTTAGGAAGAAACCTCAGACTCGTCATGAGTTCAAAAAACTCGTCGCTTACTTCACTGGTATTTGCAGTATTGTCGTATTTGGCGTCGACAGCTGCGATTGTATCCGCAACACGTCTGAACATCTCCTCTACAGTCTCTACTACGTTGCCCTCTTCATCCTTGGCCAGGTACCTCTTTTCCAGCACCGTCAGGGCGTTTTTTCCGATTTCGCTGATTGCCATTTTATTCCTCCCGAATACATTATCTATTAAACACTCGTCAATTATATCACTACATATAGTGGTTTGCAACGAAATTCTTCTTCCTTTATTATCCAGTGGGGATGGCATTTCACGGAGCCCTTGCAGCGACTTGCTTACGCGGTTACAGATTTATTTTCAATCCAGCTTTTTACCGTTTTTTCGTCTATGACGGGGATACCCAGCTCTCTCGCTTTTTTATTTTTTCCCGACGTGGATGTTATGTCGTTGTTAACCAGATAGCTGGTTTTGGAGCTTACTGAGCCCGAAACCTTTCCTCCCGCTTTTTCTATTTCCGCCTTAAGTGCGTCTCTGTTTTCATAGAATTCAAGAGACCCGGTTATGACAAAGGTCAGTCCGTCAAAGAAGTCGTCCTTTTCCTCCTCAGTTTCGTCGAGGGTTACGAGAGCCTCTATATCCCTTACTCCTGCCGCTTTTTCCGGGTTCGCGAAGAACTTCACGTATCCGTCGGCGAGAACGTCTCCTATGCCGTCGATTTCAAGCAGTTCTTCCTTTGTGAGGGTCGTCATTTTTCTCCACTTTCTTCCGCAGGCGGAGGCTATGGTCTTTGCGTTGGCGACGCCTATGCCCGGAATGCCCAGGGCGTAAAGCAGCCTTTCCGGCGTCGTGCTCTTTGCCTTTTCCACGGAAGCGACAAGGTTTGCAAACGACTTCTCCCCGAAGCCTTCCATTTCCACTATGGCGTCCCGGTGTTCCTCTATCCTTAAGATGTCTGCCTGCTCCTTTACGAGGCCCTTCGCTATGAGCTTTTCTATGGTGGCCTCCGAAAGTCCCTCTATGTTCATGGCGTCCCTTGAGACAAAGAGTGTAAAGCTCTTTATCTGCCTGGCAAGGCACTCAGGGTTTTCGCACCACAGAGTCCTTACGCCGTTTTCGTCCTTTATCCTCGTCTTCTCTCCGCATACAGGACAGCTTTCCGGAGGCGCGGCGCTTCCGCTTTTCGTAAGGTTTTCCGCGATCTGAGGGATTATCATATTGGCCTTGTACACAGTTATGGTGTCGCCCACTCCCAGGGCAAGGTCCTCCATTATACTCACGTTGTGAACGGAGGCTCTGGTAACCGTGGTTCCTTCAAGCTCCACGGGATCAAAGATTGCACCGGATTTATGAGGCCCGTCCTCGACGCGCTCCACTCTAATTCCCTTAAAACCGTCTCCGCAGTCTGATCCGCCCATTTGAACGCTATGGAGTCCCTCGGCGCTTT
>DXHZ01000025.1 GCA_019113145.1 Candidatus Avanaerovorax faecigallinarum
ATTTTCCTCCTGTTAAACTTTGTTGCAGTTGCCAGACCGCAATTTTAGTTTAACAGTTGGAAAGTTAATGTTCAAACGCGTAGCTTCAACGAACCCCGTGTCTAACACGGGGTTTTCTTGATACAAAAAACAGGCTGCCGTTTCGGCGGCAGCCTGCGGTATGATTTATCAATGTTGAGGGGTTATTTCTTTCCGGAGCAGTTCAGCACGTTTCTGATTTTATGCTGTACCATTCTGGTGATGGCGTCTCTGCCGGGACCCAGGTACTTTCTCGGGTCGAATTCAGCAGGGTTTTCTGCGAAAACACGTCTGATTTCAGCGGTCATAGCGAGTCTCAGGTCGGTGTCGATGTTGACTTTGCAGATTCCGTATTTTGCGGCTTCGCGAATCATGTCCTCAGGAACGCCCTGAGCGCCCGGAATCTGTCCGCCGTACTCGTTGCACCTGTCCACGAACTCTTTGAGAACGGAAGAAGCGCCGTGAAGAACCAGCGGAGTGTCCGGAATGAGCGCGTGAATTTTCTTCAGCCTTTCGAAATCCAGGTACGGTTCGCCTTTGAATTTATATGCGCCGTGGCTGGTGCCGATGGCGATGGCCAGGGAATCGACTCCCGTTCTTTCCACGAACTCAGCAGCTTCGTCAGGGTCTGTGAATGTTGCCGATCTGGCGTCGACTTTGATGTTGTCCTCTACGCCGGCAAGCTTTCCCAGCTCTGCTTCAACCACAACTCCGTGAGCGTGAGCGTAATCGACAACTTCCTTTGTCAGAGCGATGTTTTCTTCGAAAGGATGCTTGGAGCCGTCAATCATTACAGAGGTGAAGCCGTCGTCGACGCATTTTTTGCATATATCAAAGTCTTCGCCGTGGTCAAGGTGAAGGGCCACGTCAACTCCGGTATCTATGATAGCCGCTTCCACAAGCTTTGTCAGGTAGGCAGGCTTTGCATACTTTCTCGCACCTGCGGATACCTGAAGAATGAGAGGGGCGTTTTCCGTCTGAGCGGCGTCTACGATACCCTGAATTATTTCCATGTTGTTCACGTTGAACGCTCCGATGGCGTAGTCCTCGTTAAGGGCTTTGGCGAACATTTCTTTAGTTGATACTAATGCCATGATTAACCTCCTGTATTAAAATCTTCAACTCTACGCCGTAACTTTGGCGGCTATGTCTGCTTTAGTCATACCCGCATCGAAGGTGTAGGTCGTGGCTTTTATGTTTTCCGGAGTGCATCCGGAGGATCGGCACGTCGTTACAAAATCGTCGTATGATTCAAAGAGCCCTGCTGCTATGAGCGCATCCACGGCTCCCGTGGCGCTTCCGCTCGGAATTGTGACGGTTACGGACTGGTTAAGTATTCCGTCGGTCATAACGCCGGAAGAAGTCTCGCCCGCGCTGCCGCTGCCCTCGTCAGGAGACTTGGAAGAGGTGTCTTCATCGGCGTTTTCTGCGGTTTCCTCGGTGGTTTTGGAAACGTCAATTTCAGCCACCAGAGTAGACGGATACTCCATTATAACGTCGATGCGCCAGAGAATCAGTCCTCCGGCAAGAACCAGAATTATAAGGGCGACGAGAACGTCGTTTTTATCATAAAAAAAATCCTTCAGGAATTTCAAAAAAATCACTCTCCTTTTCCCTCTTCAGCATATTTTGCTTACACATATAATTTAACATATTTCACACGTGTAAACAAATTATTTTTGATTTATCATACCCGCTGTTGTATAATGATTTTTATGGTGAATATTGAAATCGGACGAAATGAAGCAGGTCAGAGACTGGACCGCTTCCTGAAAAAATATCTGGCTGAAGCACCGCTGTCATATATATACAGAGCCATAAGGAAAGACGTTAAAGTCAACGGCAGGAGAAGCACCGGGGACTCTGTTCTTAAAGAAGGCGACATGGTGACTGTTTACATCAGCGACGATAAGCTTGCAGACTTTGTCAGAAAGCCGGAGCACAGGAAGGTGAAGCGCCAGTTTAAGACGGCTTACGAAGACGATAATATCATCGCCGTGGAAAAACCTTTCGGGCTGCTCACCCACGGAGACAGAACGGAAAAGAAGAACCACCTGGCTAATCAGGTGATTGACTATCTGATAGAAGAAGGAAGTTATAACCCCAGACTGGAAAAGACGTTTACACCTGCGCCGGTAAACAGGCTGGACAGGAATACGACAGGACTCGTGCTGTTCGGGAAGAACGCGCCGGCTCTTCAGCAGCTTAACAGGGCTATAAGAGAAAGGAAGGCCGTCGGCAAGTATTATCTTACCATTACGTCGGGTGAAATGGAAAAGGGACTCGTGCTTAAGGACCGCATGGTGAAGGACGGCGACAGGAATATCGTATCGCTGACGGAAGACGGCAGCGGTAAGACGATGGAGACCGTTGCAAGGCCGATTATTACGGGGAACGGTTTTACCCTTGCGGAGATAGAAATACTCACCGGCAGGACGCATCAGATAAGAGTTCAGCTTGCGGAAGCAGGGTATCCGCTTATCGGCGATCCCAAGTACGGAGACAGTCTGATGAACCGGAAGGCGAAAAGCAGATGGGGGCTGGGCGCTCAGCTGCTTCACGCATACAGAATTAAATTCGGAAATCCGGGAGGAGTGCTTGAATATCTCGATGGCCTTGAGATAAAAGCCGGGCTGCCGGAAGATTTCAAAAGGATAGCCGAGAGCATATTCGGACGGGATGCGACGGGCATATGAAGGTTAGAGATATACTGATAGACGTGATAGCTGCCCTTGCTGCAGCGCTGGTGATTATTCAGTTCGTGAAGCCCATGTTCGTGGAGGGGGACTCTATGGAACCGGGATTTTCGGACGGCGACTACATCATCGTGAGCAGACAGTCCTACGGGCTGTTCGGAGGCGAACCCGAAACGGGGGACGTAATAGTTGCGGAATCGAGCCTTAAGAACGATGAAGGCAGGGACAAGCTTATAATCAAAAGAGTCATAGGAGTTGCCGGGGACGTCATAGCGATAGATGAAGGAGACGTGTATGTCAACGGAACACTTCTCGACGACAGCTATACTCTTGACGGCTATACGAAGGGAGCCATAGAAGACCTGGTGGTACCGGAGAATACGTTGTTCTGTCTTGGAGACAACCGCGGCATAAGTATGGACAGCAGATATCCGTCGGTTGGATTTATAGAACTGGATGACGTAATCGGCAAGGCTGTTTTCAGGATATGGCCTCTTGACAGAGCCGGTTTTACAGATAACCCCTATGAATAGATTGAATAGATTCGGACAGGAATATTGTGAGGTAGAAAACAGTTGAGCGAACCGGGACGGAGAACACAGCGAATAGCTGAAGAGAAAGCTGCAAAAAGAAAAAAGTCCAATGGAAGGGCGGTGTTTGAATGGGTAAGAGACATTGTAATCGCCATAATCGTGGCGATTATTGTGCTGCAGTTTATATCTCCAACGTTCGTAGACGGCAGATCTATGGAGCCGAATCTCCACGACGGCGACTACCTTATCGTGAGCAAGCAGTCCTATGGACTCTTCAGAGGTGAACCGGAATACGGCGACGTCGTAGTGGTTCACACGGCGCTTCTGGACGATAAAGGCAACGACAAGCTGATAATTAAAAGGGTGATAGGACTTCCCGGAGATGTTATAACCATTGAAAACGGCGAAGTATACGTGAACGGAGAACTTCAGGACGCCTCGTATACCAATGACGGCGTTACCAACGGCAGCATACACAATCTGGAAGTTCCCGAGGGTTATATATTCTGTCTGGGCGATAACAGACTTAACAGCAAAGACAGCCGTTCGGGGGACGTGGGATGCATTCCGGAGGACGCCATAGTCGGAAAGGCCGTGCTGAGGCTGCTGCCGTTCAGCGATTTCGGTTCAATTTACAACCCATATGATGACAGGTAGTACGACTTTGTCGCGGTTCGTATAAATTGAGGATTAGTTTATGGCAAAGAGAGAAAGAAAGCTGGTGGCGAATAATAAAAAAGCGCGCCACGACTATTTTATAGAGGAAACATATGAAGCCGGCATTGTGCTTACGGGGACAGAGATAAAATCCGTGAGAGCCGGCAAAGTGAGCATAAAGGAAAGCTACGCCAAAATCGACAACCGGGGCGAGCTTTTTATTTACGGGATGAATATAAGCCCGTACGAGCAGGGAAACCGATTCAATGTCGATTCCGTAAGGCCGAGGAAGCTGCTGCTTCATAAGAGGGAGATAATGAAACTTCTCGGAGCCATTACAAGGGACGGTCTTACGCTGGTGCCGCTTACCATGTATATCAACGAGGACGGCAGGGCGAAAGTGAAACTTGCCCTTGCCCGCGGAAAGAAAAACTACGACAAGAGAGAAACCATTGCAAAGAAGGATGCCGCCCGGAAAATGGACAGGGCGATGAAGCAGAGATATTAGGAGGCGCTGGTGATGAAGTTCAGGCTTGAAAAGGATTTTCTGGAGATATTTCCGTCTGCAAGGGTAGGAGTTCTCATCTGCCGCGGGATTGATAATCGCGTGGAGGATGAGGAGAAATACCTGAACGAGTACGGCCCGTATCTGCGCGAGTCGGAGAAGCTGGGGCTGAAACACGTTGAAAATCCCGAGTTCATAGAAAATCCCACAATAAAGAAATGGCGCGGCGCCTTTTATAAATTCAAAACAAAGAAAGGTGCAAGATGCTCCGTAGAGGCGCTCCTGAAACGCATATCCAAAGGCGGACAGATAGGGAATATAAATCCGCTGGTTGACATATATAACGGTATCTCCATGAAATACGGCGTGCCCGTAGGCGGCGAGGACATCGATAAATTCATCGGTGATGTAAGGCTTGCCGTTGCGGACGGGAGTGAAGACTTTGTTACTCTGGGAAGTGAGAAAAGCGAGCCCCCTTACCCGGGTGAAGTCGTATATAAGGACGATGCCGGTGCAATATGCCGCTGCTTCAACTGGAGAGAAGCGGTGAGAACCATGATAACCGACGACACGAAGAATACATTCATGTGCATAGAAAGCGACAGTGACGACGATATCGACGTAATACAGGCGGCTCTCGACGAGCTGGCCGCGCTCATAGAGTCAAAACTCGGTGGAAAATGCGAGAAGTTTATAGTGTCGGCTGAATCTCCGGAAATCGTCATATGCGAATAGAAATTCAGCCCGGAACGCACTCTGTGCATTTGACAAAGCGTGCATATGCGATATAATTAATATAACAGACGGCCGGGTCTGACGCCCGGCACATTATGGGGATGTAAAGGTTTCGACGGGGGTGTAGAAGCCGGATAAGCGAGCCGTAGCTGCCAGGTCTACGTTAAAAATGGCACGTTTAAATATAAACGCTAAAAACAACAATAAACTCGCATTTGCTGCTTAATTAACGCAGCCCGCGTGTCAGCTCAGGTTCACCTGCAGACCTGAGATCTGGCAACGACCATGCAGGAAAACTCTGCGGGAGTTCCCGGTACCGCAGGGGAACTACGGGATAGCAAGGGACAAAGCCTGCTGATGGGCGGTGCCCCGCGCGAACGATAAAACATCAGCTGCGCTCGGAGAAAATCCCGTGGAAATGCTTTCGGACAGGAGTTCGATTCTCCTCATCTCCACCAAAAATCATAGGCAGAGCTTTTCAGAGGAACAGCCTTCCGGATTGGAAGGCTGTTTTTCTACTGATTTAATTGGCACCCCAATACAGCACAAATCGGGGCCATAACTTCCCGGAATTCATACGTTGACTTCAACCTTCTGAAGACAGTCATTTACGTTAAAGACAGCGGTTAGACTTTTTCTGAGCAAAATCGCGATTTGGTTTAACAAAATTCTACCGTTCTCGAAGAGGATCCGCAGAGGGACCCGCGAAGACGGGTGAAGTGGATATGCAGGTGCGACTGCGGGAACATTGTTTCTGTTGCCGGAACCGATTTGAGAAGAGGCAGCACGAAATCGTGCGGGTGTCTGCCTAAAGGAAGAAAGAAAATAGACAAAGCGCAGGAATAAACCTCCTGCGCTTATTTAATTTAATCAGTATTCAGGGATGTATTTTATCTTTATGAGCTTTTCGCTTATAACTGCAGCTATGCCCTTAAGTCTGGCCTCGATGTCGTCTACACCCTTCATAAAAATGCGGGCTTTCGGTCCGGTAACACCAAGGGTTGCGTCCATAGGCCCCAGATGATTGTGAAGAGGGACGCTCATACAGTAGAGCCCGTATTCATACTCCTCATTATCCCGGGAAACTCCGCTCTCTATGATGTTCTTCTTTTCTTCAAGGAACTCTTCATAGGTGCAAATAGAGTTGGATGTTTTTTTCACAGGCCCGCTCCCGGAAAAATACTCTCTCAGTGCGTCATCGGAAAAATGAGTAAGGTATATTTTCCCGCTGGCGGAGCAGTTTAACGGTGAAAGCGGCAGAAGCCGGGACGTGAGGGCGGATTCATCTCCCTCAAATGATGAAAGATTGAGCACGGTGTTCTGGTAAAGAACACTGAGACAGCACGTTTCTCCTATCTCTCTGGAAAGCCCCCTGAGATAGTCGTTTACGACGTAGGGCAGGTCCGTTTTTCCCTTTACGGATTCGCCGTAGTAGATAAACTTGAGCCCCAGTCTGTACGTGTCGGTCACTCTGTCTTTCTCAATAAATTCATGCGCCTCCAGAGCCTGGAGAATGCGGTGCAGCGTAGCCTTGGGAACACCCAGGTCCCTTTGAATTTCGGCAAACGCCGCTTCTTTTGCCGAAAGATAATCGATGACGCTTACAGTCTTTTCGATGGCGTTCATCGTATTGGGCTGTCTGCAAGATTCTTTAGATAAGCCGGTATCACTCAATTTAAATATCTCCTGTACAGAATAACAGTTCATGGGCCGAATTCGGGATTGTACCGGAATTCAGCGGGTATACTATTTTAACAACGATAATACAAAATGTCAAATCTGACAAGTTTTGAGCCGGTTAGTGCTTGACGAATCAGAAGCGCGGGAATATAATGAAACAAATATTTTGAAACTTAGTTTCAAAATGAGCAGAGGTTCGGTTCGTCACACCGGACAGGCCAAAATGGAGGAACAGAAAATGAAAAGTAAAAAAATGCGTATCGTGGCTCTGGGACTGATTCTCGCCATGACTGCAATGTCGTTCACATCGTGCGGCGGAGGCGGAAATGACGGCGGAAGCAGCGAAGGAAGAACTGATCTGAACTTTGCTGTAAGTGCCGAGCCTAATTCCCTTGATCCGATGGCAATCGCAATGATGAGTACGTTCACCATTACAT
>DXHZ01000026.1 GCA_019113145.1 Candidatus Avanaerovorax faecigallinarum
GTTAAGACGTATGCAGTCCTTTCCGCCGTGATGTTCCGGGTAGAACACGTCTCCGGGAATAAGCGATATTCCGTGGCGAAGCGCTTCCGTCATAACGTCTCTTCCTCTCATTCCTTCAGGCAGCCGGCACCAGACATACACACCGCCTTCCGGTTTTTTATATGTCAGTCCTATACCCCTTAACGTGTCCAGGCAGGCGCACATTATATCTCTTTTCTCCCGGTTAAGTTTCACGATTTCTTTCAGTTTCTTTTCATATGTTCCGTCCGTAAGGTACTTTGCAAGCAGCTTCTGAGTAAGCCAGTCAAGGGTCATAAGCCGGATGGAAACCATATAGCTGAGGCTTCGGATAAGAGTCTCCGGAGCCGCCACGAACGCCATGGACATTCCCGGTATGAACGTAAGAGAAAATGAATATATGTATATGACGTTGCTGTTTTTGTCCATAGACTTCAGAGTCGGCAGTCCTCTGCTTCCATAAGCAAGCTCCGACGCCGCATCCTCCTCCACTATGGGCAGTCTGTATCTATCCGATATTTCTATCAGCTTTTTCCTCCGCTCCAGGGACAAAATATTTCCTGTCGGATCGTGAAAGCTTGAGTTTACGTATATGAATTTCGGCCGATGAAGACGTATGAGGGTCTCCAGCCCGTCAGTTATCATTCCGTCATTATCGACGGGAACCGTTATCGCTGTACATCCCGCAAGGCTGAGTACTCTGTATACGTCCGGAGAGACCGGTTCCTCTATTATTACCCTGTCTCCCGTTCTCAGCAGTGCCGCAGCCAGAAAGTCCAGAGCCTGATTCGTTTCAGACAGAACCTGTACCTCGTCCGTATCCGATTTAATACCCTTTGTCCTCAGATATGCGACTATTTTCCGCCTCAGAGTCATATCTCCCTGATAAGGCGAAAGGAAAAACGGTTTCCGCTCCTCTTCATTGAGGATTGCCGCTATGTCGTCCGCAATCTCATTCTCGCTGTAAACCTGCGGCGGCATGCCCGTCGAGAAGGATATGTTCGTTTCTCTGGCAAATCGGAGAAAAATATTGTCAAAGCTCTTTTCCATATCCAGATAGTCGTCTTTTATGAGATAACTCCAGTTTACCGATCCGCCTTTTACGCCTCTGGGTTCTTCTTCCTTCTCCCCGGGAAATGTTACCGTATATCCGACACCGGGCCGCGAATCGACGAGCTGTTCATCCTTCAGTATTCCGTACGCTTTAACTACGGTATTCCTGTGAACTCCGAGAATTCTCCCCATCTCCCGCTCAGAAGGAAGCACTGCACCGTCAGTCAGCTCGCCCCGTATTATTTTTTCCTTTATTTTTTCATAAATCTGCCAGTATACCGGCGTCTTTATATCTTTGTCTACAGATATCCGCATATCTGCCTCCATTATCCGTTGTTTCCTGAAGGTTTCTTACCATGAAACTGATAGTAGCACACTTCAAGTCTTCCGTTGTAGAGCTTTCGGCGCCTGTCGGCCTCTCTGCCGAAAATCTTCTCCTCCACATCTCTGTCCGTTGTTATCATGAACAGGGACCAGTCGGGATTTTCTCTGAAGAATTTTCTGTACACGGCGTATATCCTGTCCTTCTGACCGTCGCCGCCTATTCTCTCTCCGTAAGGCGGATTGGTGATTATTATTCCCGAAGGTTCCCTTGCCTCGATGTGAGACATATTCATCCGCTTGAATACTATGCAGTCATCGACGCCGGCCTCGGCCGCATTCTCCCTTGCGGCTTCTACAGCTTTCGGCTCCACGTCTGAGGCGAAGATTCTCACGTCGGCGTCGTAATCTATGGCGTCAAAGGCTGCCTTTCTCTCTTCCTTCCAGACGGACTGAGGGATTATGTCCCAGCCTTCACAGGCGAACTTCCTTCCCAGTCCCGGCGCGATGTTCCTTCCTATCATGGCCGCCTCTATAGGGATGGTTCCCGAGCCGCAGCACGGATCCATAAGATACCTTCCCGGTTTCCAGAAGGAGAGCTGTACCATTGCCGCAGCCAGTGTCTCCTTTATAGGAGCGGCAACATCCATCACCCTGTAGCCTCTCTTGTGAAGTCCGGCTCCGCTGGTGTCCACCGTCACGGTGACGTTATCCTTTAAAATCGTTATCTTTACCGTATATTCGGCTCCGGTTTCCGGAAAGGTTTCGAGGCCGTAATATTCCTTAAGCCTTTCGACTATTGCCTTCTTTCCTATGCTCTGACATGCGGGCACGCTGTGCAGAACCGATTTAACCGACGTACCCGTTACGGTGAATTTCCCGTCGGCAGGAATCAGGTTCTCCCACCTTATGCCCTTTATCTGCTGAAACAGCTCTTCAAATGTAACGGCTCTGAATTCGCCCATCTTAAGGAGAACCCTGTCTGCGGACCTGAGCCAGAGGTTGCTCCTGACTATGGCCCTCTCATCTCCGGTGTATGTGATTTTTCCGTCCTCGGATTTTACTATCTTAAACCCCAGGTTCTGAAGTTCCCTCTTCACTACGGCTTCTATGCCGAAGGTTGCAGTAGCGATAAGTTCGTATTTCATTTCTTCTCCGTCCTGAATTCCCGGTTTATATAAAAAACCGCCTCGCCGTATAAGGTCAACGACGGGGCAGTTTAAACGCCTGTTTAAAGATAAGGTTCCCTTCTGTTCAGCTTGTTATTTTCGATATTCTCTATAACGTTGAGAGCCTTGCCCGTTCCTATGGCAACGCACGCCTCAGGATTCTCCGCAATGTGAACCTCTATACCCGTACGCTCGTGAATTCTCTTATCCAGTCCCTTAAGCAGAGCTCCGCCTCCGGTCAGTGTGATTCCGGAATTGGTAATATCTGCCGCAAGTTCAGGCGGCGTTCTCTCCAGCACGGCATGAACAGTCTCGCAGATGGTGTGTACCGGCTCCTCTAAAGCTGTCGCAATTTCGGACGACGTTATCTCTATCACCTTAGGAAGTCCCGTTATCAGGTCTCTTCCTCTGCATTCCGCCGTCGGATCCTCGTCAAAGACTGCCGCCGCTCCTATCTCAAGCTTGAGCTCTTCCGCCGTTCTTTCACCTATGTAAAGCTGATGCTCTTTTCTCATATATTTAATGATGGCGTCGTCGAACTTATCTCCCGCCATCTTGACGGATTCGCTGGTTACTATTCCGCCCAGGGCTATTACGGCAACGTCCGTGGTGCCGCCGCCTACGTCTATAACCATGATTCCGTCAGGCCTGGATATGTCAAGACCCGCTCCTATGGCTGCCGCAACCGGTTCCTCTATGAGGAAAGCCGACTTTCCTCCCGCCTGCTCCGTGGCCTCTCTTACGGCTCTCTTTTCAACGTCCGTAATGCCGCTTGGAACACATACCATTATTCTCGGTCTGAAAAATCTTCCGGATCCGCACGCCTTTCTGATGAAGTACTTAAGCATTCTCTCCGTGATATCGTAATCGGAGATAACGCCGTCCTTAAGCGGCTTTACCGCAACTATGTTGGCCGGCGTTCTTCCCAGCATCTGACGGGCTTCTTCGCCTACGGCGAGAATCTCGTCCGTGTCGTTGTTTACGGCCACTACGGAAGGCTCGTCTAACACTATTCCTTTATTCTTTATGTAAACCAGTACATTGGCTGTACCGAGGTCAATACCTACATCCATTGCCATTCCCTGTTCTCCTTTCAAATCCGTATCATCTAATTATTATACATAAAACCTGCTGACTTTTCAACGCTTTTACCTCGGCCGCGGAAAAATAACCGTCACCGTCGTTCCCTGCCCCTGTCTGCTGGAAAGTTCTATCTCGGCGTCGTGAAAAGCCGCGGCGTGTTTTACTATGGAAAGTCCCAGGCCGGTCCCTCCTATTTCCTTGGAATGGCTCTTGTTGACGCGGAAAAACCTTTCGAATACCCTGTCCACATCCTCCTCGGGTATTCCTATTCCCGTGTCGCTTACTTTAAATCCCGGCCTGTTATCGTCCGTCTGGAAAGTCTCCACGTTTACGCTGCCGCCTGTGACATTGTATTTTACGGCATTGTCGCACAGATTATATACCATCTCTCCCACTATCTGGCGCACACCGCTTATATATACCGGCTTTCCGCCTACCCTGACCGTCACGTGGTTCTTCTCAGCCGCATCCGAAAGCACGTCAGCCTGCTCTTTGCATATTTCGAGCAGGTCAAGCCGTTCCTTTATGGCCGGCACTTCCTTTTCGTCAAGCTGTGAGAGCTTTATTATATCTCCCACCAGAGTTACAAGCCTCTGGGCTTCATCATATATCCTTCCCGCAAATCTCGGCACGTCGTCTTCCTTCACCATGCCGTTTTTCATTATCTCGGCAAAACCTGAAATGGAAGTAAGCGGCGTCTTAAGTTCGTGGGACACGTTGGCCGTGAACTCCTTTCGGAAGTCGGCCTCTCTCGTCTTTCTGTCCACATCAGTCTTAAGCTCGTCAATCTGCCTGTGGAGTATCTCGTTCTGAGCGCTGATTCTTCCGACCAGCGGCTTCACCTCCGGGTATACCGACGCAACATCCGGATTTTCAAGGTCTATCTCCGACAAAGGCTTCACTATGGATTTCGAAATGCTCTTTGCAAGAAATACGGAAATAAGCACGGCCACGATGAGCACATAAATTCCCGTCTTTACAATCTCCGCCGTCAGCGCCACCACCGACTTTTCTGTTACGGCTGTCCTTATAACCGTACCGTCGTCGAGTTTTTCGGCGTAGTATCTGGTCACCTCGGACAGGGTGTCTGACATTCTCTCGCTGCTGCCGCTCCCCTTTTCCATAGCCTCTGCAATTTCAGGCCTGTCAAGGTGATTTTCCATTTTCGTCTCGTCGGCTCCGGAATCATAAAGCACCTCTCCGTCATCAGATACCCACGTGACTCTCAAATCCTCGCCGGTTTTCAGATCTCTCAGATAATCCTCGCCGAAGTTTTCAACTCCCTGTCCTATTATCCCGGCGTCCTTCTCCATATTTTCAAAGCTCTGACCGGAATATACGGAATAGAAGTACCCGGCTATGACCGCGGTACAGAGAACCCATACCAGCACGGAGGAGATCACCATTCCTCTGAATATGCGACTTTTCATCAGCTTGCTCCTCCGGCTTTCTCCGTTCCCATTCTGTATCCTATGCCCCTTACCGTCTCTATGAGGCTTCCGCATTCTCCCAGCTTCTGACGGAGGGATCTTATGTGAACATCCACGGTTCTGCTTTCCCCGTCAAAAGCGTATCCCCATATGCGGGTGAGCAGCTGATCCCTGGTGAATACTATTCCCTGATTTTCCATCATGAGAGCCAGAAGTTCGAACTCTTTAAGCGTAAGTGTCACCGGCCTTCCCGAAACGGTGACCTCGTGCTTCGATGTTGAAATGCTGAGATCGCCTATGGTATATCCGTCTTTGGCGTTTCTGCGGCCGCTCCTCCTGAGTAGGGCTTTCACTCGCGCCACCAGCTCCATCATTCCGAAAGGCTTCGGAAGATAGTCGTCAGCTCCGTAATTCAGTCCCATAACCTTGTCGTATTCCGTTCCTTTGGCCGTCAGCATCATAACCGGGATGTCCTCCATATCCGGCATGTTCCTTATCTTCCTGAGAACGGTAATTCCGTCCTCTCCCGGAAGCATAATATCGAGGAGAATCAGGTCAGGCTTTATCCCTGCCGCCGCCTCCCAGAACAGAGCCGGATTTTCGAAGCCCTCGGCCTCAAACCCTGTTTCCCTCAGGGTGTAGAGAACGAGCTCCCTTATACTTTCGTCATCTTCTACCAAATATATCACTTTCATTTCCTCCTTTTCCCCCGGAGCAGGTTTAAAGCGCCTTCAGGAACGCATCTACATCCTCTTCCGTGGTTCCCCAGGATGTAACCAGTCTTATTACAATCTTCCCGTCCTTTTCAGGCACCCACTCGTAGAAGAAGAAGTCCTTTTCCAGTTCCTTCACCTTCTCTGCAGGAAGAACAGGGAATATCTGATTGGTCTGGGAAACACCGTCAAAACCGTATCCCTTCGCGGCGATTCCTTCCTTCAGCTTCTTAGCCATTGCGTTGGCATGAGCTGCCATCTCAAAGTAGATGCTGTTTTTTCCGCCTTCGAGCAGGGCCTCGAACTGAACTCCGAGAAGTCTTCCCTTGGCCAGCATGCCGCACTTCTGCTTTATCATCCAGCGGAAGTGGTCGTTAATCTCAGGATTTCTTATCACGAGAACCTCTCCGAAAAGAGCTCCGTTCTTCGTTCCGCCGATATAGAAGGCGTCGGTCATAGTCGCAATGTCGTGAAGTGTAAGATCGTTATCCTCGCAGGTAAGGGCGCATCCCAGGCGCGCTCCGTCCATGTAGAGGTACATGTTCTTCTCTTTGCACTTCTCGCTCAAAGCCTTAAGCTCCGCCCTGGAGTAGATGGAGCCGTTTTCCGTAGGGTTGGATATGTAGGCCATCTTCGGGATTACCGTATGCTCATCCTCGTATTCCAGCCACGCGTCGTCTATATTCTGCGGCGTAAGCTTGCCGTTATCTCCCTCTTCGGTTATTACCCTGTGTCCTCCGGCTTCCAGGGCTCCCGTCTCGTGTACGTATATGTGTCCGGTTCTCGGTGCAACTACGGCTTCGTATGCTCTCAAGGCTGCCGAAACCGTGGTTATGTTGCAAGGAGTTCCTCCTACCATCATGTGAACCTCGCAGTCATCGACTCCGATAAGCTCTTTCACCATTTCCCTGGCATGGTCGCAGTGCTCGTCAAGGGCATATCCGTCCGAATGCTCCATGTTGGTTTTCATGAGAGCTTCCATTACCTTAGGATGTGCTCCAAGGCTGTAGTCGCTTCTGAAGTATATCATTTTCTTACACCTCCCGGTTTTATCAAAATCTTCTTCATACGGGTATATTATAAACTGAAACTCTCCCGTTAGCAATTATTCCATTTCAGTTTTCCTTATATGCTCCTCTGCAGCCTTTCTTATTTCTTCCCC
This sequence comes from Candidatus Avanaerovorax faecigallinarum, assembly GCA_019113145.1. Taxonomy (GTDB): domain Bacteria; phylum Bacillota; class Clostridia; order Peptostreptococcales; family Anaerovoracaceae; genus Avanaerovorax; species Avanaerovorax faecigallinarum. The sequence goes on from DXHZ01000026.1 coordinate 6,950, forward strand.
GTATCCGGTCAGCGCAGCAAAGGGCGCAAACTGGGCGGCTCTGTTTCCCGCAGGCATCGGGGCTCTGGTCTCGGACCTGTGATGAGGCCTTCCTATTATACTTTCGTACTTCTTCATTTCCCGGTTTATGTCCCTTCCGTTCACGCTTTATGTCCTCCTATCTGATTGTTTCTCTGTATGCCCGTAGCTCCCTCTTCAAGGCTAATCCCCCTTACAACAGCGTTTTTCCCGAATTTCTTCTTTATATCTGTCATGGCCTTCTGCAGCTCTCCGTCCTTTTCCGCATCGGAATCGTCCGGCTCGTCCTCGCGCCCCTTCTCCGGGCCCGTCCCTTTCCCGGGACTGTCAAAAAAGCTGAGCTGATACGTACCCTTCGCCTCTTCAGCCTTTGTCCTGTCGGTCACGTGACACGCCGCAACAGTTATTCTCCTTACGGTAAGATCTTGGTTTACGATTCTGTCAAAGAGTTCTGTCGCCGCTTTCAGCATTTCACCGGATGACGACGTCATACCCTTCAGATTCACCGTGCCGTGAGCGTGCTTCGGAATCAGTCTGCCGTACCCGTCTCTGACGATTTCCCCCTTATATTTTCTTCTCCTCTCCGGGTCCTCAAGGTTCTCCCTGTCGTATCCAACGGTGAGCACTATCTGATTCGTCACAAGTCCTTTCGACGCCAGGTCCAGAGCCAGAGAATCCACCATCTCCTCCGTTACCGTACGCGCTTTGTCAAATAGATATGGCTCCATGAGAACCTGTCCCGACCCCACGCTTTCCGCAGACGGCCTGTATTTCTTAATGTCCGCCATAGTGCAGGGTTCGTATCCCCAGGCATGGTCTATGAGCAGCTCCCCGTTGACTCCGAACAGCCTGTACAGCAGATCCTCGTTGTGAAAATCGCTTTTCCTCCCCTCCGAGCAAAGGGCGATGTCGCCCATGGTATACAGTCCCACCGAGGCAAGCTTTTTAGCGTATCCCCTGCCTACCCGCCAGAAATCGGTAATCGGCCTGTGAGCCCAGAGTTTTTTTCTGTACGTCATTTCGTCCAGCTCTGCTATGCGCACCCCGTCTTTATCGGGTTCCATATGCTTCGCTACTATATCCATGGCGATTTTAGCAAGGTACAGATTGGTTCCTATTCCTGCTGTCGCCGTTATTCCCGTCTCTTTCAGAACGTCTCGTATCATGGTTTCTGCAAGCCGGCGGGCTGTCACGCCCCGGGCCGCCAGATAATCGGTCGCATCTATGAATACTTCGTCTATGGAGTAGACGTGAATGTCCTCCGGCGCAATGTACCTGAGATATATGTCGTATATTTTCGTGCTAAGTCTTACGTATTCCGCCATCCGCGGCGGCGCCACTATGAAATCCGCCTCAAAATCCGGAGACTCCGACAGAGCCGTGCCGTCAAAGCTTTTTCCCGCAAATCTTCCTCCCGGAGCCCGCGACAGCCGCAGTGCGTTCACCTCTTTCATCTTCTGTATAACCTCAAAGAGCCTGGGTCTTCCCGGTATTCCCAGCTCCTTCATGGAGGGAGAAACCGCAAGGCATATGGTCTTAGCGGTTCTTTCGGGGTCCGCCACCACCAGATTGGTAGTCATGGGATCCACTCCTCGCGCCGCACACTCCACCGATGCGTAAAAAGATTTCAGGTCTATAGCTATATAGCTTCTCTTCTTTACAGTGTCCTCTCCCAAAGCCTTCACCTCCCGTCACGGGCCGCATCCGCACCTTCCTACAAAGCCTTTATTATGTGGCAGGCGACGCCCTGAATGTAGCACTCATCAGGTACTATGTCCTCCATCCGGCTGTTTTCCGGATGAAGAATCACTCTGCCCGTCTCCTTATCTCTGAAAAATCTCTTCAGCGTGCTCTGGCCGTTTACCAACGCCACTACTATGTCGCCCTCTGCGGCTTCCTTTCGCTTTCTCACCACCACCAGGTCTCCGTCATCGATTCCCGCATCGATCATGGAATCGCCGCTGGCCCTCAGCGCAAAGAAATCATCATTTCCGAACACGGCCGTGGGCAGAGCTATGTACTCTTCTATATTTTCCTCCTCGTACTGAGGCGTGCCGCACGGTACGGAGCCCACTACGGGGGTCATCACGATTTCGGGATTCATCTTTACAGTCTTTTCCGTGGAGACTGTACCGCCGTCATAGCTTATGATACCTCTTGCGTCCATCTCCACCAGATATCTGTACGCCGTGGCCCTGGATATGCCTAAGGCTTCCCCTATATCGGCCGTGGACGGAGATTCGCCGCGCCTCATAACGCAGCGCTCCACATATTCACATATTCTGTTCATCAGTTCAGGATTCTTGCTCCTCATGACTGCTCCTTTCACTCTATTTGAAACAGTATGTTTCTTTTAGACTATTTTATCACCGGTTCCTCTTAATCGCAAGTCATTTATCCTTTGCTCCATATATAAAATATGCGCTCCCGGACGCACACAATTTTAAAGACCGCAGAATTAAAAATCCTGCGGTCCTGTTCTTTCGCATACCCGGCACGATCCCGGGTCACAGCGGGCATATATTGAATTTTTTACTCGTGATGATTATGCAGAAGCTTCTGCTGCTTGCCTTTCAGCAGTCCGTCGTAAAGAGCCATGGCGAACGGATTGTCGCTGGAAATCTTTATCTGCTTTTCGTCATCTATCTCGTAGATTCCTTCGGTTCTCGCAGCCTTAATCTGCGGAGTTACAGGTACAGGCTGTCCGCCGCCTGCGACACATCCGGAGCGGCATGCCATAACTTCTACGAAATCGTAGTACATTTCTCCGCTCTTAATGCCGTTCATTACGATGCCTGCATTCTTAAGACCGTTTACAACGGCGATCTTCACCTCACGGTCCTTGAGATTTACTGTAGCCTCCTTGATTCCGTCGTTTCCGCGGATTCCGGTAAACTTTATGGCCTCAAGATCCTCAGGCTCGTAGCTTCCCACCAGTCTTCTCAGGACGGCTTCGGTTACGCCGCCGGTTACGCCGAATATCGCAGCGCCTCCCGAGGACAGACCGAACGGCATGTCCATGGTTCCCGGCTTTATAGATGCAAGGTCAATACCCGCCTCTTTTATCATTCTGGTTATTTCGGTAGTGGTCAGAACGTAGTCCGTATCCTGCTCGCCTTCGGTTCTGTGTTCAGGTCTCAGTATTTCGGCCTTCTTTGCGGTACAAGGCATGATGGACACAACGACGGTCTTTCTCTTATCCTCGGTATCCATTCTTGCCTCTTCCTTGAGCACGGCGCTGAACATCTGCTGAGGCGATCTGCAGCTGGAAATGTGCTTTCTCAGCTCAGGGAACTTCTCCTCGCAGAATTTGACCCATCCCGGACAGCATGAAGTGAACAGAGGAAGGTCTCCCGACTCTATCTTTTCCACCAGTTCCTGAGCTTCCTCCATAACCGTAAGGTCAGCACCGAAGTTGGTGTCGTAAACCTGGTCGAATCCCATAAGTTTAAGAGCCGCAACAAGTTTTCCGAGAGCATTTTCTCCCTTAGGCAGCCCGAATTTATCACCTACGGCAACTCTTACGGCAGGAGCAATCTGGGCGACCACTCTGGTATCCTTGTCGGAAAGGGCTTTCCATACAGGATGTATATTCTGCTTAACGGTGATTGCTCCCGTAGGACATACAACTCTGCACTGGCCGCATCCTACGCACGCAGTCTCGGAAAGAGGTCTGTCAAAGGCTGTAGTCACGCGCATTTTGCTTCCTCGATGAGCAAAATCAAGTATTCCCAGTCCCTGAATTTCGGTACAGGTTCTCACGCAGTCTCCGCAGAGTATGCACTTGTTAGGGTCGAAAACGATACAAGGGGAGCTGTAGTCAAGAGGCAGCTTCGGCTTGTTGTTCTGGAATCTTACGTAATTTACTCCCAGCTGGTTTGCAAGCTTTAAGAGTATGCACGCACCGTTGGTTCTGCAGGTGGTGCAGTCGGTGCAGTGAGAAGCCAGCAGCAGTTCGAGAATCATCTTTCTGTGATGCTGCAGTCTCGGAGTATTGGTGTAGATAACCATGCCGTCCTTAGGCTCCTCCGAACAGGATGCGAAGATTTTTCCTCTTTCATCCTCTACGACACACATTCTGCATGCGCCGTAGGTTGAAAGCTCGGAAAGATAGCAGAAGGTAGGCAGCTCTATGCCGGCCTTTCTTATTACCGCCAGCACGTTTTTCTCGTCGTCAAAAGCGACTTTTCTGTTGTTTATGGTCATGTATTTCATCCGTCTTCACCTCCTACCATTCTATATGTATTGCGCCGAACGCACATGCGCTTTCGCATGCGCCGCACTTGATACATCTCTCATTATCGATAACGTAAGGTTCTTTAATCCTGCCGGAAATTGCATCCGCCGGGCAGTTCTTTGCACACTTGGAGCAGCCTTTGCATCTCTCAGGGCTGATGACAAAGCGGCGCAGGGACGTACATGTATGGGACGCGCAGTGTTTGTCCACAACGTGCTCCAGGTACTCTTCTCTGAACAGCTTCAGAGTGCTCTTTACCGGAAGTGACGCCGTCTTTCCGAGACCGCAGAGAGCGGTTTCCGTAATGGTATCCGCAAGCTCCTCGAGAAGGTCGAGATCCTCTTCCTTTCCGTTTCCTGCAACGATTCTCTCTAAAATCTCCAGCATACGCTTGGTACCCTCGCGGCAAGGGACGCACTTTCCGCAGCTTTCCTTCTGGGTGAAGTTCATGAAGAACCTTGCAACCTCTACCATACAGGTGGAGTCGTCCATTACTACAAGACCGCCGGAACCTATCATTGCTCCCATCTTCTTCAGGGAGTCGAAGTCAAGACTTATATCCAGCTGCGGCGTGATGAGACAGCCTCCCGAAGGGCCTCCAATCTGTACCGCTTTAAATGTGCCGTCGTTTTTGATTCCGCCGCCTATGTCGAATATTACTTCTCTCAAAGTCGTTCCCATAGGAACCTCTATAAGGCCGGTGTTCTTAACGCTTCCCGTAAGGGCGAAGGCTTTGGTGCCCGGGCTGTTTTCAGGCCCGATGGATTTAAACCATGCGGCTCCTCTGCTGATTATTCCCGGAACGTTGGCGTAGGTCTCAACGTTATTCAGAACGGTCGGCTTGTCGAAGAGTCCGTGCTCTACGGTGCGCGGCGGCTTAACTCTCGGCATACCGCGGTTACCCTCTATGGAAGCCGTAAGGGCGCTTCCCTCTCCGCATACGAACGCTCCCGCTCCGCGGTTGATGTGAAGCTTAAACGAAAAGTCCGAACCTAAAATGTTCTCGCCTAAGAGACCCGCTTCCTCAGCCTGGGCTATGGCGTTCTGAAGTCTCTTTATGGCCAGAGGATACTCCGCTCTCACGTAGATGTATCCCTCCTGGGCTCCCGTCGCATAAGCCGCGATCATCATGCCCTCGAGAACTCTGTGCGGGTCGCCTTCCATGATACTTCTGTCCATGAATGCGCCCGGGTCTCCCTCGTCACCGTTACATACTACGTAACGCTGCTTTTCAGGCTGACGGGCAACCTGGCTCCACTTGTATCCGGTCTTGAATCCGCCGCCTCCGCGTCCTCTCAGATTGGACTCGGATACTTCCTCTATGACTTCTTCAGGAGTCATATCGAACAAAGTCTTCACCAGCGCCTGATATCCGCCTCTTGCTATGTATTCCTCTATGTGCTCGGCGTCTATGTGACCGCAGTTTTCAAGAACCACACGGGTCTGCTTCTTGTAGAAAGGAATGTCCTCCTGACGGGCGTACTCTATTCCGTCCTGCTTGTAGAGAAGTTCCCTTATGATGTCGCCGTTTTTAACGGTTCTCTCAAAGATTGCCTTACAGTCGTCTACGGAAACCTTTGTATACAGTATGCCCAAAGGTTCAATCCTCATCAGCGGTCCCATTTCGCAGAATCCGTGACATCCGCTCTTCTTTACGGCAAAATCATCAAGGTCTTTTTCCTTAATTCCTTCAGCCTCGGCATCCTTTCTGGCTCCTGCAATCTTTTCAACGGCAGCTCTCGCCTCTTCCTCAAGCCCGTGTCCCGGAAGCCCCGCACATGCAATCTCAGGCTTGAAATCTATTTCCACATCAGGATTATCCTTTGCGAGGCGGCACATCTCCTCATAAATCTCACCGGAACCTCCGGCCAGACATCCCGTTCCCGCACAGATGAGGATTCTGCACTTACATGCGTCTATTTTCGTCTTTGCGCTCTGACAGACCTGATTCAGGGCCTCTGCGCTTGATATTCTCTGCATCTATTCCGCTCCTCTCAGTTCCTCAACGAGGTCCTCTGCTGCATCCGGAGTCATAGCCGGATATACCTTATCGTTTACGGTCAGAACCGGAGCCAGTCCGCAGGCTCCCAGACACGATACCGTCTCCAGCGTAAACAGCATGTCGTCTGTGGTCGCTTTATCCTCGGAAAGGCCCAGTACGCTATAGAGTCTTTCTAAAATAGGAATGGACTTTCTTACGTGGCATGCCGTGCCGTCGCAGACTTTGATCACATATTTTCCCTTAGGCTCAAAAGAGAAGTTTTCGTAGAACGTCGCAACGCTGTAGGCTTTGGCCTCAGTAATTCCGATCTTCTCTGCCACGTAAGATAAAAGCTCTCCGGGCAGGTAGCGGAACTCGGTCTGGATGTCCTGTATGATAGGGATGAGAGACGACTGGTCAGCGCCGTGAATGGCGATTATCTCATCTGCCGTATCATAGTATTTCTGATCCAACATAGATACCTCCTGATAAAATTCAAAAAATAAGATAAGACTTGAAAATATTATATCTTAGGTACGATAAAAAGCAATAGGATTTTGTCAGGAATTTAACAACAAATTATTTATTTTCTTATTTTTATGATATACATTAGTGTCCGTGGACTCCCGGGTGCACTGCTGCCACGAAAAAACACACAGGGAGACAAAGCTTCCTGTGCGTTTTTCATTACTTTTTTATACTTTTTTCAAATCCTTCATGCTGTTTAATGTTATGGCAACGGTAGATACGTTGTGCAGCCACGCCGATGTTGCAGGCTGCATTATACCGCTGACCCCGCAACCTATAAGCCCGGCGTTTATCCCCACAATCTGCCTGTAATTTCTCCCTATTCTCTTCATCTGAAGCTCGCTCAGCTCTCTTAGAATCAGAAGCCCCGAAAGATTACCCGATCCTATGGTAATATCAGCTATCTCTCTCGCAATTTCCGCTCCGTCGCTTACCGCAATTCCCACGTTTGCAGCGGAAAGAGCAGGGGAATCGTTTATTCCGTCGCCAATCATTATAACCGTATGGCCTTCCGCCCGCTTTTTCTCAACGAACCGGGCCTTATCCTCCGGCAAAACTTCTGCATAGTATTCCTCAATTCCCGCCTGAGCCGCAATGGATTCTGCAGTCTTTGCGCTGTCGCCTGTCATCATGACCAGGTTGTTTATACCCATTGACTTTAGGCCTTTTATTACATCTCCGGCCTC
>DXHZ01000027.1 GCA_019113145.1 Candidatus Avanaerovorax faecigallinarum
GTGATGCTCGTGATTGTGGTGATGCTCGTGGTCGTGCTCCGCCACCTCGGCTGCAAGCTTTTCTATTTCAATCTGAATGGTATTCTTTCGCTCCATGGTCTCAAGGATCTGCGCCCCGGTAAGTTCCTCCCACGGCGTGGTTATGAGGGACGCCTTATCGTTATGGCCTTTTATCAGCTCTACGCACTGATCAAGCTTCTCCTGAGAAAGTCCGGAAGTGTGGCTCAAAACTATGGTGCTGGCGTTTTCTATCTGGTTGTTAAAAAACTCACCGAAATTCTTCATGTACATTTTGCACTTTTTGGCGTCTACCACGGTGGTAAATCCGTTGAGAGCAATCTTCTCGTTGTGAAGTCCCTCCACAGCCAGGATAACGTCGCTGAGCTTGCCCACTCCCGACGGCTCGATGAGAATTCTGTCAGGGTCGTAATCTGCAATCACCTGATCCAGCGCCCGTCCGAAGTCCCCTACGAGAGAACAGCAGATGCATCCCGAATTCATCTCGTTGATCTTCACTCCGGCATCTTTCAGAAATCCGCCGTCTATGCCGATTTCTCCAAACTCGTTCTCTATGAGAACCACCTGCTCGCCCTTATACGCCTCCTCGATGAGCTTCTTTATAAGGGTCGTCTTTCCCGCTCCGAGAAATCCCGAAAAAATATCTACCTTAGCCATTTATATCATCTCTTTCCTGAAAAATTATTACAAAACTGCCCTTCTATTATACCACTTTTTTCGGCTTTTGCACTATGTATTGCGCGGAAAAGTAACCGGGCGGGGCTTTTGCACGGGGGGGGTGGACGGACAGGGCTATTGAACGGGCGGCTTTGACCTTCACGCCGAAATCAGGCTCGCATGTCAAGGCGTTTTTTCGCAAAACGTGTACTGCCGCGCAAAAAGGTCAAGACTTTTACCTTGTTCCGCCCCGATTTTCTTGACCTCACGGCTTCAATGCCCGCCGAAGGTCAAGAATCGCCTTGACCTCGACCCCATATAGCCGGGAACAGGTCAAACGCCGCTAAGACACACGGATTAAACGCCGCTGAGGCACACAAGGCAACCACCGCTAAACCCCACCGCTACTCACCTTCGCCGTACACAGTAAACCGGCTCTTCCTGTAATCGATGAGCCCGTCCCGCTTCATCCGTGAAAGCTCTGCGCTCATGGCGCTTCTGTCCACGGAAAGGTAATCGGCAAGGCCCTGCCTGTCGAAAGGTATATCGAAAGTGCGGCTTCCTCTGCGTCTCATCTCATAAGTCAGGTACGACAAAAGCTTCTCCCTGGTGCTGCGCCTGGACAGGTGCTCTATCTTTCTGTTCAGCATCAGATTCTTTCCGGCGATGACTCCGAGAAGGCTTGTCACCAGCTTTTCTCCGCCGTTTTCCAGAATCTCCCGTACCTTTATCCATATCACCCGGCTGTCCGCCTCCGCCTCCACGTCCACGGAAATCACGGCTCCCTTTACGCTGGCAAAGACCTCGGCGAACAGCTCCCCCGGCTCGATTTCGGAGATGATATTTCTGTTTCCCGCAAAGTCTTCCGTGACTATACGCAGAGCCCCCTCTGTCAAAATCCCCAGACTTTCGGTAACGTCTCCCTGCCTCAGCACAAAGCTTCCCTTCGGGTATCTTCTCTCCGCTGCGTGAAGATTTCCCATCAGATTTTCAATATCTGCAGCCTTTGTCCCCCGAAAGAGGCTGCACTTTTCAAGAATCTCAAAATTTTTCTCCATATTTTTTCCTTTCGTTGTAAAAACAACGTACTTTCCCTCCATGGTAGCCTATACTGTGACCATAGTCAACAGCGATTCGAAGTTTAACGAAAGGAAGTGCAACATGATAAGAAAGATAATACACATAGATCAGGACAAATGTAACGGGTGCGGACTTTGCGCCAAAGCCTGCCACGAGGGAGCCATTGGAATGGTGGACGGCAAGGCGACCCTCCTGCGGGACGATTACTGCGACGGTCTGGGAGACTGCCTGCCGACATGCCCTACAGGAGCCATTACTTTTGTGGAGAGAGAAGCCCTCGCATACGATGAGGCTGCGGTTAAAGCCAACATGGCAGCCCGGGCAAAGGCTGCAAACCCGGCAAACTCTTCCGCCGCCGGAGGCGAAGAGACCCTTGCCTGCGGATGTCCGGGTTCCCACAGCAGAACCATAAACCGCACATGTGAAGATACCGGCAGCGTACAGGCAGCGTCCGGAGCTTCAGCTGCACTGACAGCGCCTTCGGCATCCCCGGCCCTCAGGCAGAACACCAGCCGCCTTTCCCAGTGGCCCGTTCAGATAAAGCTCGCCCCGGTAAACGCACCGTACTTTAACGGCGCTAACCTTCTCGTAGCCGCAGACTGCACCGCCTACGCCTACGGCAGTTTCCACGAGGACTTCATCAGAAATAAGGTTACCCTGATAGGCTGCCCGAAGCTGGACAGCGTGGACTACTCCGAAAAGCTCACCGAGATTATAAGAAACAACGACATTAAGAGCGTCACCGTGGTGAGGATGGAGGTTCCATGCTGCGGAGGCATAGAAATGGCCGTGAAGAAAGCTCTCCAGGACAGCGGAAAGTTTATCCCATGGCAGGTGGTTACCATCTCTACAGAAGGTGAAATACTGGAACAGTAAACCGCACTTTGCACTGCAGGAGGCAGTATCACCTCCTGACAGTGTATTTTTTTCTACTGCAAGAGGTAATGTCTGCTTCTCACAGTTCATTTTTTAGCCGTACATCCCGGATTTAAACTATACACGTAAGATACGTGAAAGGAATCCTGTGAATATGGCAGCCAGAATTTACATAAAGCCCGAACTTAAAGAATTTAACCTCAAACACATGGGCAGACGCATCAGAGCTCAGCGTGAGCTTCTGGAAATGACAAGGGAGGATCTTGCCTTCGCCACAGATCTCTCCCCTAAGTTTATTGCTGAAATAGAATACGGAAACAGAGGGATATCTCTCAGAAATCTCTATAAGATAAGTCAGGTTCTCAACGTAACATGCGACTACCTGATATCCGGCTCCTATACCGGGGTGGAGCTTGAAGAGCACGTAAGCAGAATTGCAGAGGATGTTCTTGAGCCTATGGTGGATTTCTCTCCGGACGAAGTGAAATTCATGGAGAGCATCGCCAATTCATATAAAATTCTCCGTAAGAAGCTTAACAACCGCAGCAGATAATACTCAGGAATTTTTCACGCCCTTTCCTCTGAACGCCGACATGAACACACCGAGGATGCACAGAACTATGAACACGGTGAACGATATTTTCATAGTCCGCACAAGGTCGGCAGCCGATGACTCCTCAAGGGCCATGGCGCCTATGGTTATTCCCATTACGACGCTTACGATGCCCATACTTGCGGACTGTCCATAGGTTCTCATGGTTGCAACTACCGAGTTTGCCACACTGTAGTCCTCCGGGCTGGCGCAGTCCATGATGGCGTTGGTGTTAGGAGACGCGAACATGAAAAAGCCGAAGCCGGCAGTCATGAGAGATATGATGACGTACCACAGGCCGGTCGTCTCGCTGAGCCTTGAGAACATGCAGAGAGCCAGAACGCACAGAAGCATTCCGCAGGTGGCAAGCTTATACGGCTTTATCCGGTCCGAAAGGGCTCCCATGGCAGGTGAGAACAAAGCCTGCATCAGCGGCATCACGATGAGGATAAGTCCCGCCGTCTGTGAGGTGAAATCCATTACCACCTGCAGGTATATGCTCACCAGATAACTTATGGCGTAGGTGGCGCCGTAGTTTAACAGGGCCGCCAGGCTGGAAAGAGTGAAAGGCGCGCTCTTTGTAAACATGGATATCTTCATCACCGGATTTGTCTTTTTTCTCTCGACCAGCACGAAGGCGACGCCGAGGAGTATTCCTCCTGCCAGTATTAGCGGTCCCGTCCTCATGGCCGTCAGATTTCCGAGTCCGTAGAGGCTTACTGCGATGGCACCTATGTACAGTACGTTTCCCGATACGTCAGGCCCTGCCCCGGGCGCATTTTTTGTATCCTTCGGAATGCTTTTATATCCCTCAAAAAACGCAACGGCAGCCGCTATCGCTGCAGCTCCGAACACCGCATGCCAGCTCATGTAGTGATTCAGAAAACCTCCGATAACAGGCCCCGCCGAAAGTCCCACGTAGGTAGCGGCTGTTGACAGGCCCAGAACCCTTCCCCTCTCGCTGTCAGGATATGCGCTGATTAAAATTGCGTTATTTGTTGAAAAAATCATGGCGGCGCTTGCACCCTGAAGAGTACGCAAAAAAAGCAGAATCCAGATGTTCCACGCAAAGATACACAGCACGGATATCGTTAAAAATCCGGCTACGCCTGCCAGAAACACCCGTCTTCTGCCTGATATGTCCGCAACACTTCCGAAGGGCACGCTGAGAGCAGCTACGGATATGGTGTACGCCGTCACTATCCATCCGGCCATGGCCCCTCCCACGTTAAAGTCTCCTTCCATAGCCGGAATGGACAGATTAAGTGCGCTGCCCATAAATGTCGTTATGAACGCCGTTATCATAGCCGCCTTGAGAACGGCCTTTCTGCTCTTCTCTTCGCCTTCCATTTTTCTTTTAACCGGCTATCCAACATAGAGCTGGCCATGACGGCCGCTTTCCATTTCGGTAATTCTTCCGAACCCTCCTATCTCTATGCTGTACCATGTGTCGCCATTCTGAATGACGAATTCGTACTCGTTCCAGAGCCCTTCGCTTTCACGAGTCTCTTGAATCACTTCGCCGCCGCCCGACGCCTCAAGGGCAATCTGCCTGGCCTCGTTTCCGTCTACCCTTAATGCGAAAATCAGTATCAGGGCGATGACGGCCGCCGCAGCGACAGCTCCTGCGATTATGCCGATTATTCCTCCTGTCGATAACTTTTTCTTTTTCTTAACCGGCTCTTCTGCCGTGTTTTCTTCCCTTATCTCCGTTACAGCCGTAACATTGGTTCTTTCTTCTGTATTCATTATAATGCCTCCTCCGTTAAGTATGCCCCTATGATACGCGGGAAACATTAAAACTACATTAAGAAACCGGAATTAAATTCTGCTGAAGCGGATTTTTCCGCCGACTATGGTCATTGCGGCCTTTATGTCCTTTATATGCGCAGGCTCCGCCTCGAAAAGGTTCTCTTCGAGAACGGTTATATCCGCGTCAAAGCCTTCAGCTATCATTCCGCGATGGCTTTCTGCATTGCACGCAAAGGCTGAAGTCTTTGTGTAATCCTCTACCGATTCTACCACTGTCAGGCCCTCTTCAGGATACCAGCCGCCTTCAGGAAATCCGTCGTAATCCTTTCTCGTCACCGCCGTATAGATATTCGGCATAGGATTGAAGGTTTCCACAGGGCAGTCCGTTCCGAAAGGCGTCTTTATGCCCATATCTCTGAGGGTCCGCCAGTTGTAGCTCGTCTTCATCCGCTCTTTTCCGACCCTGCTTTCGGCAACGTGAAGATCGTACTCTATGAATACAGGCTGAATGTAGGCGATTATTCCGCCCTTCCTCATTCTCTCCATTATGTCCTCGTTGAGAATCTGGGCGTGAACGATTCCGTCTCTCGTCGAAACGTCCGGGTACTCGGCGCGGGCAGCTTCTATGGCCGTCACCGCCTGTTCCGCCGCCGCGTCTCCTATGCAGTGAATAGCCACCGCCATGCCTTCCTT
>DXHZ01000028.1 GCA_019113145.1 Candidatus Avanaerovorax faecigallinarum
AAAGCGCAGTCTGCGCGAAAGCAGGTCGCCCAGGTGAGGGGCGACGCAGATGTAAATAACCCTACACCTACTCAAAAATGCAATACAGAATGCAAAAATATCATATGTATAAGCACGCCGGTGAAGAAAAAAGACCCCGGCGCGCTCTTTTTTTTAGAGGCCTGTTATGGTATAATTTATTGATTAATGCAGTGTTTATCAGAGCTTGTTTTCAGGAGATGTGAAATGAAGGAAAAAAAGGCGGCAGGCTGGTGTTTCGGCATAGAGTGCGGCGGCAGCGACTGTCTTTCGGAATCATATATGAACGCGGGAAAGGAAAAGATGAGACCGTCTCTTCTTCTTCACAGCTGCTGCGGACCGTGCAGCACGTCGGTAATAGAGAGACTGGCTCCCGATTACGAGATTACCGTGTTTTACTATAACCCGTGCATAACGGATAATGCCGAATATATAAAGCGAAGGGACGAGCAGATAAGGTTCATAAACGAGTACAACGCATCGAAAAGCTGCGTATCTAAAATCACCTTTATGGAAGGTAAGTACGATCCGGAGAGGTACCTTGAGATTGCGGCGCCTTTTGCGGACGAACCCGAAGGGGGAAAGCGCTGCACCCTTTGTTTCAGAATGAGGCTGGAGGAAACCGCCAGGGTTGCTTCAGAGAGGGAGTTCAGGTTCTTCACTACGACTCTTACCGTAAGCCCTCATAAGAACTACCCGCTCATATCGGGCATAGGAAAGGAAATGGCGGAGAAATACAAGACGGAATTTCTGGATGTGGATTTCAAGAAGAAGGCGGGATTTCAGCGAAGCGTCCAGCTTTCCAGAGAATACAGTCTCTACAGACAGAACTTTTGCGGATGCGAATTTTCCAGGGAGTAACTTTAACGACCTGGCAGTATAAAAGGAGGAAAGACTATGTCACAGCTAATCAGACCGGAGAATTATAAATCTGTAATCGGGCCGGTGGAAACTCAGAGAGCAATCAAGAAGATCAAGGACTATTTTCAGCAGGAACTGGCATACGGACTTAATTTAAGACGTGTGTCCGCACCGCTTTTCGTCCTTCCTGAATCCGGACTTAACGACAATCTGAACGGCGTGGAGAGAAGGGTGGAATTTACCCTTAAGGACATGGACGAAAGAAAGGTTGAAATAGTTCAGTCTCTCGCAAAGTGGAAGCGCATGGCTTTAGGCAAATACGGAATAAAGCCGGGAAACGGTATTTACACCGACATGAACGCTATCAGAAGAGACGAAGAGCTTGACAATCTTCACTCCGTATACGTGGACCAGTGGGACTGGGAGAAGGTTATAACCAGAGAGCAGAGAACCACGGAATATCTTCACGAAACCGTAATAACCATATACAACGCCATAAAGAATCTGGGCGACTACGTGAACAGGCTTTACAGAGATATCCAGACAGAGATTCCTAACGAGATATACTTTATAACAACTCAGGAGCTGGAGGACCTTTATCCGGACAAGACTCCTAAAGAGAGAGAGGACCTCATCTGCAAGGCTCACGGAGCCGTATTCATCGAGAAGATAGGAGGAACTCTGAAGTCCGGCGAAAAGCACGACGGAAGATCTCCTGACTACGACGACTGGGAGCTTAACGGCGACATCATCCTGTGGAACGATGTCCTTGAAAGAGCTTTTGAGATTTCCTCCATGGGAATCAGAGTGGATGCGGACGCCATGGACAGGCAGCTTCGCATAGCGGGGGCCGACGACAGAAGGGAGCTTGCATTCCAGAAGGCCGTGCTTAACGGCGAGCTTCCGTACTCCATAGGCGGAGGAATCGGACAGAGCAGGCTCTGCATGTACCTCCTGAGAAAAGCCCATATAGGCGAGGTACAGGTAAGCGTATGGCCTGAAGATATGATAGAGGAGTGCAGGAAGAGCGGCATATTCCTCCTGTAGGGACAAAGAGTGAAGCAAGTTTACGAAATATGAAATATGTAAACGTAGTTATAAACAATAAATCCAGATTCACAGACGTTTTTTACACGTACAGAGCGCCTGACAGCGTGAAAATCGGGGACGGAGTCAAGGTTACATTCGGAAAGAACAAAGGCGAAAAGGACGCCTATGTCTTTCAGACCGATGTTACTCCGTCCTGCGATGTATCTAAGATAAAGGACATCGTAAGCGTCAGCGATTTTATATCCCTCACTCCGGAAATGGTTGAAACCTGCATGTGGATGAAGCAGAGGTACGCCATAAAGTACATCGATGCCGTTCGCTGCTTCGTGCCTTCGGGAAAGCCCCCGAAACCGGGAAAGGAAAAGAAACCTCTGAAGGACAGAGAGGGAGAGCCTCAGGATATATCCAGTCTTACTCCGGAGCAGAAGAATGCTTTAAATGAGATATACGGGGCGTTGGAAGGGAGAAAGCAGGAGAACTTTCTTCTCTATGGCGTGACGGGAAGCGGGAAGACGGAAGTTTACATGCAGGCGGCGGAAAGGACTCTCGCTCTCGGAAGGAAGGTTATAATCCTGGTTCCCGAGATTGCCCTTGCCGGACAGATAACGGAAAGGTTTATCGGAAGGTTCGGGAAAGACCGCATCGCTGTTTTGCACAGCCGGCTTACGGGCAGAGAACGGTTCGACGAGTGGACGAGAATCAGAAAGGGAGAAGCCGACATAATAATCGGGGCGAGGATGGCAGTCTTTGCTCCTGCGGAAAACATAGGCCTTATCGTCATGGACGAGGAGCACGAAGCCACGTACAAGTCCGACATGACCCCGAAGTACGAAGCGGTAGACATCGCCGTGAAAAGGCTTATGGCCTGCGACGGCGTCCTCATAGCCGGAAGCGCAACGCCTTCAGTGGTTTCATATCGCAGGGCGGAGGAAGGCATATACAGGCTTTTGAAGCTTGAGAAGAGATACAACGAAAATCCTCTTCCGGAGGTAGAAATCGTCGACATGAAGGACGAGATAAGAGCGGGAAACTTTACTGTCATAAGCAGAAAGCTCCGCCGGCTCATAGGCGAAGAGCTTAAGGCGGGCCGTCAGGTGATTCTGTTTCTGAACAGACGGGGATATTCTCCATATATATTCTGTGAGGAATGCGGAGCTCCGCTGAAGTGTCCCGACTGTGGAATTTCCCTTACATATCACAAGCGGGAAAACGCGGCTGTATGCCACTACTGCGGAAGAAAGTTCCCGGCGGCAAGGGAGTGCCCGGAGTGCGGCGGAAAGCTGAAGTACAGCGGCAAGGGAACGGAGAAGGTTACCGAACAGGTTTCAGAGATGTTTCCGGAAGCCGCGGTGGAAAGGCTTGACCTCGACACTGCCGTAAAGAGAAGCAGCATAAGCAGAATACTGAAGGACTTCGGAAGCGGAAAGACGGACATTCTCATAGGAACCCAGATAGTCGCCAAGGGTCTGGACTTTAAAAACGTCGGTCTTGTAGGAGTCATCGACGCCGACGTCAGCCTTAACATACCGGACTACAGATCGCCGGAGAGAACTTTTCAGCTCATTACTCAGGTTTCGGGAAGAGCAGGAAGAGGAGACGGAAAGGGCAGAGTGATAGTTCAGACCACGGATCCCGAAAATACGGCGGTAAAGGCCGCGGCAGCCTATGACTACGAAGGCTTTTACAGGGAAGAAATTAAAATGAGAAGGCTGATGAAGTATCCGCCTTTTTCCGATATAATCGCCGTGGAAACATTCAGTAAGAACATAGAAGCGGCGGAGAACCAGGCAGACGAGACCGTAAGGTTCCTTGCGAAAAAGGGCTTTGAGGAGGCCGGAGGAAAAATCCTGGGGCCGAGAGAGAGCCGGGGGCCGAAGAACAGAGACGGATTTGCGTTCAGACTGCTTTTAAAGTGCCCCAAGGGGGAGAGAAACAGATTCGTATATTACCTGAACGCTTTGTCGGACAACATGGCCGAAAGGAAGTACGAACCTCTTTCCATAGATATAAATCCGTACGGGATGATATAGAAGGAGATAATAGAAAATGGCAATCAGAAACGTTGTAAAAGAGGGAGATCCCATCTTAAGAAAGAAGTGCAGAGAGATAACAGAGGTAAACGACCGCATAAGAATGACCATGGAGGATATGCTGGAGACCATGAGAGCTGAAATGGGAGTGGGCATTGCGGGACCTCAGGTTGGAGTCATGAGGAGAATGTTCGTGGCCGAACCCGAGCCTGACAGAGTTTACTTTATGATAAATCCTGAAATCACCGAAAGGGAAGGAACCCAGACGGGAGACGAGGCGTGTCTTTCCGTTCCGGGACTCTGCGGAACCGTGGAAAGGCCGGAAAAGATAAAGATTACGGCCCTTGACCTTGACGGAAACAGACAGGAGTACGAGTTTGAAGGCTTTGACGCCGTCGTTATGTGCCACGAGTACGACCACCTGGACGGCGTATTATACATAGACAAGGCGACCAACATCAGAAATCCTCAGGACGACGAGGAAGAATAGAAGGCGGGAGAGATTATGAAGACAGTCTACATGGGAACACCGGATTTTGCCGTAAAGCCACTTAAGGCTCTCGCGGAGGCGGGATACGACATAGGCATGGTGTTCACTCAGCCCGACAGGGAGAAGAACCGTGGAAAGAAGATCATACCTTCTCCGGTAAAGGAGGCGGCTTCGGAGCTGGGTCTTAAGGTGGTCCAGCCCGTAAGGCTAAGGGGAGACGAAGAGTCTTTAAGCGCTCTCAGAGAGTACGCACCGGATATAATCATCGTTGCGGCTTACGGCCAGATCCTGCCGAAAGAGGTACTGGAGCTTCCGAAATTCGGATGTATCAACATCCACGGCTCACTCCTTCCCGAATTCAGAGGAGCGTCTCCCGTTCAGCACGCCATACTTTCCGGAAAGGAAAAGACAGGGGTTACTATCATGCAGATGGCCGAAGGTCTCGATACGGGGGACATGCTGACAAAGGCTGAAGTTTCCATTGAAAAAAAGACGACGGCGGAGCTTATGGACGAGCTTTCGGAGGTGGGAGCAAGGCTTTTGACGGAGACCCTTCCACTTATAGAAAAGGGAGAGATAACTCCTGAGAAGCAGGACGACTCTCTTTCAAGTTATGCGGGCATGATAAGAAAAGAGGACGGAAGGCTGGACTTTTCGGGCGAGACGGCAGAAGAAGCCGAGCAGAAGGTTAGAGCGTTTAACCCGTGGCCGGGAACGTATTTCAACTACGGCGACGTTCAGCTTAAGGTCTGGGCAGCCGAAATGACGGATTCTCAGCTCGAGGCCGCGCCGGGAATGATTACAGCTGCAGGCCCGGGCGGAATAGAGATAGCTTTCAGGAAGGGAATACTGAGGATTACCGAAATTCAGGCTCCCGGAAAGAAAAAAATGCCCGTTGACGCCTTTTTAAGGGGAAACGCCATTGAAATCGGGAGAATATTGCAATAAAATATAGGTAGCAGGTAAATCTCAGTTTTCGGAGGCCACGTTATGGATAATAACCGAAAGACGGCATACAGGGTTCTGCTTGAGATGGAGAAAGAAAACTCATACTCCAATATAGTACTTAACAGAATTCTGGTTTTTGATAATCCGGAATCTCCGGCTTTTGTCAGGGAGATGGTGTATGCTGTAATAGAAAATCAGATTTTTATCGACTACGCCATAGACAGACTGGTTAACAAGGGGATTAAGAGTGTTAAACCTCAGCCTCTTTGTCTTCTGCGCCTGGGCATATGCCAGATTGAATTTATCAATTCAGTGCCAGATTATGCCGCTGTAAGCGAAACGGTAAAGCTGGCAAGGCGGATTATTCCCGGACGGGACGGCTTCGTAAACGGCGTGCTGAGAAATTACCTGAAACTCAGGGAGGATTTTCCGTATCCCGACAGAAACAGGGATATTGCCGGGTATCTTTCCGTAAAGTATTCCTATGCGCCGTGGATAGTAGATATGTGGCTTGACCAGTACGGTGCGGATAAGACTGAACAGCTGCTGGAGGAGGGTAATGCAACACCGCCTCTTTACATCAGGGTCAACACGCTTAAGACGACTCCGGAGGTTCTCACGGAAGAACTTAAGGAGGAAGGATTTCCTGTGTGGCCGGGTGAGAATTCTTCGAGAAATGTAAGTCTTAAGGTAAAAGGCAGCGGACTTCTGGATTCTGCGCTGTTTTCTGACGGCTGTTTCAGCGTTCAGGATGAAGCATCCCTCATGGCGGCGGAGCTTTTGGGCCCAAAGCCGGGAGAAACGGTGGTGGACGTCTGTGCCGCGCCGGGAGGAAAGTCCTTTGCCATGGCGGAGATGATGGAAAACAGAGGCGTGATATACGCTATGGACATTCATCATCACAAGATAGACCTTATAGACAAAGGAGCCCAGAGGCTGGGTATAGACATAATAAAATCAGCGGTATTTGACAGCGAGAATGTAAGAGAGGATCTGAGGGGCGTGGCTGACTGCGTACTTGCCGACGTGCCGTGCACCGGTCTCGGAGTAGTCAGAAGAAAACCTGAAATAAAGCTGAGAGACGTTCCTGACCGGGGAAAGTCTCTTGCGGAAAAGCAGCTTCATATTCTTCAGAGCGCTTCAGCCTATGTTAAGACAGGGGGGAGGCTGTTATACAGCACATGTACTCTTAACAGGTGTGAGAACGCCGACGTGGTGGGAAAGTTCCTTCAGAAAAACAGGGATTTCGAGCTTGTGGATACGAAACAGCTCCTGCCTGAGAAGGACGGGCCTGACGGGTTCTTCATGGCGCTCATGAGAAAGCGGATATAGTGTATTTAGTGAAAGGAGAAGCTTCCTGTGGAAGTAGGTTTCAAGACCGATAAGGGTATCAGGAGAAGCAATAATGAGGACGCTTTCTTCGTTATGAAAGAGGACAGGGTGTTCATCGTTGCTGACGGAGTTGGAGGAAACAGCTCCGGGGAGATTGCAAGCAGAACGACGGTTAATTCCGTGGCTAACTTCGTGGAGGAACATCCGGTGGAGGTTCTTAAGACGGAGGATGAGATAAGAAATTATTTTTTAGACTGCATTGCAGACGCAAATCGAAGAGTTCGGGATGTCGCAAGATGGCATAAAAGAAACAGAGGAATGGCAACCACTGTAGTTGCAGCTTTTGTTCCGTATAACAGAGAGAATTCACTTTATATAGTCAACGTCGGAGACAGCCGGGCATACGTTCTCAGGGAAAACAGTCTGGAACAGATTACAGAAGATCATACATATGTGAACACTCTGGTTAAGGCCGGAATAATCACAAAAGCGGAGGCTATGGAGCGGGATGATAAGAATATGATTACCCGGGCCATAGGGGCCGATGATGTTGTAGAAGCGGATTTTTTCAGTGTAGAAATCAGAAAAGGCGACATAGTTCTGATATGTACTGACGGGCTTTATTCAGAGGTGACGGAGCCTGAACTTATAGCACATCTGACTCAGGACAAGTCCATGTCGGAAATCTGTGCAGAGCTGGTTGAGACAGCCAATCTCAACGGAGGCAGCGATAATATTACGGCAATATGTATCAGGATTACGGAGGAAGATATATATGAGTAAATTACTTGCGGGCAGATACGAACTGGTCGAAAAAATAGGCGAAGGCGGTATGGCCGTCGTATATAAAGGCAGAGACAGACTACTGAACAGGTATATAGCTGTAAAGATTCTCAGACCGGAGTTCACTAAGGACGCTCAGTTTATAGAAAGCTTTAACAGGGAGTCCCAGGCCGCTGCAGGACTGCAGCATCCCAATATCGTGGGGGTATACGATGTGGGAGCGGAAGGCAGCATTCATTTTATTGTAATGGAGCTGGTGGATGGAAGACCTTTAAGCGATATTATTGCAGAGAAGGGTCCGCTGAACTATAAGACGGCCATAGAAATAGCCAAGCAGGTAGCATCTGCTCTCAGCCTTGCGCATAAGCACAATATCGTGCACAGAGACGTAAAGCCGCATAACATTATGATAACTACAGACGGCATGGCTAAGCTTACAGATTTCGGTATTGCAAGAGCTGTAAGCAGTTCCACCATGGTGGCGGAGACAAGCAAGGTCATAGGATCCGTTCACTATTTTTCGCCTGAGCAGGCAAGAGGTTCATATGTGGATGAACGTTCGGATATTTATTCTCTGGGCATTGTTCTCTATGAAATGCTCACCGGAAAGGTTCCGTTTGACGGTGAAAATCCGGTTCAGGTTGCCCTCATGCACATAAACAATGAGATGACTCCTCCGTCAAAGCTTGTAGCGGGAATACCTCCTGCTCTGGAGCAGATAGTCATGAAGGCTACTGATAAATATCAGTCTAACAGATACGCGACGGCGGATGAGATGCTTTCCGACCTTTCCAACCTGGAATTTATATCAAGCCGGGTGGGTGACAGCGTTTTTGCCGGAGCGGGCAAGAGTTCCACCATGGTCAATATTCCGGTAAGGACAGAGGACAATAACGATGAAGAGCTTGCAAAGATAGTCGGAGAATCCGGAAAGACACAGAAGAAATCGGCAAAAAAGAACTCTTCTGAAGGCGGAGGAAAAGGCAAAAAAATTGCGATAGGAATCGTTGCAGCTGTCGTCGTGATTGCGGCTGTTGTCGGCGGTATGTATGCACTTGGCTTTATCGGAGGAAAGGCAGACGTGGAGATTCCAAGCGTCATAGATATGACCTACGAAGAAGCAAAGGATGAACTTGAGGCTGCCGGACTTAAGATAGAAATGGGAGAAGAGGTTGAAACAGAGGATAAGGAGCCTGGAGTAGTAGTTTCCCAGTCTCCTAAGGAAGGCGTTAAGGTAAAAGAGGGAACGACGGTAACAGTGGATATCAGCATAAGCGCTGAAGGAGAACTGGTCCCGAATCTGCTGGGAGAAGTGTATGACAAGAGTACCGTAGAGAAAATACTCGAGGAGCATGGATTCACTCTCGGAACAGTAACCGAGGATTACAGCGCCGAATATGAAAAAGGATACATCATGGGACAGGATCCGGGTCCGGGAACCGAAGCGGATAAAGATACAGCAGTCAACATTGTAGTAAGTCAGGGAAAAGCGAAGCCTAAGATGCCGCTTCTTCTGGGTCTGACGGTTGATCAGGCTGAAGCAGCTCTTGCGGATCAGGGACTGGTTCTGGGTATTCCTAAGTACGCGGAAAGCAATCTCTATGAACCGGGTCAGGTTATGGAGCAGCAGTATCCGCAGGGTACGGAGCTTGATGCAGGAACCACAGTAGACATTGTAATAGCTAAATCTCCTTCCGGCGGTACATCAGGTGAAACCGGAGGTGAATCAGGCGGCGAGCCGAGTGAAGAAACAGACGGCGGCGACTCCGGTGACAGCGGCGAACAGAACGGAGGAACCGAAACGAATGAAGCTGAAGACAGCGGAGCTTCGGCTTCGGCATAGGACGGCTCGTTTATGACAGGAGTAATTATTAAAGGCATCGGCGGTTTTTACTATGTGAAAACCGCTGACGGCGTATTTCAGGCAAAAGGCCGGGGAAAGTTCAAAAAGGACAGGTTCATCCTGGCCGTAGGCGACAGGGTGGAGCTTCAGGTGAGAGAGGACGGGGATTCCGTTATAGAATCGGTTTATCCGAGGAAGAACTCATTCATACGTCCTCCCGTTGCCAACGTGGACAAGTTCATAATAACCGTTACGGCATCAAAGCCTGCGCCTGATTTCGGCATAATAGACAGGTTTCTGGTAACGGCGGAAAAAGCCGGAGCCGAGGCCGTAATCTGCATCAATAAGATTGACAGAGCGGATGAAGATATACTTTCCGGTCTGAAAGAGGTATATGAACCCCTTTATCCGGTCGTCGCTGTAAGCGGAAGAACCGGACAGGGTCTGGAGGTATTTAAGGAGTACATAGAGGGCTGCTCTGTGGCCTTTGCCGGACCGTCCGGCGTGGGAAAGTCCACCATAATAAACAGGCTTATTCCGGGCGCCGCCATGGAGACGGGCAGAATCAGTTACAAAACCGACCGTGGCAGGCATACCACCAGGCACGTGGAGCTCTTTGAAGCCTTTGGCGGAATGGTTTTCGACACCCCGGGATTCACGTCCTTTGACATTCCCGACATGGACGAAAGAGAGCTTTCGGAGTACTACCCCGAGATATTTAAAGCGTCCGAAGGATGCAGGTTCGACGACTGCATGCACCTTGGCGAGCCGGGCTGCCGGGTCAAGGAGGAAGTGGAAGAGGGCCTTATCAGCCCGTCGAGGTACCGGTCCTACAAAGCCGGCATAGAGGATCTCAGAAAGAGAAAAAAGTATTAGGAATTATTATTGAATATCAGGAGGCAGCATATGGCAGTACTGGCGCCGTCCCTTTTGTCGGCGGATTTTGCGAAGTTGGGCGAGGATGCCGTAAAGGTAAGCGAAGGCGGAGCGGCATACCTTCACATTGACGTTATGGACGGACACTTCGTTCCGAACATTTCCTTCGGGGCGGGAGTTATGAAATCCCTTAACGGATACGAAACCGCGCCTTACGACGTTCACCTTATGATAGAAAACCCGGATAAATACGTGGGGGATTTTGTGACGGACAAGACTGAATACATCGTCGTTCATCAGGAGGCGTGCGTTCACCTTCACAGAACCCTTCAGCTCATAAAGTCTCACGGCGTTAAGGCGGGGGTCGCTATAAGTCCTGCAACGCCGGTTTCGACTCTCCAGTGCATACTGGCAGACTGCGACCTGGTCCTCGTAATGAGCGTAAACCCAGGCTTCGGCGGTCAGAGCTTTATCCCGGCGGCCGAGGAAAAAATAAGAGAGCTGGCACGGATAAGGGCGGAAAAGGGATATAGCTACGTCATCGAAGTGGACGGAGGCGTGAACCTTGAAAATGCGCGCATGCTGAAAGAAGCCGGCTGCGACATTCTCGTGGCAGGCTCTGCCGTATTCGGCGCAAAGAACGCGAAAGAGAGAGTAAGGGAGTTTAACGGGATAATAAGAGGGTAAATCGTCGGGCGTTATTGGGATTTCGCGATTTTTGCCCGTTTCCCAATAACCGGTTATTGGGTTTTCGGTAAAAATGCCGTTTTCCCAATAACGACCTTTTAAAATTAAAAGCAGTAAACGATGTGAGACCGGCAAAGTTATTGGGAAATCGCATCGTTTTTTTAATTTCCCAAAACTTATATGATCATTTGTCGATGAGAAGGGAGGCAATCTCTGAAGTTGGTTATTGGGAAATAGAGAATATGACTGAAAACCCAAAACCGGGTTTTGGGAAATTACAGATTTTGAAGGAAACCCAAAACCGCATTGGTGCGTCATATGTTTGACCAACGTAAAATTTCACACCGCACAGGGAAAACTGTATAAACCGACACGTTAAAAAAACCTTGACATGCCCCAGACGTTATGGTAAAGTATTACCCAATGAGGATAATTAAATAATTATTCATTATAATGTTTAATTAGTTATCAAGAAAGGGCAAAAATGAAGCTTTGTGAAATAATATACAATAATAATGTTTAAACGGGACTGTTCGTACAGGGAGATTTTCCCTCGTATGACAGTCCCTTTTTTTATAAGGTAATTCAGACACAGACAAGGAGATGACGCAGATGGCAAAGAGAACAGACATCAAAAAAATTCTGATTATAGGTTCAGGGCCCATAGTAATCGGGCAGGCGGCTGAGTTTGATTATGCGGGGACTCAGGCATGCCTGGCTCTTAAGGAGGAAGGCTATGAGGTAGTGCTTGTAAATTCCAATCCGGCGACTATTATGACTGATACTGCGATAGCGGACAAGGTATACATGGAGCCGCTTACTTTGGAGTACGTAGCGAAGATTCTCAGATACGAAAGACCGGATGCAATAGTTCCGGGAATCGGCGGTCAGACGGGTCTTAACCTGGCAATGCAGCTTGAAAAGAAGGGAGTTCTGAAGGAGTGCAGGACTGAGCTTCTGGGAACCGGCAGCGAAAGTATAGAAAGGGCTGAAGACAGAGAGCTGTTTAAGGAAATGTGCCAGTCCATCGGAGAGCCTGTAATTCCTTCACAGATTACTTACGATATAGAAGAGGCGAAGAAGGCGGCCGCCGAAATCGGGTATCCGGTCGTGTTAAGGCCGGCGTTTACATTAGGCGGAACGGGAGGCGGCTTTGCTTTAGACGAGGAGGAACTGGTGGATATAGGAACCAACGCATTCAAGCTTTCTCCTGTTCATCAGGTTCTGGTGGAAAAGAGCGTCAAAGGCTTCAAAGAGATAGAATTTGAAGTTATGCGCGATGGAAACGACAAAGCTATCACCATTTGCGGAATGGAAAACGTTGACCCTGTAGGCGTGCATACGGGAGATTCCATCGTCGTGGCCCCGATAATGACATTGAATGACCATGACCTGAAGATGCTCAACGACAGCGCCATAAAGATTATAAAAGAGCTTAAAATAGAGGGGGGCTGCAACGTTCAGTTTGCACTTCACCCTGAGACCAGCGAGTATTATCTCATAGAGGTAAACCCGAGAGTTTCAAGGTCTTCGGCCCTTGCGTCAAAAGCCAGCGGCTATCCTATTGCAAGGGTTACCGCAAAGATTGCCGTGGGTATGTCCCTTGACGAAATACAGATTGCAAACACCACTGCGGCAAAGGAGCCGAGCCTGGATTACGTGGTTGCAAAGCTTCCGAGATTCCCGTTCGATAAATTCACTCAGGCTTCCAATGTGCTGGGAACCCAGATGAAGGCCACAGGTGAGGTCATGGGCATAGGCTCCAACCTTGAGGAGTGCCTGCTTAAATCAGTGAGATCTCTGGAGACAGGAGCCGATCACCTGTACCTGGAGAAATTTGACGGAAAGACAGAGGACGAGCTCTTAGAGTACATATCCGAATTCAGAGACGATAACATCTTTGCCATAGCCCAGCTTCTCAGAATGGGAGTAAGCGTTGAGAAGCTCCACGAAGTAACCATGATCACCTCCTACTTCCTTGAAGCGGTTAAGAAAATCACCGACAAAGAAAAAGAACTTAAGGAAAAGGTGAGAGACCGTCAGGCTCTCGAGTCCGCAAAAGCCATGGGCTTCTCCGACAAATACATCGCAAAGCTGTGGGGCAAGGACGAAATAGATATTTACGAGATGAGAAAGTCCGAAAACCTTATGCCGGTATACAGAATGGTAGATACTCTTCACACCGGAGCATATATTCCGTACTTCTACTCCTCATATACCGGAAAGAACGATTCCAGGCCGGGCAAAAAGAAAAAGATAGTGGTTCTCGGAGCTGGCCCTATAAGAATAGGACAGGGCGTGGAGTTCGACTATTCCACCGTCCACGCCGTAATGACCATTAGAAAAGCGGGTTACGAGGCCATAATCATAAACAACAACCCTGAGACCGTCTCCACCGATTACACCACCGGCGACAAGCTCTATTTTGAGCCGCTGACGGCGGAAGACGTTATGAACATAATCGACTTTGAAAAGCCTGAGGGAGTCATAGCATCTCTGGGCGGCCAGACTGCAATAAACCTTGCGGAGCCTTTGAGAGCGAGGGGAGTAAAGATTATTGGAACAGACTGCGACGCCATAGAGAGAGCCGAAAACAGAGACAGCTTCGAGAAGATTCTGGAGGAGCTTCATATTCCTCAGCCTAAGGGAAAAGCTGTAACCGCCATAGAAGAGGGCGTAAAGGCCGCAGCGGAAATCGGATATCCTGTTCTCGTAAGGCCGAGCTTCGTTCTCGGCGGCAGGGCAATGCAGATAGTGGGTGATGAAAACCAGCTGAGACACTACCTTAAGACGGCCGTTGAAATTGACGAGGACAAGCCTGTTCTCGTTGATAAATATATAACCGGAAAGGAAGTGGAGGTGGATGCCATCTGCGACGGACAAAATGTGTTCGTTCCGGGCATAATGGAGCTTGTAGAGCGTACGGGAATCCACAGCGGCGACTCCATCAGCGTTTATCCTGCATTCAGCATTTCAGACAGAGTAAAGGGAATCATTCTTCAGTACGCAAAAAAACTGGGACTGGGAATAGGCATCGTGGGCCTTTACAATATCCAGTTCATAGTGGATAAGGATGAAAACGTATATATCATCGAGGTTAATCCGAGATCGTCGAGAACGGTACCGTTCCTCTCAAAGGCTGCAGGATACAGCCTTGCCGACATCGCCACCGAGGTAATACTGGGCAAAAGCCTTAAGGAGCTTGGAATATTTGAAATATATCCGGATGAAAAGAAGAGATGGTACGTCAAGGTTCCGGTGTTCTCATTCAGCAAAATACGCGGAATGGACGCATACCTTTCCCCTGAAATGAAGTCGACAGGAGAGGCTATAGGATATGACGACAAGCTTAACAGAGCTCTTTACAAAGGACTTCAGGCTTCGGGAATGAAACTCCAGAATTATGGAACCGTATTTGCGACCATCGCAGATAAGGATAAAGCAGAAGCTCTTCCGCTCATTTCGAGATTCTACAATCTGGGATTCAATATAGAAGCCACTGAAGGTACGGCTGAGTATCTGCGGAAAAACGGCATAAGAACCAGAGCCCTTAAAAAGATAAGCGACGGCAGCGATGAAATAGAAAAATCAATTCAGCAGGGCCATATCTCATACGTTATAAACACAGTGGAGATAGGTTCTGCAGGCAAAGAAAACGACGGATATCTGATAAGAAAGTACGCAATCGAAAACAATGTGACCATGTTCACCGCCCTCGATACGGTGAAAGTACTTCTGGATGTGCTGGAGGAAACCACATTGAGAATTTCTACGATCGACGCATAACCCGAAAGTGAACGTTGACAATGGGAGAATTTTAGCGGATAATTACATCATACGTATACCCCTATCGGTATGAAGGAGGCATGAATATGAGACAATGTATGGACGCTGAAAATCTTCACCGTCGTTTTAAGAAAATAATAGGACAGGTTCAGGCCATAGACAGAATGGTAGATGAAGACGTTCCGTGCGAGGACGTGCTGGCACAGATTAACGCCGCAAAGTCTGCACTTCACAAGGCCGGGCAGGTAGTCTTGGAGGGGCATATCAATCACTGTGTGAGAGACGGAATTGAACACGGCGATGCGGATAAGACTATTGAAAGTTTTACAAAGGCCGTAGAGAGATTTGCCAATATGAATTAAAGAAATAAAGAATGTCGGGTTCTGAGGAAGAGCTGGGCATTCTTTTTTATTTCGTTGACAACCCATACCCCTATAGGTATAATTAATACGACAATAATACCCATACCCCTATGGGTATAAACGAACGAATATACATCTGTATTTCATCAGAAGGAGACTGCTATTATGGAAAGGCTCGAAAGTTTACTGGAGTGGGGCGGAATAAAGAAAGACGTATTCTGCCTGGCTGTTTCTGCTACAGCGCTGATATTCAGCCTGGCAGGAGTCAGCATAGGAGGGGTCGATTCGGCCTGGATTGCTATAATCATGTGCGGAATTCCCATATTGCTTGAAGCGTTTATCGGGCTCGTTACACGCTTTGACATAAAGGCGGACGTTCTGGTATCCATGGCGCTCATAGCCTCGGTTATTATCGGCGAGATATTCGCCGCGGGAGAGGTTGCGTTTATAATGCAGCTGGGAGCTCTCCTTGAGGATTTGACTGTGGCCAGAGCCCGGGACGGAATCGAAAAGCTTGTAAGGCTTACTCCGAGGACGGCGAGAATTCTGTCCGGGGAAGGAGAGAGGACTGTGCCGGCGGAACAGGTTAATGCAGGCGATGTAATCAGAGTGCTTCCAGGGGAAACCGTTCCC
Organism: Candidatus Avanaerovorax faecigallinarum; assembly: GCA_019113145.1. Lineage (GTDB taxonomy): Bacteria > Bacillota > Clostridia > Peptostreptococcales > Anaerovoracaceae > Avanaerovorax > Avanaerovorax faecigallinarum. Next base: position 15,700 of record DXHZ01000028.1, read on the forward strand.
GTTGACGGCGTTATAATATCCGGAAATACTTCAGTCAATCAGTCGGTGATGACAGGCGAGCCTATACCCGTAGATAAAAAGCCGGGGGATAGCGTAATGAGCGGCACTGTTAATCAGCTGGGATCTTTTGACATGAGAGCGGAGAAAGCTGGTGAAGACAGTTCCATTCAGAGAATGATAAGGCTCGTTCAGTCCGCCGATGCAGACAAGGCGAAGATAGTCGGTATAGCTGACAGATGGGCCACATGGGTGGTGGTCGTTGCTCTTTGTGCGGCGGGTATTACCTGGGCCGTCACGGGCGAAATAATAAGAGCTGTAACTATACTGGTGGTGTTCTGTCCGTGCGCACTGGTTCTGGCGACTCCGACGGCTATAATGGCCGCAATAGGAAATGCGACGAAACACGGCTTCCTCGTTAAGGAAGGAGATGCTCTCGAAAGGCTTGCAGCAGTTTCGGCAGTTGTTTTTGATAAGACCGGAACCCTCACATACGGAAAGCCTGAAGTCGCAGCCGCGGAAAGCGTTACATCTGAATATACGGATGACGAAATCTACGCCTTTGCCGCAGCCGCTGAAATCCGCTCTGAGCATCCATTAGGCAAAGCGGTATGTGAGAGCTACCGCAGTACAAAAAATGCTTCTGTGATGAAATCTGAAGGCTTCAGAATGATTCCGGGTCAGGGAGTGGTAGCTGTAGTAGACAATAAAGAGGTTCTTGCGGGCAATCTTGAGATGATGAAGGAAAGCGGCATCGACATTCCGGGTGCAATGTCGGCACGTACGCGGAAGTTTTCAGACAGGGGATGCACCATAATATACGTCGGCATATCGGGCCGGGTCGCAGGATTTCTCGCATTGTCGGACACGCTGAGAACCGATGCAAAGGATACGGTATCTGAGATAAAGGTCACGGAAACGATTCCCGTACTTATGACCGGAGACAGTGAGAAAGCGGCGGAGTACATGGCCGAAAGGCTCGGTATAGAAAGAGTATATGCCAGGTGCCTGCCTGAAGATAAGCTGAATCGCATCGATGAGTATCAGAACGGCGGCGGTCAGGTGTGCATGGTCGGCGACGGGATAAACGATGCACCGGCTCTGAAAAAAGCCTTTGTAGGAATAGCCATGGGAGGCATAGGAAGCGACATAGCCGTCGAGGCTGCCGATATAGCGTTGATAAACGACCGCATCAGCGAGCTGCCGCACCTGATAAGGCTTGCAAAGAGGATGATGATAACTATAAAGTGCAATCTTACATTTTCCATGACCCTGAATTTTGTGGCTATAATTCTTGCAATGACAGGGGTGCTGAATCCGGTCATAGGAGCTCTCGTTCACAATGCCGGATCAGTCCTTGTAATAATCAATTCGGCTCTGCTGCTCAGGTGGAGGAAGAGAAAGTAATAATGCAAAATGAAAAACGGCCCGGCCTCTCGCAAATGTCACGAGAGGTCAGGCCGTGATTTTTAATTAAGGCTATGCAGCTTCATTATCGCCATCTTCCTGGGCGCCTCCGCCGGTGTCTCCACCGCCTTGATTGTCGCCGCCTCCGGTTTCACCGTCCTGATTATCTCCACCGGTATTCTCACCGCCGCTTCCGGTATCTTCACCTTCGTCAGGCGGCTCCTCTTTATCCGGTTTTTCATCTTCCTCAGGTTCCTCAGGTTTTGCTGGTTCAAAAGGAACGAGAGTTTCGTCAGGCGAAACAGGGTACTTGTCCGGATCTGCATTATGCATGTAGCAGTAGTACTTAGGAACATCTGAACCCATCATCTTCTCGGTCTTGACATGCGGACAGTCAGGGGTAGCAAGGTATCCTGTATCTGAACAGATTTTGACTTCCTTCGTTTCTACATCGCTGACGCTTGTAAGTCCCACCTGTGTGCCGCTGATGTAGTATTCACCGTTTACAGTGACAACGTTAGACGGAGCGCTGCTGTACGAACCGGATTTTGCATTTGGAATCTGGTTCATAATCCTGCCCCAGAGCGCGGCAGCCGTAGAACTTCCTGCGGCTACAGCGAAGTTCTGGTCGTTACCTATCCACAGTGCTGCGGAATAAGTAGGGGTAAATCCGTTAAACCAGATATCATACTCATCATCTGTGGTTCCGGTTTTACCTCCTGCAGCAACGCCTGAAATCGCAGCGTTTACAGCTGTACCGGCTCTTACGTTGCCCTTCATGATATCAGTCATTATCCATGCAACTCCGGCGTCGAGAACCTCATGAGTTTCAGGATTATTTTCAAGAATAACATTTCCGCTGCGATCCTCCACCTTCGTGTAGGAAGAAGTATCGACCCTTGTTCCGTTGTTAGGGAACGTAGTATACGCACCGGCCATCTCAAGCGTTGTTACACCGTGAGTCATACCGCCCAGTGCTAAAGCGGCAACGTTGATATCGTTTACGTTTCCTTCGGTAACGGCGGTAGTTATGCCGAATTTATCCAGATAGGTTGCGGCGTAGTCAACTCCCGTCTGAAGAATGATTTTGGCTGCGCAAGTATTAAGAGAGTTGTAGAGAGCGCGCCTGAAAGTGGTAGGTCCGCTGTAGCCGCCGCCGTAGTTCTTCGGCCATACCCTGCCTTCAATTGTAGTAGGCTCATCGATGATTACCGAAGATGCAGTCATATAGCTTCCGTAATATTTTGCACCCTGTTCATCAATTCCCAGATCTTTAAACTGATGCCTTGTTCCGGCTGCAGCTTCATCCGCCGACTGCTGGAGGGCAGGAGAGTATACGGTGAGAGGCTTAATGGACGAACCCGGCTGACGCAGACTGTCCGATGCCCGGTTAAATACCATCCTGCCGCTGGTCTCTCTGCCGCCGACCATGGCTTTAATATGTCCCGTTGAATTTTCAACTATGGTCATGGCAGCCTGAGGCTGTACAGCTCTTGCCTGAAGCGTGTATGACCCGGAAGGAACAGTTACAGTGCCGTCATCATTAAACACGAAGAAGTTTTCGTAGCCTTCGGTTTTAAACAGATCGGCAGATATAACGAGATTACCGTCGGAATCCTTCGACTTGAATCCCTGAGGAATATTTATATATCCTCCGGACATGGTATAAAGTCTGCCGTCATCGCCTCTGGTATAAAGAGCTTTGAATTCAACGCTGTAGTCAACAGCGCCGTTTACCTCTGTGTCGTATATATTAAGTCGCTTTCCAGCTTTGATGGTTACAGAACCATCCTCGTTTACAACAGCTTCATCAGAAGACATGGTGAAGTTTCCTTCTGAATCGAAGTAGTTATTGTAATTATAGAGAGAAACGGCTCCGTTTCTGTTAATGATATTTCCTGCTCCGTCAGTATTGTATGTTACGCCCGGGAAGTTGGATGAATTGGCAAACTCGGTTTCAACGACCTCCTGCGCTACCGGATCCAGGGTGGAGTAAATCTTAAGCCCTTCGTTATACACGGCATTCCATGCATCTTCGTATGAATAGCCCGCTTCTTCCTGAAGATCAGCGATTACTTCCTTTATTACATAGTCTGCAAAGTAGTCCACCTGACCTGTAGCTGCAGTGTATGAAGGATCCAGCATGTCTACCAGGCTTGTGTTAATTGCCTCATCGTATTCTTCCTGAGTGATATATCCCTGCTCAAGCATGAGGGAAAGGCAGGTTTCACGTCTGGATTTGCTTGCGTCGTTGGCAACGTAAGTTCCTTCGGACGTGACCTTGAGTACGTTAGGGTCATCTTTTTCCACAGTAGATGAATCTACAAACTGAACCAGGGCATATGTGGTAGGCTGCTGCGGAAGTGCGGCAAGAGCTGCGCACTGTGCAAGGGTCAGTTCGCCGACGTCCTTTGAAAAATATGCCTGCGCCGCAGCCTGAGCGCCCTCGGTATTATATCCGAATGGCACGGTATTAATGTAGGCTTCAAGAATCTGGTCTTTAGAAAGATTTCTTTCCAGTATAACCGTATAGTATGCTTCTACGATTTTTCTCTTTATAGTTCTCTCTGACTTTTCTTCAGGAAGGTAGAGATTTCTCGCAAGCTGCTGAGATATAGTACTGGTTCCGCTGATACTGTTATCAGAGAAAACGGCATCCTTTATAGCTCCGAGCATACGGATGAAGTTGAAACCATGGTGTTTCCTGAAAGTCTTATCCTCAAGGGCGATAAACGCATCCTGAAGATCTTCAGGTATCTGGTCGATGGTGACGTTGTCTCTGTCGGCTTCAGTATAAACCGTATCGATTTCATCACCGTTGCTGTCGTAAATCACGGTGCTCTCAGTCAAAAGGGTGTATATATCATCAGTATTTATGGAAGGCGCCTGTGAGATGATTACGCCGACATATATACCCACACCGATAATACATGCCAGTATGATGCCGAGAATGAAAAGAATAAATCTCTTTTTATTGAGTCTGTGCTTCTTTCCCGAAGGACCTTTTTTCCCCGGATTAGGAGAAATAATCCCTTCAGCCGAAGACTGTCCGTCGCTAAGTGCGGAGACAGAATTACATTTTTTATCACTTCGCATAAACAATATATCCTTTCTGATCCTTTTACCGCTATTGATAAGTGTTTCTGCCATAACAGGACAATCTGCACGTGGAAACACTTCAAGACATTATAACATAAACAGGCTGATAAGGAAATAATGAAATAATAACAAAAGTCTCTCCGGAGAAAATTTCAGGACAAAATGGCCTGATTAGATTGAAAATTATACTAATAATGGTATAATATGTATACGAATTTTCCGTCTCTGAATCTGAAAGCAGAAAACAGTTTTATGCGAAGAAAAATGTTTCTCGCTGCCGTGGCGGTGTGCGCAGGAATATCTTCAGGTTTTATGATGACTGAATCGGGTTCTGTATTCCCTGCAGCAGCTGGGACGTGCATTCTTGCTCTGCTGGTAATCGGCGCGGGTCTGCCTCGCTTCTCAGCTGCACTTTTTGTCGCGGGAATAATAATGTTTTTCATGTCATACAGCTTTTACGAAAGCGGCGGGCTTTCGGTCTGCGAAGGACAGGAGACAGAAATTGTTTCAAAGGTAAAAACCGTGGAGATGAAAGAACCGGACAGTTACCGGATTACCGTTTCTGCGAAAACAGCCGGAAAAACCGATGCCAGAGGTGACATTCTGGTATCCTACTACGGAGATTTGACAGGAGACAACGGCCTTGACTCCATGTACGATATTCTTGGAACGGACATTTCATTTACAGCGGTGATCGAACGGCCTGCAGAGGCGGGAAACCCGGGAACATTTGATTACCGCAGATATCTGAGAGGGTGCAGTATAGGATGGACTGCCGTTATTTCGGAAATGGATATCGGCGGTTATGGCACATACGTAGATGAAATAACAGGTAAATTTAAATCCGGGATTATGAGGATAAGGGAGAAATTCCTGGCGGAGACAGGACCTGCGGGACGGCCTCTTGCTGCAGGTATTCTCTTCGGTGATACGGGAATGCTTGACGAAAATGAGTACGAGGCTTTCAGGTCCAACGGCACGGCTCACGTTCTGGCTGTAAGCGGACTGCACGTCGGAATGATATACGGGATGGCCTCGCTGATAAGAAAAAGGGTTTCGGCAGGAGCGGCTGATGTTGTAACAGGCGTCTTTCTCGTCATATACGGGTTTATTACACTGTGGTCGGTGTCCGTCACCAGAGCGATTCTGCTCATATTCATCAAGATGTCGGCTGACAGACTGCAGCGGCGCTACGACATGCTGACAGCATTAAGTCTTACGTCTCTGATCATAGTTATAAAAGAGCCCTATGCACTTTTTGGCGCAGGCTTTCAGATGTCGTTTCTCGCCGTGACGTCTATCATCTTCTTCGTGTCAAAAGCTGAAAAGAAACTTGGATACACCATCGGACTTATTGCAGGAGTGCAGCTTCCGCTGATGCTCTATACGGCGTACACGTTCAACTGCTTTTCTCCTGCAGGCCTGATTGCAAATATACCGGTGGTATTTCTCATTTCGCTGTTCGTGCCGGCGGGAATTGTGTGTTTTTTGTTTTTCGCTGCAGGAGAACTTGTTTTTCCGGGAGGCGGATTTGTGCCCGGCGCCGGGGACGCGCTGATTTCAGGTCTTGGCGGCGCTGTCACGTGGATAAACGGACTGTTTTATATGGATGGCAGGCTGGCTGTTGATGTGACGTCACCGGGGATATGGATACTCGTACTTGTGTACGGCCTTGCTTTTTTTCTTGTTTCAGAATACAGGGAAATAGCCTGTCTGCGAAGAGACAAAAGACGCATGGCAGTCTGGATTGCGGCAATATGCCTTACGGCTGCAGTTACGGGCGTTGCTTTCGTATCACCTTTTGGCAGGTCAGAGGCCGTGATTGTGGATGTGGGCC
>DXHZ01000029.1 GCA_019113145.1 Candidatus Avanaerovorax faecigallinarum
GTTTCTAACTTTTTTCTGACAGAGGAGAATGGCTTCAGGTACGATGAAGGGGCGGAAGAAGCCGTCACGGACCGTACAGACCTTGTGTTCATATGCAATCCCAACAATCCGACGGGATTGCCGGTGGAAAAGGAGAAAGTTCTGTCTCTTGCAGAAAAGTGCAGAGATAAGGGCTCCGTTCTCGTCATAGACGAGTGCTTTTCCGACTTTCTCGAAGAAGAGGAGAGGTACTCGTTTCTGCCGCATATAAAGGATTTTCAGAACGTGGTCGTGCTCAAGGCTTTTACAAAAATTTTCGCCATGGCAGGGCTCAGACTGGGATATGCCGTATGCAGCGACGAAAAACTCGTAGAAGGGATAAAGGGGACTCTTCAGCCCTGGGCCGTTAATACGCCGGCGTCAAAGGCGGGAGCCGCGGCGGCGGGACTATCAGACTTTGTTAAAAAAACCGTGGAATACGTGAAAGCGGAGAGAGAATATTTAATTGCAGGCTTTGAGAAGCTGGGAATAAAAACCTACGGCTCAAAGGCCAATTACGTGTTCGTAAAGAGCCGGGCAGACCTTAAGAAAGACCTTGAGGACTACGACATTCTGGTTAGAGGGTGCGGAAATTACCCGGGCCTTGACGAAACATATTTCAGGTTCGCAGTGAGAACCCGCGAGGAGAACGAGTGTCTTCTAAGATGCCTTGGGGACCTAGCGAGAAAGGAAAAATTATGACTAAGAGAATCATGATACAGGGAACCTGCTCCAATGCGGGAAAGAGTCTTATAGCCGCAGGGCTTTGCAGGATATTCAGGCAGGACGGATACAGGGTCGCGCCCTTTAAAGCGCAGAACATGGCCCTTAATTCATATATAACCGCGGACGGTCTTGAAATGGGAAGAGCCCAGGTGATGCAGGCGGAGGCGGCGGGAATCGCTCCGGACGTGAGAATGAACCCCATACTCTTAAAGCCTACCAGCGACGAGGGCTCTCAGGTCATAATAAACGGGGAAGTCGAGGGAAACTACACGGCAAGGGATTTTTACAGGGAAAAGCCAAGGTTTAAAGCCGACGTGAAAAAGGCCTTTGACAGCCTTGCCGAGGATTACGACATAATCGTCATAGAAGGGGCGGGAAGCCCGGCGGAGATTAACCTTAAGGACGACGATCTGGTGAACATGGGAATGGCGAAAATGGCCAACGCTCCGGTGCTCCTCACAGGAGACATAGACAGAGGCGGCGTGTTCGCTTCCCTTGCCGGAACCATGCTTTTGTTTACCGAAGAGGAGAAAGCCCGTGTAAAAGGGGTGATAATCAACAAATTCCGCGGAGACGTGGATATTCTGAAACCGGGTCTCGATATGCTGGAGGACATAATTCACGTGCCCGTTGCCGGCGTAGTTCCGTATCTTCACGTAGACGTTGACGACGAGGACAGCCTGACGGAGCGGTTTTCGGCAAGGAACACCCCGGGACTTATCGACATAGCCGTAATCAGGGTTCCGAAGATATCCAACTTCACCGATTTCAACGCTCTGGAATACATGGACGGCGTGACCGTAAGGTACGTTGGCGCTCCGGGTCAGCTGGGAGATCCGGATATGATTATACTTCCTGGCACAAAATCCACCATGGCGGATTTAAAGTGGCTCAGAGAGTCGGGCCTTGAGGCAGAAGTGCTCAAGTTTGCCTCCCGGGGAAAGCCGGTGTTCGGAATCTGCGGCGGATACCAGATGCTGGGCCAGAGTCTTTCCGACCCCGAAGGCGTTGAAGGCGGGGGCAGCATGCGCGGTATGGGACTTCTTCCCCACAGCACAGTCTTTGCGGGAGAGAAGACGAGAACGGCGGAGGAAGGAAACCTCTCAGACGTTACGGGAATATTCGCAGGCCTTTCGGGAGCCCGCTACAAAGGCTACGAAATACACATGGGCCTTTCCGAAGCGTCCGGAAACATCATAAACTCGGAAAACGTCTACGGAACCTACATTCACGGAATCTTCGACAGCGAGGAAATCGCGTCGGCTGTGATAAGAGCTCTCTATGAGGCCAAAGGCCTTGATTCTTCTGAGGTTAAAGCCTTTGACATGGACGAGTACAAGGAGAAGCAGTACGATATTCTTGCGGACGGACTTAGGAAAGCTCTTGACATGGAGCTGATTTATAGGATAATGGAGGGTAGCGGCAATGAAAATTGAGAACGTGAAGCCGGCTGACATAGAAAAGAGAAGCTTTGAGATAATAACGGAGACTCTGGAAGAGACGGACGTGGATGTGGATCCGAGATATGCCCACATCATCAAAAGGTGCATACACACTTCTGCGGATTTTGATTATGCCCGCACCATGTTCTTTTCGGAAAGCGTGGAGGAGAAGATAGCTTCCGTAATAAAAAGCGGCGGTTACATCGTAACTGATACGAAGATGGCTCTTTCAGGAATCAACAAAAAGCGCATCGAGGCTTACGGCGGTAAAGTCCTATGTTTCATCGGAGACGAGGACGTTGCGGCAGCAGCGAAGGACAGAGGCCTTACAAGGTCGTACGTCAGCATGGAGAAGGCGGCAGACCTGGACAAGCCTGCGGTCTTTGCCATAGGAAACGCGCCTACAGCTCTCATCGCAATATGCGAGCTCTTCGAAGCGGGAAGACTTAAGCCGGAAGCCGTAGTGGGAGCGCCTGTGGGATTCGTCAACGTTGTGGTAGCTAAGAAACTTCTCATGGATTCGGGCATTCCGTGCATAGTTCCGAGGGGACGAAAGGGCGGAAGCAACATCGCGGCAGCGATCATCAACGCTGTCCAGTACAACATGTAAGAATGGAGACTTTATGGGAAATATTATCGTAAGAGAAACATCGTATGAACTGAGAGGAATAGGCAGAAACGCCCTTAAAGGCGCATGGGCACAGGTGGCTGCAGCCTGCTTTCTCTACTACGTTATGATAGCGACAGTGCCTAACATACTCAGTCTGTTTATTCCGGCGAGTATCTACCTTGGAGAATCTGTTCCAGGGCTGAATCTTTCAATTTCATACGTTTCGTACCTTTACTCTGCAGTTATGACCGGAGTTTTCCAGCTGGGTCTTGTCATATTCATCCTGACGTTTCTCAGAACGAGAAGAACTAACTCCGCTGTCATTTTCAACGGCTTCGAGTATTTCGGCAAAGCCTTCTGCATCAGCTTTCTGTCGGCGTTTTTCGCCGCAATGTGGGCGCTGCTCTTCATAATACCGGGAATAATCGCCTATATCAGATATTCCCAGGCTCTTTACATTCTGGCAGACGACCCGAGAAAGGGAGTATTTCAGTGCATTAACGAGTCTAAATACCTGATGGCAGGAAACAAGGCAAAATATTTCTGCATGAATCTGTCCTTCATAGGCTGGACGATACTTGCGAACCTTCCTGTATTCCTGTTTCCTTTCACCGTGCCGGGCTGGCTTGCGGTAATAGTGGATCTCGTCCTTTCGATACCGTATTTCTTCCTGCTCGCTTATGTGGAGGTTACCAACGGAATCTTCTATGAACTGGTGACGGGCCACCTGGTTGCAAAACGTGTAGAGCGGCCGGTAGCGTAGAGTGATACAGTGGTTTTAGTAGCCTGCTGGTTTGGGTTTAGAAGATTTTTGGCAAATTCCCAATAACCGGTTAGTGGGTTTCCGGTAAAAATGTCGTTTTCCCAATAACGCACTTTAATGATCAGATACATAAAACGATGTGACACCTCGGAAGTTATCGAGAAATCACGTCGTTTTTTAGTTTCCCAAAACATTTATGACTTTTTACCGGTGGAACGGATTGGCGGTTCAGCATGTGGTTATTGGAAAAACTCTCTTATTGGTTAAAACCCAAAACCGGGTTTTGGGAAAATACAAATTTTGAAGAAAACCCAAAACAAGGCATCGATGCGTCATTCGCTCACCCTATAATATTTGAAATCAACTTAGCATAGACTCTGCAGTTTGCAAAATTACAGTGAACACAGATTCTCCGGCAAAAAAGTTTGCCTTGGAAACTGTCCTTAGACACTTCCGCGGCAAACATTTTCATTATCAGGAGCTCTTTACGGAGCAGATATGATGTATGAGCGGGTGTTTATGCGTTCTACGATTCCAATATATAGCAATAACATTAAATAATGTATGGAACGGACTACTTAGAAGCCTGAAAGTTTGCCATATAAAGCTTGAAACGCAGCAGATTGGCAAACTACGTTTGCTGGCACAGGACTCTAATTGACTTATATGGTAAACTCCGATTACAGAAATCAGGCGGGAAACATCTTTCTTCCTACCGGATGAAATAGCAAGTTTCGCCTTGACATCATTATGAGTTTATGGAACCTTTGTCAAACCGGTGAAATAAAACCGTGTATCCAGTGCCTCACACCTCTATCCAGTACCTTTCCATATTGATATCCTCTTCGGGCCAGTAGACTGTGGATTCGTAGGTGCCGCCGCAGGCGATTATGGTCTTCCTGCTGGCGGGGTTTTTGTCGGTGCAGGTGAGAAGGACTCTTTCGAGACCGATGGCGCGGCAGTAGGGAAGAAGCCGCTCGAGCATCTTTCGCGCGTAGCCGTTTCCACGCTCTGACGGCCTGACGCAGTAGCCGATGTGACCGCCGTATTTTGCGAGAAAGTCGTTAAGCGAATGTCTTATGTCGATCATGCCGATTACTTTGCGGTCGTGTTCTCTTACCAGCATGAACTGGGTGTAGGGAACAGAGTCCTCGCCGGGTCTTGAATAGAGCTGTTCGCGTTTGAGTTCTGCGAGCCAGTCTGCCGGAGAAAGCTCTCTTAGCCTGCCGGTACCGTGCATTATCGTGCCGTCTGCGAGGAATTCCTCGCGGAAGCTGCCTATTTCATCGAGGTAGGTGGAATCCGGTCTTGCCAGGTGAAGTCTTTCGCCTACAGGGGTAAGAGAGCCTGATTCTATGCTTTCAATGAGCTTTTTCATATCGTCAGGAAGTGGGGCGCGGTATGTAACCGGCGCGCCTGAAACGGGATGCGCGAAGCTCAGTGAAAAGGCGTGAAGTGCCTGCCGCGGAAAAAGGGATGTGTCGCCGCCATAGAGCCAGTCGCCGACGAGGGGATGACCTTCGTGGGACATGTGAACGCGAATCTGGTGGGTGCGTCCCGTTACGAGATGAAGCTCCACTTCGGTGAAACCGGAATCGAAACGTCTTAAGACTTTCACTTCGGTGAGACATGCCTGACCGCCGTCACTTTCTGCCATGACGCATCTTCTTATGTTTCCGTCTGCGGGACGGCCAATGGGAAGATCTATTTTAAATTCGTCCTCTGAGATTATCCCGTGAACTATGGCGATGTAGCGCTTGTCGGTGAGGTTAGCCTTCATCTGCTTGGTGAGCTCGTTCTGGGCGTGGGAATTTTTTGCAACAATAAGAAGCCCGGACGTGTCCATGTCCAGGCGGTTAACGAACCTTACCTTATAGCTTTCGCCGCGGTCTGCCATATATTTCATGAGACCGTTGGCTATGGTATGGCTCTGATGACCGCTGGTGGGGTGCACGGTGATTCCGGGCTGTTTGTTTATAACAAGTATGTCGTCGTCCTCAAAGACTGCCTCAATGGGAATGTCCTCGGCGGGAAAGCTGCTTTTCTCTTCGGGAAGGTCGACAGAAATCTCGTCGCCTTCGTCTGCGGGAACCCAGCCGGGAACTCTGTTTCCGTTAAGAGTGATGAGGTCGTCTCTTTTTATTTTGGTCATGAGCCGGGAAGAGAAGCGGAACTTCGCGCGAATCAGCTTCTTTACAGGGATCCCCGCTTCATCGGCAGTAACCGTGAACTTGAATTTTTCAGAGTTTAAATCTTTCATCTACAGGAACTTTGATTTTACCTTTCTCCAGAAATCGTAGCTTTCAAACCTCATAAGGTGCACCTTTATATCCGAGAAGGATACCGTCATTTCCTCCACGTTGTCGTATTCGCAGCTGTATCCGTCGTAGACTATGCGAATTCCGGATGGCCTTGCGGACACGTCGGGAACCGCTCCCAGTGACAGGTCTGAAGGAAGCAGAATGCTTGATGTAAAGGACCTGTATGCTGTGGTGTTCATAGGCGCTATGGGCGTCACCTGAAGGACGTTAAGCCGCGGATCCACTATGCTGCCGCCTAAGGAGTAGTTATATGCCGTGCTTCCGGCAGGGGTGGATATGAGAAGTCCGTCTCCGCTGAACCTTTCTATGAACCTGTCTCCGATGGAGATGTTAAGGTGGACGGAGTAGCTGGACGCACCTGTTATTACAACCTCGTTAAGGCCCGTGTGACTGAACTCCTTTCCGTCTGCCTTTATGTGAATGCGAACAGTGGAAAGGGTCTGCACCGAGTATCTGTCATTGGTGTAGTTGAATATGAAGTCGTCAAGCCTGTCCGGCATAATCTCCTGGAAAAAGCCCAGATGGCCAGTGTTTATGCCGATTATTGGCATTTTAGGGAAGTCGAACTTGTGAATGGCTTCAATAAACGTGCCGTCGCCGCCGACCACCACGAGGAGGTCGGCGTCTTCACAGAATTTCTCCGATACGGAAAATCCCACATTGTCCAGCCTCCTTATGAGCTTTTTCACCGTGTTTACGGAGCTCGACGTCTCGTTTGCAAAAATACATATCTTTCTGTTCATGGTAAATCCTCTGCTTAAAGGAGGCTCTCCAGTTCGTCTATGAGAGCTTCAAAGGTCTTCATGGCGTCTCTTACAGGCTCAGGGGAAGTCATGTCGACGCCTGCAATCTTAAGCTCATCTACCGGGTACATGCTGCTTCCAGTTTTAAGGAACTTCTTGTAATCCTCTACGGCTGTCGAGCCTTCTGAAAGTATTCTGTCCGCTATTGCGGTTGCCGCGGAGAAACCGGTAGCGTACTGGTAAACGTAGTAAGCTCTGTAGAAGTGAGGGATCCTTGCCCACTCGTACTGAATCATATCGTCGTGGCTTAAGGCGTCGCCGAAGTAGAGGGTGTTAAGTCTGTCGTAGGTCTCGCATAGCCACTGGGCCGTCAGACTGCCGCCTTCCTCCACCAGCCTGTGGGATTCAAGTTCGAACTCCGCAAACATGGTCTGGCGGAATACTGTCGCTCTGAATTCCTCTATGTACTTAAAG
>DXHZ01000030.1 GCA_019113145.1 Candidatus Avanaerovorax faecigallinarum
TTTGTAAACCTCGCAGGCCATGAGATCCGGGTCGATGCCCATAAACGGCTCGGCTGCGTGGCACGCCTCTCCTGCAAAGAAGAACATAGGCATAGCCTTGCCCGATGCGCCGTAGTGTATGTATTTGTTAGTGTCCCGGGACGGGTCGTCGGACATAAAGCACTCCGTCAGGAGAAATGCTTTGTAGTGAACGCCCTTTTCTCTTTCAAAATCGTTTAAAAACGATACGGCCTGAAGCATGCCTTCGGAATTTGTCTCCTCGCCGCAAACCGCAACGTAGAGCAGGTTGCCGTTCAGAGGCGGTCTGTCACCGGACTCTGCGGCTTTTTTCGTCTCCTCGTCAAAGTGTCTCATAAGCTCGATGCAGAGGGCGTGTCCGAACTTCATATCCGCAGTGCCTCTGCCGAAAATCCACTTTCCGCTTTCCAGATCCTTTCTGCTGTCATCGTCCATAGGCAGTTCGTGAATCCTCGCGTTTATCTCGTCGATGTCAAAGGCGTATTCCTTCAGGTTACCGTACTCCTCCACGTCCACCACGTCGTAGTGGCCCGTAAGTATAACGGTTTCCTTCGATTCCGGAGCAAGCTCCATATAAGCTGTAACTATCGATCTGCCGAGATGGTCCTTTTCCACGGGAACCAGCTTCACGTTTTCCGGGTGCTCCCTGAAATACGGTATCTCCATGACTAAATCTTTAATGGCGTCCGCAACGGGAACTTCCGACGGAGTTCCGGAAACTCCGGGCACCTTGATAAGAGCCTTCATCAGGTTGTATAAGTTTTCCTTTAAAATCATAAGCTGTGCAAGCCTCCTTTCGTACGATGAAGTGATAAAGTAAAATTATAATAACAATTATATATCCTGCCGCCGAAAAAACAAGTAAGATGACAGCATCCGGCAGGATTTTTTGACAGACTGCAAACAGTTGCAGCAGTGAACCTCACATATGACTTTTATCGGGATCTCATCGGAACATGCCTTCTGGGCCGCTTGCCTCGGTTTCCCGGGCCGCGGCCCATGGATTTTACTGCAAAATCGCCACATTCCCGGCGAGTGGCCGAGATTTTCGCTTATCTGTCAGGCTTTCAAAGCCGATTTCTCGGCCACATTTAAGATTATTGCCCTCAGTGGCACAGATTTCGTCGGCCGTAACGGCAGTTTTCAGCTTTGGCGGCCCATACGTTGCAGTGGTAAAATATTGGGCCCTTTGGAAAATGACAACTCGCGCCCGACTTTACCGAACGCCCGTATCCGTGTGCATACTCACAACCCCCAATCCCCGAAAAACCCCCGTTTTTCTCCGGAAAAAACCCGAAAATACCGCGAAAAAGATTTGAAAAAAGTGTTGCATTACGGTTTTCTTTATTATATACTTATATGGCTTGCTTTAGGCGATGACGCAGGAAGTTGCTGTGCTATCAGGTAATTCCTGCCGAGAAGTCCTCACCAGATGAGGGCGGAAGGTGTTCGCCGGCTTTTGCTTTGTGTAAAAAATAAAGAAACGCACGGAGGCGTGTACAGAGCAGGTAAAATCGCTACATGCCTTGAAAGAGCGGGCACGGAGCACCTTGTACAAGTATAGCGAAAACAGTACAGAATCGTTTAGGAGGAAAAAATGAGCGAATTACAGAAAATCAGAATCAAGCTTAAGGCTTATGACCACGCACTGCTGGATCAGTCCGCAGCGAAGATCGTTGAGACTGCCAAGAAGACCGGAGCAGACGTTTCCGGACCTATTCCACTGCCTACCGAGAAGGAAGTAGTGACCATCTTAAGAGCGGTTCATAAGTATAAGGACAGCAGAGAGCAGTTTGAGCAGAGAACTCATAAGAGACTTATCGACATCAACAACGCAACTCTTCAGACTACCGACGCTCTCACTAAGATTGATCTGCCTGCAGGCGTTGACATCGAGATTAAGCTGTAAGAATTAACTAAGTAAGGGACACTCCCTTAGTATGATCGGGAAAAGCGAAGGCCCGCGGCAGGCGAAGGGTTGCGAAAAGCCTGAAGGCGGGAGATGAAGCCGGAACCGATCCGCTGTAAGATTCAAGGAGGAAAAATACATGAAAACAATCTTGGGAAAGAAAATCGGAATGACTCAGATTTTCGCGGAAACAGGCGAAGTAATTCCTGTAACCGTTATCGAGGCAGGTCCGGAAACAGTTACTCAGGTAAAGACAGTTGAAACCGACGGCTACGACGCAGTTCAGGTAGGATTCAGCGAAGCTAAGCCGCAGAGAGTAAACAAGCCTATGAAAGGCCACTTCGACAAGAACGGCGTAACCTATAAGAAGCATCTTGCCGAGTTCAGACCTGAAGAGGGCGAGACTTACGAAGTAGGTCAGACCATCACCGTTGCAGACTTTGAGGTAGGCAGCAAGATGGACGTAACAGGAGTATCCAAGGGTAAAGGAACTCAGGGCAACATCAAGAGACACGGACATCACAGAGGCCCGATGACTCACGGCTCTAAGCATAAGAGACTCCACGGAGCTCTCGCAGCCGGTACTTATCCTTCCAGAGTATTCAAGGGAAATAAGTCGCCGGGAAGAATGGGACGCGAAACCGTTACCGTTCAGAACGTTGTTTTAGTAAAGACAGACGCTGACAGAAACCTCATGCTCATCAAGGGCGCAGTACCTGGTGGCAAGGGAAGCCTTGTAAAGGTTAGATACGCTGTCAAGGGTCAGGACAAATAGAGCCTGAGAAAGGAGGAGACACAACATGGCAAAAGTAACTATGCTCAACATGGCCGGAAAAGAAGCCGGCACTATCGAGCTCAAGGATGAAATATTCGGAATCGAGCCAAACGCCGACGCTGTCCATGCAGTAGTTGTAAACTACCTCGCTAACCAGAGACAGGGTACACAGTCAGCAAAGACCAGAGCTGAAGTAAGAGGAGGCGGACGCAAGCCTTTCAGACAGAAGGGAACCGGCCGTCACAGACAGGGAAGCTCCACAGACCCGTCCCAGGTAGGAGGCGGAATCGTGTTTGCACCGAAGCCGAGAGATTACAGATATTCTGTTCCTAAGAAGCTTAAGAGACTCGCTCTTAAGTCCGCTCTCTCCGCAAAGGTTGCAGACAAGGAAATAATCGTTCTCGACGAGCTGAAGCTTGACGCTCCTAAGACAAAGGAAATGGTAAACATCCTTTCCAATGTAAAGGCGGGAAAGAAAGCTCTCATCGTAACGGCTGAGAAGGACGAGAACATCGTAAAGTCCGCAGCCAACATTCCGGGAGTAAGAACCGCTCTCGTAGGAACGATGAACGTATATGAAATCGTAAACCATAACAGCTTCATCGTGACCAAAGAGGCTGTAGAGAAGATTCAGGAGGTGTACTTATAATGAGATCCGCATACGACGTAATCATAAAGCCTGTCATCTCCGAGCGCAGCATGGACTTGGCCCAGCAGAAGAAATACACTTTCAAAGTGGCTAAAGACGCCAACAAGACTCAGGTTAAGCTGGCAGTTGAAGAGATTTTCGGTGTTGAGGTAAAGAAAGTCAACATCATGAACATTGACGGTAAAGTAAAGAGAATGGGAAGAAACGTCGGAAAGACTTCTTCATATAAGAAGGCAATCGTCACCCTTACCGACGGAAGCAAAGAAATCGAATTCTTCCAGAGTCTGTAATATAGGAGGCAGAGAGAAATGGGAATTAAAAAATACAATCCGACCTCTCCTGGTTTAAGAGGTATGACGGTTTCCACTTTTGAGGAAATCACTGCTAAGACCCCTGAGAAATCTCTTACAGTTACACTCAAGAAGCACTCCGGAAGAAACTCCAGAGGTAAGATCACTGTAAGACACAGAGGCGGCGGCGTAAGACCTAAGTACAGAATTATCGACTTCAAGAGAAACAAGGACGATATTCCTGCTACTGTAAAGACTATCGAGTACGATCCGAACAGAAGCGCTAACATCGCACTGCTCTTCTATGCGGATGGTGAAAAGAGATACATAATCGCCCCTAACGGACTGAAGGTAGGAGATGTAATCTACTCCGGTCCTGAAGCGGACATCAAGGTAGGAAATGCTCTTCCTATCGCCAACATCCCTGTAGGTACCATCATTCACAACATCGAGCTTAAGCCTGGCAAGGGCGCTCAGATGGTAAGATCCGCAGGAAACGGCGCGCAGCTCATGGCTAAGGAAGGAAGATACGCCCAGGTAAGACTCCCGTCCGGAGAAGTAAGAAAGGTTCTCATGACCTGCAGAGCCACCATCGGTGAGGTTGGAAACGAAGAACACGCCAACATCCAGATAGGTAAGGCAGGAAGAAAGAGACACATGGGATGGAGACCGACCGTAAGAGGTTCCGTAATGAACCCTAACGACCATCCACACGGCGGTGGTGAGGGCAAGGCTCCTGTAGGACGCAAGAGCCCTGTAACTCCTTGGGGTAAGCCTGCTCTCGGTTACAAGACCAGAAAGAAGAACAAGGCTTCCAACAAGTACATCGTTAAGAGAAGAAATGAGAAATAAGGAAGGAGCATAGATAATGGGCAGATCACTTAAAAAAGGTCCTTTCGTAGACGCCAAGCTTCTTAAGAGAATAGAGGCTATGAACGAAGCTAACGAAAAGAAGGTTATCAAGACCTGGTCAAGACCATCTACTATATTCCCACAGATGGTGGGACACACTATCGCAGTCCATGACGGCAGAAAGCATGTTCCTGTATATATCACTGAGGACATGGTAGGACACAAGCTCGGAGAATTTGCTCCGACCAGAACTTACAGAGGTCATGCTGCAGACAAATCGTCTAAAGTTAGATAAGAAAAGGAGATAAGATAATGGAAGCAAAAGCAGTTGCAAAATACGTAAGAATGTCTCCTATCAAGCTGAAGCCTGTGGCAGATCTGGTAAGAGGCAAAGACCTTAACGAGGCCCTCACTATTCTGAGGTTCACCCCGGGTAAGGGAGCAGAGATTTTCGAGAAGGTTGTAAAATCCGCTGCCGCTAACGCAGAGAACAACTTCGACATGAATCCTGATAATTTATATGTTGCAGAAATTTATGCTCACCAGGGCCCTACGATGAAAAGATGGAGAGCCGGTTCTCAGGGAAGAGCATCTATAATCCTTAAGAGATCCAGCCACGTAGGCGTTACTCTGAAGGAAAGAGACTAAGATAGGAGGTTTCACTGAATGGGTCAGAAAGTAAGCCCTCATGGTTTGAGAGTGGGCGTAATAAAAGACTGGAATTCTAAGTGGTATGCGGACAAGGGAAACTTTGCCGACATGCTGGTAGAAGATAACAAGATTAGAGAATATGTAAAGAAGAAGCTTTACGTAGCAGGAGTCTCCAAGGTCCTCATCGAGAGATCCGCTGAGAACAAGATCAAGGTAACGGTTCTCACCGCAAGACCCGGTATGGTTATCGGCCATGCAGGAAACGGCGTTGACGAGCTGAAGAAGGCTCTCGTAAAGCTTACCAAGAAGGATATAGACATCTCCATCGAGGAGATCAGAAGATCCGAACTGGACGCACAGCTTACCGCTGAAAGCGTTGCTCAGGCTCTCGAGAGAAGAGTTTCCTTCAGAAGAGCCATGAAGCAGGCTATTTCCAGAACTATGAAGGCTAACGCCAAGGGAATCAAGATTCTCTGTTCCGGAAGACTGGGCGGTGCTGAAATCGCCAGAAGCGAAAAGTACAGCGAAGGAAATGTTCCTCTCCATACGATAAGAGCAGACATCGACTACGGTTTTGCTGAAGCTGATACCACTTACGGAAAGATCGGCGTAAAGGTATGGATCAACCACGGAGAAATCCTTGACAAGGGACTCCAGAGCCCGGTTCGTGAGGAAAAGCGCGACAGACGCGAAAGAAGAGGCAAGGGCGACAGAAGAAGAAACGACAGAAGAAGAGATGACAGAAGAAGAGACGACCGTCAGCCTGCAGCCAAGGTAGCGCTTCCGAGAACCAGAAAGGCTCCTAAGGCCAAGCCTGAAGCAGAAGCTCCTCAGGTGGAAGCTCCTGCAGCAGAAACAGCAGCAGTAACCGAAGAATAATCGATAGAAGAAAGGAGGAACAAAGCCATGTTGATGCCAAAGCGCGTTAAACATAGAAGAGTTCACAGAGGTAGAATGAAGGGCGTAGCTACCAAGGGCAACAAGATTACCTACGGTGAGTACGGTCTCATTGCGCAGGAATGCGGATGGATCACCTCCAATCAGATAGAGGCTGCCAGAATTGCCATGACCAGATCTATCAAAAGAGGTGGTAAGGTATATATCAAGATATTCCCACACAAGTCGGTAACCAAGAAACCTGCCGAAGTAAGAATGGGTTCCGGTAAAGGTGCTCCTGAATACTGGGTAGCAGTAGTTAAGCCGGGCAGAGTAATGTTCGAAATTGAAGGAGTAACAGAAGAGCAGGCAAGAGAAGCAATCAGACTTGCAAGCCATAAGCTCCCTGTTAAGTCTAAGTTTGCCATCAAGGGCCAGGAAGCAGCAAAGGGTGGTGAAGCATAATGGAATTGAAGAAAATGAGAGAAATGACCGATATCGAACTCGCAGCTGAGCTCGAAAAAATGAAGAAAGAACTCTTCAA
Organism: Candidatus Avanaerovorax faecigallinarum; assembly: GCA_019113145.1. Taxonomy (GTDB): domain Bacteria; phylum Bacillota; class Clostridia; order Peptostreptococcales; family Anaerovoracaceae; genus Avanaerovorax; species Avanaerovorax faecigallinarum. The sequence goes on from DXHZ01000030.1 coordinate 6,565, forward strand.
TTTGAGATTCCAGCACGTTACAGGACAGCTTGAGAACCCTGTAAAGATGAGAGAAGTTAAGAGAAACATCGCAAGAGTTAAAACCATAATCAGAGAAAAAGAGCTTGAAAAGGCTAATGCCTAACGGAAAGGAGGATGTATTATGGCAGCAGAAAGAAACAGAAGAAAGACCATGGTCGGCGTTGTAGTAAGCGACAAAATGGATAAGACTGTAACAGTTGCAATCGAAGACTTCGTAAGACATTCCCTTTACGGAAAGGCTGTAAAGAGAACCAAGAAGGTAAAGGCTCACGACGAGAATAACGAATGCAATGTAGGAGATAAGGTAAGAATTATGGAGACAAGACCTCTGTCCAAGGACAAGAGATGGAGACTTGTCAATGTAGTTGAGAAAGCTAAATAAGGAGGCACCAGTATGATTCAGACAGAAACAAGACTGAAAGTCGCTGACAATTCCGGTGCAAAGGAACTTCTGTGCATACGCATTCTCGGCGGTACCAGCCGTCAGTATGCGAACATAGGCGATATAATCGTTTGCGCTGTAAAGGAAGCAACACCTGGCGGCGTAGTAAAGAAGGGCGACGTTGTTAAGGCTGTCGTTGTAAGATCTTCTAAGGGTGTTAGAAGAGCTGACGGAAGCTATGTAAAGTTCGACCAGAACGCAGCAGTTATCATAAAGAGTAAAGAGGACAAGACTCCGGTAGGAACCCGTATCTTCGGACCTGTAGCAAGAGAGCTGAGAGATAAGGGATTCATGAAGATCGTGTCTCTGGCTCCGGAAACTTTATAGGAGGTGTAGCGAATGCGTATTAAAAAGGATGATACGGTAATCGTTATTACCGGAAAAGATAAAGGCAGAACCGGAAAAGTTCTCAGAGCTATACCGGAAAAGAACAGAGTAGTCGTAGAAGGTGTAAACGTTCAGACCAAGCACCAGAAGCAGACCAGAACCGCTCAGGCTGAGATCAGACACATCGAGGGTCCTATCGACGCTTCCAACGTAATGTACTACGACACCAAGGCTAAAGCACCAGTAAAGATCGGTTACAAGGTTGAGGGCGACAAGAAAGTAAGAATCAACAGAAAAACCGGAAAGACTATAGACTAAGAAAGGAGGAGAAGGTTTTGACAGCAAGACTTAAGGAAACTTACAAGACTAAAGTATATCCTGCGCTTCAGGAAAAGTTCGGATATGAGAATCCTATGATGATTCCTAAGCTTACCAAGGTTACCATCAACATGGGTCTGGGCGAAGCCAAGGACAACATCAAACTTCTCGAGACTGCAGTTAAGGAAATCGGCCTTATCACCGGTCAGAAGCCGGTAACCACCAAGGCAAGAAAGTCCATCGCCAACTTTAAGGTAAGACAGGGAATGCCTGTAGGCGCCAAGGTAACTTTAAGAGGCGACAACATGTACGATTTCGTTGATAAGCTCTTCAACATCTCTCTTCCTAGAGTAAGAGACTTCAAGGGCGTTAGCAGAAACTCCTTTGACGGAAGAGGAAACTACTCCATGGGTATCAAGGAGCAGCTCATCTTCCCTGAAATCAACTACGATGACGTAGACATGATAAAGGGAATGAACATCGTATTTACTACTACGGCAAAGACTGACGAAGAGGCAGCAGCTCTTCTCGAGTTCCTGGGAATGCCGTTTGAGAAGAACTAGGAGGTTAAAATGGCAAAGACATCTCTTAAGGTTAAACAGCAGAGAAAGCCTAAGTATTCGACCCGTGCGTATACGAGATGCAGAATATGCGGAAGACCTCATTCTGTACTCAGAAAGTACGGCATCTGCCGTATATGCTTCAGAGAATTAGCATATAAGGGAGAAATACCTGGGGTTAGAAAAGCCAGCTGGTAAAATAGTTACATCAGTGCACAGGCGGGCGGGAGCCCGAACCGTGCAAGAGGAAGGAGAAATACTGTAATGACAATGACAGATCCAATCGCGGATATGCTGACGAGAATCAGAAATGCCAATACAGCAGGTCATGAGACAGTTGAAATCCCGGCGTCCAATATCAAGAAATCCATCGCCGAGATTCTGTTAAACGAAGGCTATATCAGCAAGTACGAAGTTATCGACGATAACAAGCAGGGCATCATAAAGATTGAAATGAAGTATGGTGCAGGCAAGGAAAGAGTAATAAGCGGAATCAAGAAGATCTCCAAGCCGGGCCTTAAGGTTTATGCAAAGGCTAACGAAGTGCCTAAGGTACTGGGCGGCCTCGGAATCGCTATCATCTCTACTTCAAAGGGAGTAATCAGCGACAAGGAAGCCAGAAAGCTGGGCGTTGGCGGAGAAGTAATCTGTTATGTATGGTAGGAGGTAAGAAATATGTCAAGAATAGGTAGAAAACCTGCTCAGCTTCCTGCCGGTGTAGAGGTTACCGTAGACGCTAACAACATGGTAACCGTAAAGGGACCTAAGGGTCAGCTGCAGGAACAGATCAGCAAGCTTATAGATATAGAAGTAAAAGACGGAGAAGTAGTTTTCACCAGAACTTCCGACGATAGAAACTACAGATCTCAGCACGGTCTTGCAAGAACACTTGTAAACAACATGATCATCGGCGTAACCAGCGGATTCGAGAAGAGAATGACTCTCGTAGGCGTAGGTTACAGAGCTGAGAAGAAGGGCAAGACTTTAGTGATGAACCTGGGATATTCCCATCCTGTTGAGATGCCGGATCCTGAAGGAATCACCACCGAAGTTCCTGATCCTAACACTGTAGTAGTAAAGGGTATCGACAAAGCCGCAGTAGGAAACTACGCTGCAGTAATCAGATCTTGGAGAGAGCCTGAACCTTACAAGGGCAAGGGTATCAAGTACGAGAACGAGGTTATTCGCAGAAAAGAAGGCAAAGCCGGTGCTAAATAAGTGAAAGGAGTGAAGTGAAAATGGCAAAGGAAAGCAGAAACGACAAGCGTCTGAAAAGACACGCAAGAGTCAGAAAAAACCTGTCCGGAACTCCTGAAAAACCGAGACTTTGTGTTTTCAGATCCAACAAGAACATCTCTTGTCAGATCATAGACGATGTAAATATGACTACACTGGTAGCAGCGTCCTCCACCGATAAGGACCTTAAGGGAACCTTTGAACACGGCGGAAACAAGGAAGCTGCCAGAAAAGTAGGAGAGGCTGTAGCACAGAGAGCTCTTGCCAAGGGCATCAGCGAGGTTGCTTTCGACAGAGGCGGATTCCTTTATCACGGAAGAGTTAAGGAACTTGCTGAAGGCGCCCGTGAAGGCGGATTGAAATTCTAACAGGAGGAAATAAGGAATGCGTAATATCATAGATGCATCCAAGCTGGACTTGAAGGAAAACATCGTCAGCATCAGACGTGTTGCCAAGACCGTTAAGGGCGGAAGAAACATGCGTTTCTCCGTAACCGTAGTAGTAGGTGACGGCAACGGTTATGTGGGCGTTGGTCTCGGAAAGGCTCAGGAAATTCCTGAAGCTGTAAGAAAAGCTACCGAGGATGCAAAGAAGAAACTCATATATGTTCCAATCGTAGGAACCACGGTTCCTCACACAGTAACGGGCGTATTCGGAGCAGGCAAGGTTCTCATCATGCCGGCTGCGCCTGGTACCGGAGTTATCGCAGGTTCTTCGGTGAGAACCGTACTGGAATCTGCAGGACTTAAGAACGTAAGAGCTAAATCCCTGGGTTCTTCCAACACCGGAAACATGGCTCTTGCAACTATCGAGGGACTCAGAAACCTTATGACAGTTGAGAAGGTGGCAAAGCTGAGAGGCAAGACACCTGAAGAAATTTTAGGATAGGAGGATACGCGAAATGGCAATGTTAAAAATCACTTTAACTAAGAGCACCATCGGCGCTTCCCCTAAACAGAAGAAAGTAGTCGAAGCGTTAGGACTCAGAAAGATGCATCGCAGTGTTGAATTAGCCGACACACCTCAGACCCGCGGTGCTATTGCGAAAGTATCGCATCTAGTAACTGTAGAAGAAATCTAAGGATAGGAGGTGCAAGGTATAATGAAACTGCATGAATTAAGAGCTCCTGAAGGTTCCAAGAAGAACCCTAAAAGAAAGGGCCGCGGTACCGCTACCGGTCAGGGAAAGACTGCCGGCAGAGGTATGAACGGCCAGAAGTCCAGAAGCGGCGGCGGAGTAAGACTCGGATTCGAGGGTGGACAGATGCCGCTGTACAGACGTCTTCCTAAGAGAGGCTTCACCAACAAATGGGCTAAGGAATATTCCATCGTGAACGTGGAGGAGCTTAACAGATTTGAGGCCGGTACCGTGGTTACACCTGAGGTTCTTATCGAGGCCGGAATGGTAAAGCAGGTTAAAGACGGCGTTAAGATTCTCGGAGATGGAGCTTTAGACAAGGGCATCACGGTAAAGGCACAGAAGTTTACCAGGACTGCAATTGAAAAGATAGAAGCTGCCGGAGGAAAGGCAGAGGTGATCTGATATGGATCTGCTGAATAATGTAGCGAAAGCGTTTAAGATTCCTGAAATACGCAGAAAGCTGATATTTACGCTGCTTATGCTGGTGGTTTTCAGGATCGGTTCAAGCATACCTGTGCCGGGCATCGACAGAGATGTCCTGGCTCAGACCTTCAGCGGCGATGCAGGACTGCTGGATCTCTTCGACCTGTTTTCAGGCGGAGCCTTCAGCAACTTCACCATCTTTGCGCTTAGCATTACGCCGTATGTAACGGCAAGCATTATTATGCAGCTTCTGGGTATAGCATTCCCGTATTTCGAAAGGCTTGCCAAGGAAGGCGTGACCGGAAGAAAGAAAATGGCTCAGATAACGAGATACATGACTGTGGTTCTGGCCCTGATTCAGGCGCTGGGACTTACGGTGGGTCTGTTCAGAGGGGCAGTAATCGATCAGACGTGGTTCTCCTTTGCGGTAATCATACTGGTTCTTACGGCGGGTACGGCCTTCCTCATGTGGCTCGGAGAGCAGATAAACGAAAACGGAATCGGAAACGGTATTTCCCTGATAATCTTCAGCGGCATCGTTGCGAGAATTCCGAGCGGTATCAGAAGCATGTGGACCCAGTACAGGGAAGGACAGCTTGGCATCGTGACCATAATCCTGTTCCTCATAGCTGCAGTAGTAGTGATTCTGGGAATCATCGAAGTACAGCAGGGAACGAGAAGAATTCCTGTCCAGTATGCGAAGAGAGTAGTAGGAAGAAAGATGTACGGCGGACAGTCTACTCATATTCCTCTGAAGGTAAATCAGGCCGGAGTAATTCCTGTAATCTTCGCACTTTCGTTGATTCAGACTCCGATTATGCTTGTAAATTTCTTCCCGGGAACAGGATTTGCCGAATTCGTTACGAAATGGCTTTCTCCAAGCGGAAACCCGGGAGTATGGGTATATGCGGCATTTAACATTCTGCTCATCATATTCTTCAACTATTTCTACACTACGGTTACATTCAATCCTGTGGAAATAGCGCAGAACATGAAGCAGAACGGCGGATTTATTCCGGGTATAAGACCGGGCAGAGCCACCGTGGAATATCTCACAAAGGTAATGAGCAGAATTTCCTTCGTGGGAGCAATCTTCCTGGCTGTTGTTGCAACACTTCCTACTATCGTAGGACAGCTTACGGGAATGAACATCCACTTCGGCGGAACGTCACTCCTTATTGCTGTAGGTGTGGCTATAGATACCATGAAGCAGCTGGAAAATCAGATGGTAATGAGAAATTATTCCGGATTTCTTAAATAAGAGGGGATGAGACAAATGCTGAGAACAATTCTGTTAGGGCCTCCGGGAGCCGGCAAAGGCACTCAGGCTGTGAAAATAGTTGAGAAGTACGGCATTCCGCACATTTCCACGGGGGATATCTTCCGTGAGAACATCAAAAACGGCACTGAGCTTGGAAAGAAGGCTCAGGAGTATATGAACCGCGGAGAGCTGGTTCCCGACGAACTGGTGGTTGAAATAGCCACCGACAGACTTCTTAAGGATGACTGTAAAGAAGGTTTCCTTCTTGACGGTTTCCCGAGGACAGTATTTCAGGCTGAAAAACTGGATGAGTTTTTACAGGCTCACGGCCAGAAGCTTGATGTCGTAATCGATATAGAGGTGGAAAAGCAGGAGCTGCTTACCAGACTTACCGGACGGCGTGTTTGCAGGAAGTGCGGCGCAAGCTATCACATCGTAAACATACCTCCTAAGAAGGAAGGCATTTGTGACATCTGCGGCGGAGAACTCTTCCAGAGAGACGACGACACCGTAGAAACCGTTGAGAACAGAATAGAAGTCTATAAGGCGCAGACAATGCCTTTAGTGGACTACTATAAGAAGGCAGGAAATCTTGCCGAGATTGACGGATCCGGTGATCTCGACAGAGTATTTGCGGATATCGTAAAAGCACTGGGTGAGTAAAATGATAGTCATCAAATCAAAAGAAGAAATAGGGCTTATGCGTGAGTCGGGCAAGGTTACGGGACATGTTCTCAACGCCCTGTCTGACTACATAAAGCCGGGGCTGACCACTTTGGACATTGACGATTTTGTTCGTGAGATAATCACGAGCCATAAGATGATTCCGACGTTTAAAGACTACGGCGGATTCCCCGGCAACGCCTGCGTTTCTGTAAACGATGAAATAGTACACGGGATTCCTTCGGCGGACAGAGTGCTTCAGGAGGGCGACATCGTCAGCGTGGACGTGGGCTCTACCTATAAGGGCTATGTCAGCGACGCCGCAAGAACGTATCCTGTGGGAAAAATAAGCGAGGAAGCCCAGCGGCTTATAGACGTAACCCGCCAAAGCTTCTTTGCCGGCATAAAGTACGCCAGAGTCGGATACAGACTTTCCGACATTTCTCACGCCATACAGTGTGAGGCGGAAGCTGCGGGCTTTTCGGTAATAAGAGATTTCGTGGGTCACGGAGTCGGAAGGGAGCTTCATGAAGATCCCCAGATTCCAAACTACGGAAAGCCGGGAAAAGGACCGCGCCTTGCGGAAGGAATGGTCTTTGCCATAGAGCCGATGATTGCGGAGGGAACCTACGAGGTGGAAACTCTGGGCAATGACTGGACTGTGGTGACGGCAGACGGAAAGCTTTCAGCCCACTATGAGAATACTGTAGTTATAAACGATGGTGAGCCTGAGCTGCTTACATTGATATAGGAAGAGGTGTAAACCAAATGGCTAAGAAAGATGTAATCGAGGCAGTCGGAACGGTTGTAGACGCCCAGCCTAACGCCATGTTCAAGGTCAGGCTTGAAAACGGATTCGAGGTGCTGGCGCATATTTCCGGCAAGATAAGAATGAACTACATAAGGATTCTTCCGGGAGACAAGGTTAAAGTGGAACTTTCACCTTACGATCTTACCCGCGGCAGAATCATATGGAGAGATAAATAACCGTTAAAAAGGCAGAATGGAAGGAGTTTAAAGATGAAAGTAAGAGCATCCGTAAAGCCAATCTGCGAAAAGTGCAAGGTTATCAAGAGACACGGAAAAGTAATGGTCATCTGCGAGAACCCTAAGCACAAGCAGAGACAGGGCTAAAAAGCCAGTTAAATTTCGCTGCACGAACCGGGTATGCAGCGTGTAAAAGTAATATTTGTTTTTAGAGCGCCTGTCTATATCACCCCCGGAAAGGTGACGGAAGATAGGAGAAGGAGGAAACGTATGGCTCGTATAGCCGGTGTAGACTTACCAAGAGAAAAGAGGGTAGAAATCGGTTTAACTTACATTTACGGTATAGGCAGACCTACCTCGCTGGCAATCTTAGAGAAGGCCGGAGTAAACCCTGACACCAGAGTTAAGGACCTCACAGAAGATGAGGCCGGCAGAATCAGAAAGATTATCGACAGCGAATATGCAGTTGAGGGAGATCTCAGAAGAGAGGTTTCCATGAACATCAAGCGTCTCATGGAAATCGGAAGCTACAGGGGCATCAGACACAGAAGAGGCCTTCCTGTAAGAGGTCAGAAAACCAAGACTAATGCCAGAACCCGCAAAGGTCCTAAGAAGACCGTGGGCAGAAAGAAAAAATAAGAAGGAGGTAGGAAACAATGGCTAAAGCTGTAAAGAAGACAGTCAGAAAAAAGAAAAGAGAACGCAAGAACATTGAAAAAGGCCAGGCACATATCCAATCCACCTTTAACAATACTTTAGTTACTCTTACAGATTCAAACGGTAACGCGCTTGCATGGTCCAGCGCAGGTTCCCTCGGATTCAAGGGTTCCAGAAAGTCGACTCCTTTTGCGGCACAGATGGCGGCAGAGACTGCTACAAAGGCTGCAATGGAGCATGGTCTTAAGACCGTTGAAGTTTTTGTAAAGGGTCCGGGTGCCGGAAGAGAAGCCGCTATCAGAGCGCTTCAGGCTGCTGGTCTTGAAATCACAATGATTAAAGATATAACACCGATTCCGCATAACGGATGCAGACCGCCGAAGAGAAGAAGAGTGTAATAGGAGGGTATAAAAATGGCAGTAAACAGAACACCTGTCCTCAAGAGATGTCGTTCCCTCGGAATCGACCCTGCATACCTTGGAATCAGCAAAAAGTCCAAGAGACAGGTTAAGAGGACTAACAGAAAAATGAGCGAATACGGACTTCAGCTCCGTGAAAAGCAGAAGGCCAAGTTCATCTACGGCATATTAGAAAAGCCGTTCAGAAACTACTACGAAAAGGCAAAGAAGATGAGCGGAATTACAGGTACCAACCTTATGGTTCTCCTGGAATGCCGTCTCGATAATGTTATATTCAGACTGGGCCTTGCAGCTACCAGAAAAGAGGCAAGACAGCTTATCGTTCACGGTCACTTTACCGTAAACGGAAAGAAAGTAAGCTCCCCTGGACTGCAGGTTAAGCCTGGCGATGTCATCAAGGTAAAGGAAGCCAGCACCAAATCTCCTAAGTTCAAGGAGATAAGAGACATGGTGGTTACAACTCCTTCCTGGCTGACAGTAGACGTTGACAAACTCGAAGGTAAGGTATTATCCGTACCTGAGAGAGACGAAATCGACACACCTGTTGAAGAGCAGCTTATCGTCGAACTGTACTCCAAATAATAAGAAAGCTAAGGCCGTTATTATTACTTTGGAAGAAAGAGGAGGTTTTTTAAATGATAGAAATCGAAAAACCAACAATATCAAAGACTGTGGACGAAAGCGCGCATTACGGCAGGTTTGTCTTAGAGCCGCTTGAAAGAGGCTACGGCCTGACCCTCGGTAACAGCATGAGAAGAATTCTTCTCAGCTCTCTTCCGGGTGCAGCGGTAACATCCATTAAGATTGACGGCATACTCCACGAGTTCTCCACCATTCCGGGAGTCAGAGAGGATGTAACTGAGATCATTCTCAACCTGAAGAAACTTGCAATCAGACTTAACGGGGAAAGCACAAAGAGAGTAATCATAAACGCAGTGGGACCTAAAGAGGTTACCGCAGCTGACATCATCGGAGACTCCGAACTTGAGATTTTCAATCCGGACCTTCACATTGCAACTCTCGAGGAAAATGCGACCCTTGTTATGGAGCTGAATCTTGCAAAGGGCAGAGGTTACGTTCCTGCAGAGCAGAACAAGACCGAAACCACTCCGATTTCAGTGATTCCGGTGGACTCCATCTTCACTCCGGTGAAGAAGGTGAACTATACCGTGGAGCACACCAGAGTAGGTCAGGTAACTGACTACGACCGTCTCATCCTCGAAATATGGACCGACGGCTCCATCTCACCTGAAGAGGGAGTTTCCATCGGCGCCAAGATAATGCAGGAGCATCTGAACCTGTTCATTCAGCTTGACGATGCAACTGACAGCATGGAGATCATGGTGGAAAAGGAAGAGGATCAGAAAGAAAAAGCTCTCGAAATGACTATAGAAGAACTGGAACTTTCCGTTCGTTCCTTCAACTGCCTGAAGAGAGCGTCAATCAATACTGTTGAGGAGCTTACCGAGCGTACCGAAGAGGATATGATGAAGGTAAGAAACCTCGGCAAGAAATCTCTGGACGAAGTCAAGGCCAAGCTGGAAGAGCTGGGACTGAGCCTGAAGCCTTCGGAAGAGTAATAGTCAATGCTACGAAAGGAGAAACAAGATGCCAGGATATAGAAAGCTGGGCAGACCTACAGCTCACAGAAAGGCTATGCTTAGAAATCTTGTAACCGATCTCTTCAGAGAGGGCAGAATTTCTACTACCGACTGCAGAGCTAAGGAAGCCAGAAGAGAAGCAGAAAAGCTCATCACTTTGGCAAAGCGCGGCGATCTCCACGCAAGGAGACAGGTGCTTGCCTACATATACGACGAGTCCGTTGTAACAAAGCTGTTTGAGGAAATCGCTCCTAAATATGCTGAGAGAAACGGCGGATATACCAGAATCCTCAAGCTGGGACCTCGCAGAGGCGACTGCGCTGAGGTGGTATTCCTCGAACTCGTTTAATAAGGATTAAACAAAGCCTGCAGGCTTCGCGCGCGGTAAACGCATGCGAGGCCTGTTTTATTTTCAGAAACTGTTAAGAAAACTTAAGTTGAATATATGTATGCACTGTGGTATGATTTGCTTGAGAAATAGAAAATATTCGGAAAATGAACCTGAGCGCATTAAAACAAGGGAAAGGAGATTCTGTTATGATGAATGCTGAAACGGCTCGTTCGCTGAGAACGAAGATTAATTTACTGTTCTGGTTTGCTGTAGCGGCGATTATTCTGGGATTTTTTGAGGACGACCTGCTGGGACGATTTATAAAGACGGGCCTGATTGCGGGTATAGGAGTATGTGTGTTTAACGCACTGGCCGGAGCTGTTCTAATCACCATGGGAGCAGTAAATGAAAGGTACAGGACGGCAGGAATAATAAACGTGATATGTGCAGTTTTAAGCGGCATAATACCTGTGGTGGAAAGTAATACAGGAACTGAAAATGCTGCTGTCAGTGTCGGAGCAGCAGGCCTCAGTATTCTGGCTGCTGCCGCCGGTATATTGGCCATATATGCAGTGTACTGCGAATATAAGGCTCATTCCGAAGTGCTGAGTCACATAGACAGGAAACAATCGGACGCCTGGATGAAGCTGTGGAACTGGTATATAATCGGCTTCGTGTGCTCCATATGCAGCATACTGCTGGTATTTATATTCTGGGTGCTCGGCGTAATTGCAGCTGCTGCAAGTATCGTTATAGTTACCGTGGTCGGCATAATCAGACTTGTATATCTGCATAAGACGATGAAGATAATTGATAATTACGGAAAGGACGTGAGGGAATGAACGTTGAAAAAGCGAGGGAACTGAGTAAAAAGCTGAACGTACTGTTCTGGGTCGGTGTTATAGTTGCGGTGGTAGACCTGATAGACTCGGACAGCATAGTGGCGGCAGTATGCGGAATCATATATGCGGTGCTTCTCATAATGATGGGAAAGCTGAACGGCTTCTACAGGAAATCCGGCGTCATAGTTTTCGTTTCCATGGGAGTGACAGTCATCTGGCTCATAGCGACGACGGCGGCCCTTTTCGCGCACGGAATCGGCGCTGCGGGTATTTACATGGCCCTTCTGGTGACCATTGTAATCGTGGTGCTGACCATATACGGCACATACTGCGAAATCAAAGGCCACTCCACATGCCTTGAGGAAGTGGGCAATCCGCTTTCCGAGACTTGGATGACCATATGGAAGTGGATGCTCGGCGGATATATCTGCACCGGAATAGGTGCGGTGATGCTGTTTATAGTTCCGTCGCTGGGAACAATGGCAACGGTCGTAGGCGGGTTAATAATGCTCGTAATCGGCATAGTGAAGCTGGTGTATATTTACAAGACTATGGCGGTTTTCAGAGATTACAGCGGTCCGGTTCCCGGTTTTGCTGCAGGGGAGCAGCAGAGTCAGGATTCCGGCGAGAATGCCCCGTCTTACGTTTACGCTGAGCCCGTAAGGGAACCGGGTGCTGATACGGACGCCGGTGAGAAGGGGGAAGAAGCAGATGGAGGAAACGAAGAAAAGGAACAGCAATGACAAAGGCGGCAGGTCTGCCGGAAAGAAAAACTGGATAATACTCGCGGTATTTGCAGTTCTGGCAGTATGCTTCCTCGTTTGGGCGTTCTACCCGAGGAACTTTGATGAAATAACGGGAGTGGAGATCACGGAAGGCGTGCAGATAAGATGCAACGTGCAGAGCGACCCGTTCGTGGAGGACTACAGATTTAAAGAACTGAGCGCCTCAAGGGAGATAGGCGACGTGGTGAGCATTCTGACCTCGTCGGACTACAGAAAGGATATAAGGTATCCGTTTTCCAATTCAGCAACGTCCACGCAGGCTTATGACGGCAGAAATATGATGCTGGACTTCTACGATTCTGAGGCGGGAAGGTACATATGCTATCTTCACCTCATAGACGCAGGGCTGGTGGAGATCGTCACCTACGAAACCGCTGACGGCGGAGAAAAGGTCAGAACCTACACGCCGACAGACTCTGAGATGTTTGACAGTCTGTATGAGTATCTGGACGATATGGCCGTATAGTGAAATGAGCGGATTCCTGCTTAAGCGGAGCGGGAATCCGCTTTTCGACTTCAGGTGCGTATTTTTGCTAAAATGTCGAATGATTTTCGGCTTTAAAGGCAATATCTAAAGATTATGTCGAATTATCATCGGCCAAAGCAGGCTTGATCTGCTTATTTTTTCGGCATATTTTGATTGCACGTCAGAAAAGCCGAAAATCGTTCGGCATGATATATGAAAATCCGGTTTCTTGTCGAACACTTCCTTAAAATCCCCCGGACAGCAAAGACCTAAAGTCACCCGAGCAGCAGCACCTTAAAATTACCCGAACATCAAAGAGCCTATTGACAACCGCCGCCCGCCGTGGTAAACTTTATATTGCTATCGGTTTAATGAGTTAAAGCGATAAAGCAGAAAAGACAAAGTGACAGATAAAGCGGCGGACAGAGCGCGCCGCAATACAGATCAGACCACACGGAAAGGACGAAAAAAGATATGAAGAAGAAGTTACTTGCGGTTTTCATGGCTGCGGCCATGGTGCTTGGAATGACGGCTCTTACGGCATGCGGAAGCGATGAGGCGTCAGGCGGAAACGCTGAAGGAGAAGCAGACGCAGATGCGGCCGAAGAGGAAAGCGACGCCATAGTAGTCGGAATCGATGATACTTTTGCCCCTATGGGCTTCAGAGACGAGGAAGGAAATATAGTGGGCTTTGACATCGACCTTGCCAACGCCGTAGGCGAGAAGCTGGGCGTTACCATGGAATTTAAGGTTATTGACTGGGACGCCAAGGAAATCGAGCTTAAGGCAGGTACGGTAGACTGCCTCTGGAACGGACTTTCGGTAACTCCTGAGAGAATGGAGGCTATGGCATTTTCCAACAAATACCTCAACAATAAAATCGTTCTCATGTCCCTTGCGGATTCGGGAATCGATGTGACCTCGGGAGAAGAGCTTGCTGACCTTAAGATAGGAACTCAGGTTGACTCCTCCGCCCTTCAGATGCTTGAGGCGGATCCTGCTTACGACTCCTTTGCGGCAAACATCACCGAGTATGATACTTACGACCTTGCAATCATGGATCTTAAGGCGGGAAGAGTTGACGTAATCGCAGTGGACCAGGTTCTCGGCGAATACACCAACAACAACCTGGGCGGCGAGATGCAGGAGTGCACCTACGACCTGGGAGACGACTTCTACGCCATCGGATTTGCGCAGGATAACACTGAGCTGAGAGATAAGGTAAACGAAGCGCTTCAGGCTCTGGTAGATGACGGAACGGCTGCCGAGATCAGCGAGAAATGGTTCGGAAGAGACATAGTAATCTGCGAGCCCGTAGAGTAACGCCTGCCCGCAAGGAACGGCGGTACTTGATAAAAAACGCAACAGATATTATAATAAACCGGCGGGGTTCTTGCCCCGCCTAATCTATGAATGGAAGCAGGAAATATAAATGGCTGAATATTTCTCACAGTTTATGCCCTTCATGGTGACGGGCGTAAAGACCACCATAATACTCTTTGTAATAACCCTGGTTCTTTCCCTGCCTCTGGGCCTTCCCATTGCGCTTGGAGAAAGGAGCAGGTTTAAACCTTTAAGCTGGATATGCAAGTTTTACGTGTGGGTGTTCCGGGGAACTCCTCTCATGCTCCAGCTGTTTTTCTTCTATTTCTTTTTCCCGTTTACGCTGGATATTACCATTCCGGCCCTGCCGACGGCATGCATAACCTTTGTCCTCAACTACGCGGCATATTTTGCCGAAATATACAGAGGCGGAATAAACGGTATAGACAGAGGGCAGTACGAGGCGGCGTACGTCCTGGGACTTTCGAGAGGTCAGACCATGAAGGATATCATACTGCCTCAGACCATGAAGACCATACTGCCTCCTGTGGTAAACGAAGCCATAACCCTCGTAAAGGATACGGCTCTTGCCTCCAGCATAGGGGTTATCGAGCTTATGAAGGCGACCCAGAGCGCCGTAAACAGGGAGACAGACATATCCATATTCTTCTGGGCGGCCGCCATCTACCTTGTAATGTGCAGCGTTCTCACCCTTGCCGCGGGAAGAATAGAGAAATACTTTATGAGATACGACGCTAAGGAGGAGTACTGATGGACAGAACAATCCTGAAAATGACGGACATAGTGAAGGATTTCGGGGACCTCAGAGTCGTCAAAGGGGTCAGCCTTACGGTGTCAAAGGGTGAAACCGTCGCCATCATAGGGCCTTCCGGCTCCGGAAAGAGCACACTCCTTCGCTGCATAAACGGACTTAACAAGGTGACTTCGGGAAACATCGAACTTAACGGCGAGACGGGAATGGTGTTTCAGCACTTCAACCTGTTCCCTCATATGACCTGCCTTGAGAATATAACTTACGCGCCGGTAAAGGTAAAGGGCATGGATAAGGAAGAGGCGAAGAAGAGGGCCATGGAGCTTCTTAAGATGGTAGGCCTTGAGACAAAGGCTGACGTGTATCCGGCTCACATTTCCGGCGGACAGAAGCAGAGAGTGGCCATAGCGAGAGCCCTTGCCATGAACCCTGACCTCATGCTCTTCGACGAGCCGACATCGGCCCTCGACCCGGAAATCACGGGAGAGGTTCTCAACGTAATGAAGAAGCTGGCTGAGGAGCACACCACCATGATAGTGGTAACCCACGAGATGGGCTTTGCGAAAGAGGTGGCCGACAGAGTTATCTTCATGAACGACGGGGAAATAGTCGAAGAGGGAAAGCCGGAGGATATTTTCAACAATCCGAAGTCGGAGAGACTGAAGGCCTTCCTTAAGTCCATAATACGTTCCTGAAATCCGGAATAAATAAGTGATTTAAGCCGCAGACCTATTGCAGGAGGCGGCTTTTTTTTGTAGAATGGAATATACGAAAAGTTAGAACAGAACCTGATATTACGGGGGCAGACCATTGAAAAACCACGATGATTATACGGTAGAGAGACTGATGGATAACCTGAACATGGGGGTTATTTTTTTAGACGAAAACGGAATAATAAGAATGTGCAACCATCGGGCGGAGGAATTTACCGGAATATCCATAAGCGCGAGGGAATCCCATCCCGCAGGCAAGATAGAAGACGGTGACATCGTAATAATTGCGGACAGCAGGCTCGGGGGAGACGACGGAAATCTCCGCGCCGCAGACCTTGAGACCCTGAACATAAAGGATCAGGGCATAAGAGAGGGAGACGTTCTCATCGCCATAGGCGTGTACAACAACGAAAAGATTCTGCCTAAGTACAAGGTGATGAGAGAGCATCAGCTGTCTACGCCGATGAGAGTGGAGACCGTATATTACGGGTTTCGCATATCCGTATCTGTAGACACCATAAACCACGAAACGGTTATCGCCGTCAACGACAGAAAGTACAGAATGACGTACTTTTCCGCCGTGGGAAACGCCGTCGTCATAGACGGAACGACGGGAGAGATAAAGTTCTTTCAGGCCAAGGGCTACAGCGTCAGAAACGAGGATATAGGAGGACTTCTCAGAGGAGCCTCATATATGGAAAAGGAAGCCGGGAGATCCAGAGTCGACGTGACAGGAAAAAGCTATTTTGACGTTTTCGACAACTCGGCCGTGGCGTCGGAGCTGTTTCACGCCATGGAGGGGAAAAGCGAAGGATTTCTGGAGAGAATATATGAACTGAATAAAAGGCCTTTCATATGCAGCGTCGTGCCGTGGAAGGAGACGGACGGAAAGGCGGGCAGGGGCGCGTACCTGATACTGGAGCCTGCGGAAAACCTGGAAAGACTTTTAAGCGACAGAAACGAGATAATCAGCCAGCTGGAGGGAAAAGCGACCGAGGGAGAGGAAGAACGCATAGCGGATTTTCCGGAGGAGGCCTTCAGCAATTTTGCGGGAGTAAGCAGCCAGATAAGGGAAGTGAAGTACATGGCGTACAAGGCTTCCCGCAACAGGTTCAACGTCATAATCACGGGAGAAAGCGGAACGGGAAAGTCAATTCTGGCAAGGGATATTCACAACGTCGGAAACCCGGATGCGCCTTTTGTGGAGGTAAACTGTAACGCCATAGCTCCGAGCCTTTTCGAAAGCGAGCTGTTCGGATACGTGGGAGGCGCGTTTACGGGAGCCAGAGCGGAAGGCAAGACGGGATTCTTTGAAGCCGCGGACAAGGGAACCATATTCCTTGACGAAATAGGAGACATTCCTCTGGACATTCAGGTCAAGCTCCTTCACGTTCTTCAGGACAAGATAATATACAGAGTAGGCTCGTCAAAGCCGGTAAAGATAGACGTAAGGGTGATCGCCGCGACCAACAGAAATCTGGAGGAGGAGGTTGCCGCAGGCAGGTTCAGACAGGATCTCTTCTACAGAATAAACGTATTCCCTATAGAGATACCGCCTATCAAGGACAGAAAGTCAGACCTGTACATACTTATAAACAGGCTGCTTAAGAGAAGCTGCGACGCTTACGGCATGGAGATGAAACAGTTTTCGGGAGGAGCCCTGAGGAAGCTGCTTTCCTACGACTGGCCGGGAAACGTGAGAGAGCTGGAAAACGTCATAGAGCGGGCAGTGACCATATGCGACTCCAACATAATCTACTCGGAGCATCTTAGAATAGGAAGACAAAAAGAGCCTGTCACCATGAAGGAGCATCTGGCACTTGAAGAGGAGAGAATCCTGGAGATGACTCTTCTAAAATATCACGGCGACAAGCAGGCTGCTATGAAGGAGCTTGACATGTCAAAGAGCGTATTCTATGACAAGCTCAAAAAATACAATATAAAGTACTGACGGGCCTTAGGCGGGCGTTAAAAATCATCATCGGCTTCCGATGCCATGAGGAGCATTCCGCGCCTTAATCTGTCAAACTGCTTTTTCGTAATGGAGAGAGGGAAATACTCCTTCGTGTCTCCGTCCTTAAGGTAAAATACAACCTTGGCGCCGGTAAGCTTATCCTTTGAAGGATCCAGCTCTTTGCCGTCATAGGTGGAAAGACCGACGTCCTCAAGCTCCGATACGTTAAATGCGGGCACCTTACCCCTTTCCGGGTGTTTAAGATCGGGAAGAATGACGGTTCCGCGGATAACGTCGATTCCGGCGTCCAGGACGGAACGGGTGATGAGCACTCCGAAAAGCAGCAGGCCGCCAAATATGACGACTCCTATGTACCACAGGCTGCTTCCTTTGAGGGCGAAGGAAAGACATACGCCCAGGAGAGCTATGAGCACCAGCATGAGTATTGTGATGTAGATTACGCTGCGCCTGTTTACGATGGAAAAATGCTTATTCAAAAGTTACCTCCTTGATTTAATCGGAACAATCGTTTATAATGCGAAATGAAATTTTTCGCGAAAGGATAATGATAACATGTTTGATAATCTGGATATATCGGTAAAGTCCGTCATAGGAGTCATACTCCTCATAATCTGCTTCATCTACATCTTCAGGCGTCCCGGAATGAGCATGATGGATAACCTTAAGGAACAGCAGAAGAAAAAGATGGAAAAGGAGCAGAAGTTCCGTGAGGCTCTGGAAAAAGCGGAAGGATCAGGGGAACCCGGCGAGCAGGCGCCTGGCGCTCCGGACAAAGCCGGCAAAACCGGTGAAACCGCCGAAACCAAAGACGGCGGAGACGGCGGAAATTCCGATATATAGTCTAGTGGTTTAAAAACAGCACGATTACCGCAGTCAGCGGAGTTATGCCTGCTATGATGAAGCATATGGTGAAGAATATGTAGAATGCGTAAAGCAGTCTCCAGCTCTTGCCGTATCCGAAAAGTACCTTGTAGTTCTTGACTA
>DXHZ01000031.1 GCA_019113145.1 Candidatus Avanaerovorax faecigallinarum
CATCTATATCGACACCGTGGACTCTGGCTTCCGCCTCGGCCTTTATCCCGAAGATTTTAAGGCTCAGGTTCTTCTCTCTGTCATTAAGACCGCTGCCGCCTATGAGCGCTTTGACATCCCTGTAATTTCTGTATCTTCCGCCGTATGGATTTTTAGTCAGATCACCGGGGTTTTTCAGGACCACATCTGCGTTTACTGCCTCGCGGCCAGAAACCGAAATTCTCTCGGCCTTCAATGTGAATTCGTCCAGATGCAGAAGAGAAAGTCTCTCTTTCAGGTATGTCAGAGGAACGCAAAGGTCGAGAAAAGCTCCCAGCATCATATCTCCGCTGACTCCCGAAATGCAGTTGATATAAAGTTTTTTCACCGTTTCACCTCTTTTCTGCTCTGCACATTAAAGGAGCAAGCATCGTGCCAAGGCTTTTCCCCGCAAATTCAACGGATGTGTCCCTTTGGACTGTTGCATAAGGGGTTTTTTGTTGCACACAGGCAACAAATTCGTCCGAAATTATTTACTTCCCCGAAGAGATACGTTATCATTAAGCGGACAGGAGAAAATAAATGGATCAGGTTTTAGCAATACAGAAAGTAAAAGAGAAAATACAGAAGTATCTCAGTGAGTCCGGCAGCGACCAATCCCCGGACGTTAAGAATTTCCTCACTGAAATAGACGACGACCTTCAGGTTTTCCTCGATAAAGGCATCGACTTCAAGGTGGTTACCGATTCCCTTGACGACAGCATATTCATAACCGATAAGGACGGCGTCTGTCTCTATGTGAATCCGGCCCATCGCCGCAACACGGGAATTCTTCCGGAGGAGGTCTTGGGCAGAAAGGTATCCGACATAGTCGAAGAAGGAAGTCTCTTTACCGGAGGAGCCACACTGGAGGTTCTGAAGACTGGAAAGAGGGCTTTCCGACTGTCCACGGTAAATAAAACGAACCCGCCGCGCACAGGTTATGCGGTGGGCGTTCCCATATTCGACAAAGACGGCAGCCTGAGTCAGGTAGTCGTAAGCAGCCGGCCGATTCTTTCCCTCAGGCTTCTCCATGAGGATTTCGAGAAGTTCCTCAGCGAAGTAAACTCTGTAGATGAGAGCCGCAGAAACGTGAGGATACAGACCAACACAGACGAGTCCTGCCGCCTCATCGGTTCATCGGTCAGCATGCAGAAGCTCTATAACACCATAAGAATGGCGGCTCCTACCGACGCAACCGTACTGATAACCGGTGAATCCGGCGTGGGAAAAGAAGTTGTTGCCGATGAAATCTACCGCATGAGCAGCAGATACGATAAACCTTTCATAAAGGTGAACTGCGCCTCCATTCCGCCTACTCTTTTGGAATCTGAGCTTTTCGGCTACGAGAAAGGGGCTTTCTCCGGGGCAAATCCTTCCGGCAAGCAGGGTCTCTTCGAGCTCGCCAACGGAGGCACGATTCTGCTGGACGAAATAGGCGATATGCCTATGGATCTTCAGGTAAAGCTTTTAAGAGCCATTCAGAACAAAGAAATCACCAAAGTCGGAGGCACCAGAGCCATAAAGCTGGACATACGCTTTATCGCCGCCACCAACTCCGATTTGAAGGCGAAGATAGCAGAAGGCACATTCAGGCAGGATCTCTATTACAGGCTTAACGTAATTCCCGTAAATATTCCTCCTCTCCGCGAACGCTTTGAGGATCTCGACGATCTCTGCAGACACTTTGTCGACTACTACAATGAGAAACACGGACGATCCCTGAAGCTTACGGACAGGCACCTTGCCATGATAAAGAGGTACAGCTGGCCGGGAAACATCCGCGAGCTGGAAAACGTCATTGAATACCTTGTCATATGCGCATCCGGCGCAGACACAGGAGTCGACGAACTGCTCCGCGGAATTATCGACATCTCCCAGAGCAAGGACCTTCCTCCGGGTTCCGAAAACCTCCACCACTCCAAGGAGAATTACGAGAAAGCTCTCATAGAGTCGGTGCTTAAAGAATCGAAGAGCCTGCGTGAGGCCGGCGCGAAGCTGGGGGTAAACGCTTCTACAATTTCACGGAAAATAAAGCACTATAACATCGACTACCCTAAATCGAAATAAAAAAATACCTGCGGATGTTCTGCCCGTTCCGGCGATGCGTCCTGCAGGTATTTTATTTTACATCATCTCTATAACCACTGCGGTTCCCATGCCGCCGCCTGCGCAAAGTGTGGCAAGCCCGTACTTTTCACCGCGCTTTTTCAGCTCGTACATGAGGGTGACGATAAGTCTTGAACCCGTAGCTCCAACAGGATGACCGAGAGAAATTCCTCCACCGTTTACGTTGAGCTTGTCGTCAGGTATTCCCAGTTCTCTCTGGCATGCTATGCACTGGGACGCGAAGGCTTCGTTTATCTCAAAGAGATCGATATCCTCCACAGTGAGGCCCGCTTTGCCGAGAGCCTTGTTCGACGCGCTTATAGGTCCTATACCCATTACGTCAGGATCTACGCCCGTAGTAGCTACGGATACAACCTTTGCCATAGGCGTAATACCAAGCTCCTTCGCTTTGTCTTCGCTCATGAGAATCACGCCCGATGCGGCGTCGTTCATTCCCGAAGCGTTTCCGGCGGTAACCGTTCCTCCTTCCTTGAAGGTGGCCTTAAGCTTTGACAGCTTTTCAAGGCTTGCGTCTCTTCTCGGATACTCGTCGGTGTCGTAGATTACGTCCTCCTTCCTTCCGTGAACGGTTACGGGAATGATTTCGTCCTTGAATCTTCCGCCGTCTACGGCCGCCACCGCTCTCTGCTGGGAGCGAAGAGCGTATGCGTCCATGTCCTCTCTTGTTACGTTATATCTTTCGGCCACGTTTTCCGCAGTGATTCCCATGGCAGGGCCTATTCCCAGGTTTGTCAGGGAATCCCACATGGAATCTCTCAGCTCCATGTGACCGTATTTCTTTCCATATCTTGCGTCGAACACCATGTGAGGAGCAGTGCTCATGCTGTCGGCTCCGCCTGCCATGATGCAGTCCGCTTCTCCGGCCTTTATCTGATAGTAGCCCATCTGAACCGACGACATGGAAGAGGTGCAGTTTCTGTGCACGGTGATTCCCGGAACGGTTACCGGAAGACCTGCTTTTACCGCAGCGACTCTCGCAAGGTTGTTTTCTTTATATGTTCTTTGATAGTTGCATCCCCAGATTACGTCCTCGATTATCTCGGGGCTGATTCCCGCTCTCTTAACCAGGTTCTGCATAACGGGAATGGAAAGATCCAGAGAGGTCAGGGTCTTAAACTGACCGCCTATGGTTCCGATAGGTGTTCTGCAGGCTGCAACGATTACTACATCTGCCATTTCTTTTCCTCCTTCTGACTGTAATATGAAGTGAGGCTGCCTCTAAAAAGAAGCAGCCCCGCATTCCGTACTAAGCGTTCTTCTTCAGAACTTCGTCCTCCTTCTGATAATCCAGGTTGTATTTTCTGGTGTTCAGGACGGAGATAAGTACAATGTTTATTATAAGTAAAGCAATGAAAACTACATAAGCGCCTCTTAAGCTTCCGGTCCAGGAAAGTGCCTTGGAATTGATGATATAGTTAAGCATCAGCACAATCTCCATTATCGGGAAGTATATGGAGTATACAAGGTCGAAGTTGTGTCTTCCGAATACGGATGCAGGAAGGGAAGTCATAAAGTTTGCAGCCGCTCCTATAGCTATACCTACCATGGCCACGCAGATGTATCCGCCTATTGCGTTGTTGAACACAACGTTGATGATAAGCGCTGCGGAGTACCATACCAGGTAGCAGATGATTGCGGTCTTTACTCCCATCTTCTGATCCAGGAATCCGAATCCTACAGAACCTGCAAGTCCTATAAGGGCGCACACGGTCATCAGCGATACGGCCTCAGCCTGTGTGAAGCCGAATTCCATGTTTCTCGGAACCATCTGGCTCATTACACCTGTGGTTACCAGCTGATTTATACCTACGATGAAGGCAACAAGCCACATTTCCTTGGTCTTGAGGAGCTTTCCGACGGTCCAGCGGCTCTTCTCGGAAACCTCTTCTCCGCTTGCGTATTCCGCCTCGTATACTTCCTTCGTTACGTTGTCAGGATAGAGGCCCATTTCCTGAGGCATGTCTCTGATTACGAAGTAAGAGATAACGCCGATAACAACTGCGGCAATACCTGTTACCATCATGCCGTTTGCCATTCCGAGGCTTGCAACCAGGAATGAAATCAGAGGTACGTAAAGGGCGGATCCTAGGTTGTGACCCATGGTGGTGTAACCGTTTACAAGTCCCTTTTTCTTAGGGAACCACTGGGTTACCAGGTTTCCTCCTCCGATGTATGCAGCGCCGTTGATGAATATGGTAACGAGGGTGAGACCGATGAAGTAGCTCATGATGCTGTCAGCGCGGCCGTAGTAGATATAGGAAAGACCTGCAAGGGTGAGGAATAAGGCGCTGGTCCTTCTTCCTCCGATCTTCATGCATATTCTTCCTATTACAAAGTATGCAACTACGCCGATGAATCCTGCCCACATCGCCAGCTCCAGGAGCTTTGCATGAAGGGCTGTCTGGCTCTCAAAGCCAAGCTTCTCCCAGTTGTTTCCTGCGAAAACCTCTATAATGATGTTCTGTCCGTCGATGGAAAAACCGATGAGGAACCAGAACATGATCAGACAATAGAGGATTATAATCCAGCCTTTTCCAAAATTGGATTTGACATTTTCGGACTGTAATTTCTTCTTTTCTGCCATCTTTTTCTCCTATCAAATAGTTTAAACAGTTTTAGCTCAATCCTTAAGCTGCGCCGAATCTCTCATCGGCAGCAGCCATAACCATCTGATCCCAATTTGAAAACTCGGTGCTTTCCACTATGAAGTTGTTAAATACTTTCTCAGGATAGATCATATATTCCCCGCCCCAGTTAACCATAACCGCGCTGGAATACCTGAAATACTCAAAGCTGTCGAAATTGGTATGTTTCTTCATGAACTGATTGGTAAAAATCATGTCCATCAGATTCCAGAAATCATCTCCCGCTTTGACTCTGATGTATCCGTCCATAGTACTACTCCCTGTTTTCCTTCTGATATTCTTCAAACTTGCGGAATACGTATTCACGCCATACTTCCGCGTCTCTTGCCATGCACGGACGGATAATTTCGTCTTCCTGATCTCCCGTTCCGTCGATGGTCTCATGTCTCTGAATGGTCAGGTAAAGCGCAGGCTCATTCGGAGGGCATCCCAGAATGTGGTATGCGCCCGGATGCTGCTTCAGATACTTCTTGGTGCAGTTTCCGTGAAGAACGATCTTCTCGTCAGGAATGTCGTCAGGAATCTCGTTGAGTCCACCGATAACTACGGTCATACCTGCGTTTTCGTCGTATGCGCCTACAGCCTTCAGCTCTTCCATGTTTATTGCGAGAAGGGCCTGACAGCTGGAGCAGCCGCCCTTACACATTACGTTGTACTCAGGCCATCTGGTGCTCATGTCTCCGATGTAAGGAATCCACATCTTGTAGAAGCAGTCTTTGATGGAATCTCCCACAACTTCAATCTGATCCATGTCGTAATTTCCAAGGCCGGTCTCCTCCGCAACCTTGAAGTAGTCTACGGCGCTGGTATCGATGCCGGTAACCTCACATGCGACTCTGTCGATAGCAACAGGATCCTTGGAACCCAGAATCATGTGAGTCTCGATAGGTACAGGCATGTGCGGGCTGTAGCCGGAAGCTGCCCTGTGCGCGTCCATGATGTTTATGTCTGCGCGGCATACGGACCATACGTCCATCATAGCCATGGTAAGGTTCTGCTTATGCATATCCATATGAACCTTATCCTGTACAACACCCTTTATGTTCTTCAGAGCGCCGGAGAATACCATGGAAGCGTGAGCCTTGAGAATAGGAAGGTTGATAAGGTGGTCCGCCTCCAGAAGGAATCTCGGGAGCTTTACGGAATCGATGTTGGATCTGAACCCTCTTACGGCAACCTTGATGAGATCCTTGTCTCTCTTTATGTCTCTTGTTTCAACGCCCTCTTCGTCGGCAACCGCCTGGATTCCGCTTACCCTCAGGCACTCTAAGGTGTCGCATCCGATAGCTGCAGCCTCTGCAACGATAATCTGCTTAGGCTCTGCCTTCTTAACCTCACGGATTACCGCGCGAACAACCTCAGGGTTGGTGCATACGGAAGTCTCAGGCGGTTCGGCATGTCCTGCGTTAGGCTTTAAAACGACTGTGCTGCCTTTTCTGATGACGTTCTGAACGCCGCCCATCAGATCAAAGACTCTGGTTACGTTGGCCTGTATGTCGTCGCCTTTGACCAGAGCAACTTTTGATTTAGCTTTACTCATTATGTCTCCTCCTTAAAGAATAGATGAATTAATAAATCCGAATAACTCCGTTACGCCTCACTTTAAAGCAAGACGTATGCCAAGGGCGAAATCCCCTGATTACCAAAGACTTTAATAAAAAAATGCCACAGTCTGTTGCGTATACCGCAACACCCGTTGCGCAGCCGCAACGCCCGCCCGGAAATATCCTGCGGAAAGCTGGCGTAGCGAAACTTCTTACCCTTGAGCCTTCGGAAATGCTGTGATATAATTGAGAATGCTGACTTTACACGCTCGGAAAAAGGGTGTAAAAAGGGTGCAGCGCGATTTGATACCATCCGAAAACGTTTAAATATAAAGGAGCGATTTATAAAATGAAATTAGGAATCGTAGGTCTGCCTAACGTAGGCAAGAGCACGCTGTTCAACGCTATAACAAAGGCGGGGGCCGAAGCGGCCAACTACCCGTTCTGTACCATAGAGCCCAACGTAGGCGTTGTAACCGTGCCGGACGAAAGAGTGAAAAAACTTCACGAGGTATACAATTCCAAACGGACTATCTATACTACTATAGAGTTCTGCGACATAGCCGGTCTCGTCAAAGGCGCGTCAAAGGGTGAAGGACTGGGTAACAAATTCCTGGGCCATATCCGCGAGGTTGCGGCCATCGTTCACGTAGTGAGATGCTTTGAAAACGACAACATCGTTCACGTAAACGGAAAGATAGACCCCCTTTCCGATATCGAAACCATAAACACGGAGCTCATACTCTCAGATATGGAGGTTCTGGAAAAGAGAATCGCAAAGACCACGAAAAACCTCAAGGGCGACAAGAGCCTTCAGGCGGAACTTGACATCTTAAAACGGGTAAACGATTTTCTCGGCGCCGGCAAATCCGCAAGAGCCATGGACCTGACCGAGGAAGAGGCAGCCTTTGTTAAAACCCTGGACCTGCTCTCGT
The DNA here is from genome assembly GCA_019113145.1 of Candidatus Avanaerovorax faecigallinarum. GTDB lineage: Bacteria > Bacillota > Clostridia > Peptostreptococcales > Anaerovoracaceae > Avanaerovorax > Avanaerovorax faecigallinarum. Next base: position 7,273 of record DXHZ01000031.1, read on the forward strand.
TTAAACCTGTAATCTACGCGGCCAACGTATCAGAGGACGAAGCGGCCGACGGCTCGGAAAACCCTTACATTAAATCCGTCCGTGAATTTGCGCAGGCGGAAGGCGCCGAGGTTGTCGTAATCTGCGCCGAAATAGAGCAGGAAATCTCCGAGCTTGAGGACGAAGAAAAAGCCATGTTCTTAGAGGAGCTGGGCATTTCCGAATCCGGCCTTGACAAGCTCATCAAAGCGTCGTACAGCCTTCTCGATCTCATCTCCTTCCTTACGGCCGGAGAGGACGAGGTTCGCGCCTGGACCATCAAAGACGGCACTAAAGCGCCTCAGGCAGCCGGAAAGATTCACACAGATTTTGAGCGCGGCTTTATCAGAGCCGAGACCATCGCTTACGACAAGCTTATGGAATGCGGCGGAAAGCTTTCGGTTGCCAAAGAAAAAGGCTTCATCCGCTCGGAGGGAAAGGACTACGTCGTAAAAGACGGCGACGTTATGAACTTCCTCTTCAACGTATAGAAAATCAAAAGGGGAAAGGAAAGAAGATGACATTCATTTCAAAGAACTTAAAAGGAATATTACTCTGTCTTTTAATCGCGGTGCCTTCCTGGTTTTTAGGGAAGGCATTTCCCGTCATCGGAGGCGCCGTAATCGCCATACTCGCGGGTATGGTGATTACTCTGTTCTGGAAGGACAAGGCGGGTTTTGCGGGCGGAATTAAATTCACATCAAAGAAAATTCTTCAGTGGGCGGTAGTCCTCCTGGGCTTCGGTATGGATCTGGGAGTCGTGCTGGAAACGGGAAAACAGTCCCTTCCCATTATC
>DXHZ01000032.1 GCA_019113145.1 Candidatus Avanaerovorax faecigallinarum
TCTTACCGCAGAGGTCATAAACGAACTTCTTACCCTGCTTCAGACTTTCACCGACAGAAAATTTATGACCGAATACCGCAGAAGATGCTTCATCTTAGGCAAGGATATACGGATTTACAGCTTCGGCGACGAAAAAGGGATTCGCGCCCGCGCCATCGATATAGACCGCGACGGCGGGCTGGTGGTGGAATACATGGAGGGTCCCAGCATGCGTGAGATTAAAACAATCACCACCGGAGAGGTTTCGGTCAGATCCGAATAGCGCGGCCTTCCCGTTCATTTTCCGGCCGGCTTTGACAAAAACTGCCCGATACAGCGGCGTTGGCAAGGCAAATCTTGACAGAATATAACTACCGATACAAAAAGGTCAAGGAATCTCCTCATCAGCAGAGGAAATCTCTTGACCTTTTTCAATCTGTGTAACGTATCGGTCAAATTTTGCCTTGACCTGACGATGCGATTTGCACTTTTTGTCAAAAGCGACCCGCCTCGCCCCACGATTCATCCCTATTCCTTAACTGTTCCGTCCCCATTGAACACCGGAAGCTTTTCCAGGAATATGATGTCGTCTCTGTCCGCAGCCTCACCTTCAGCCAGAACAGCCATCTTTCCGACGATATTTCCGCCAACGGCTTCGTTAAGCGACTCAAGGGCCGCAAGAGACTCGCCGGTGCTTATAACGTCGTCGACGATGAGTATGCGCTTTCCTCTCATCTTATCAGCTTCCTTCTTCCCCAGACAGAGGATCTGCGTTCCCTTCGTCGTGATGGAATTAACCTCTACGGTTACGATGTCCTGCATGTAGACCTTCGCGCCCTTTCTCGCTACGATGTAGTCGTCCGTTCCGGCCTGCCTTGCCATTTCGTATGCGAGAGGAATTCCCTTGGATTCCGCGGTCAGAATTATGTCGAACTCCGGTGCCTTTGCCAGAAGTTCCGAGGCTGCCGCCTTTGTTATCTCGACGTCGCTGAACATAACAAAGCCTGCAATATAAAGGTCGTCTGATACCTTGCAGATAGGGAGCTGTCTTTTCAGACCTGCTATAGTCATTTCATGAAACATTTTTGTTCGTCCTTTCGTAAAGAAAATACATTTAGATTATACTCTTATCGGTTTATCACCGCAAGAGTCCTCAGTCTTATCCGTTTTTCTCACTGAGCTTTCCCCAGACCACCAGCCGGGCCTCCTCAAACTCATAGGTGCATGTGCTGAGCATGATTATCTTGTCGGAAGGAGAAACTTCAACATCGGAGCCTCCGTCTGACGGTATCTCATTATGTCCTCTCACCCAGTCAATGTAGGCTGTTTTCTCTTCGTCAGAGGAAAAATTGAACTTATACATCTCGCTGTCTGAAGGAATTGTGGCAGCGCCGAAAATCTCCACATCGTATTCCGCTTCAGGTGTAGCCAGCTCCATTACACTGTGGTCATCATAGTATCCTTCCGTATCTCTGTACTCCAGAAGACATTTAAACATGGAACCGTCATTCATCCTGTGCCCGTATATCACTGTGTTAAAATCCTCGAACGGGTTTTCACAGCGGTAGTCTGCGAACAGACTGCCTTTAACGTTCCAGGTTTTATCCACAAGCCGGTACAGATAAAAAGCGTTGTCATCTCCCTGAACCACAGGGTAATTGATTACAGTGTCTTCGGAATACAGCCAGGCTATGATGTCCTCATTTTCTTTTTTCAGTGCATCAAAATCTATATGCATATCCTCGCCCGGGACGGCATTTGCAATTTCTGCAAGCCCGTCGTAAACCGCTGTACCCTCACGATATTCGCATATTATCGTGATAATCTTATACGTGCAGAAAATCATGATACCGAGCAGTATCACCATGATTATTCTGTACAGAATCCCCGGTTTTTTCCTGCTTTCTTTCTTCTCCATAGTCACCCGCCTTTCAGCCTCTCCGGCTATGTCCACGACAAGTATATCACAGAAGTAATTTTCTTGCCAATGTCCGCCTGTTAAAATATAATTATGTTATAGACCTGTAAGGACAGTTTGAATCACAAGGAGATTTTTATGATTGAATATAATTTCGGAGCGCTGCAGAACGGCAGCGACATACGCGGAGTGGCCATGGAGGTTCCCGGCGGAAAACCTGTGAATTTAGGCGACGTTGCCACCGCCCGCCTCGCCAAAGGCTTTCTATTCTGGCTCTCGAACAAAACCGGCAAAAAGCCTTCGGAGATAACTGTTTCCATCGGAAGAGATTCAAGGGTTACAGGGCCGGAGCTTGAAGCAGCCTTCGCATATGCCCTTATCCCTTACGGTGTGACCGTCTTAAGGGCAGGACTTGCCTCTACTCCCGCCATGTTTATGTCTACGGTCTTTGACCAGTGCAGGTGCGACGGCGCGGTTATGATTACAGCAAGCCACCTTCCGAAGGAGCGGAACGGCTTCAAGTTTTTCGATGCAGACGGCGGCCTGAACAAAGGCGACATTACGGACATCATAACCTTTGCGGAATCGGATTCAATTCTGGGTCGTCTCATGCCTGTCAATCCGGGCAGCATCGAGGATTCAAACCTTATGGAGCTTTACTGCGCCCATTTAAGGAAGCTTATCACTGACGGCGTCGGATCCGGCGAAACGCCTCTTTCCGGACTTAAAATAACTGTGGACGCCGGAAACGGCGGCGGCGGATTTTACGCCCGCAATGTCCTGGAGCCTCTGGGCGCCGACGTTTCATCATCTCAGTTTCTGGAGCCGGACGGAGAATTCCCTAACCACGCCCCGAACCCGGAGGACAAAGCGGCCATGGCCTCCATCTGCAGCCGCGTAAAGGAGGCCGGATCAGACCTGGGTCTCATCTTCGATACCGACGTTGACAGGGCCTCGGCCGTGGACGAAAACGGCTGCGAGATAAACAGAAATAAAATCGTGGCTCTTGCCGCGGCGCTTATTGAAAATCCGTCGGCCGACACCACCGTCGTCACCGACAGCATCACAAGCGGCCACCTTAAGGATTTCCTGGAAAGCACCCTGAATCTGAAGCACCTTCGCTTCAGACGCGGATACAGAAACGTCATAAATAAAGCAATCGAGCTGCGGGAAGAAGGCATCGACGCCCGCCTGGCCATAGAGACCTCGGGCCATGCGGCATACGAGGAGAATTACTTCTTAGACGACGGAGCATATCTTGCCACAAAGATCGTAATTAAGACCGCTCTACTTCATAGAGAAGGCAACGGGATTTCATCGTTAATTGCCGATATGGCAGAACCGGCTGAATCAAGGGAGATAAGGTTCCCTATTCTCACAGACGACTTCTCATCTTATGCAGACGGAGTCCTTGCAGCCTTTGAGGAAGCAGGAAATTCCATAGACGGATGCAGCCTCGCAAGCCCTAACTACGAGGGAATCCGCCTAGAATTTACAAGTCCCGAAATCGCCGGCTGGCTTCTCATCAGAAAGTCCCTTCACGACCCTATTATGCCGCTTAACCTTGAAAGTGACGTGAGCGGCGGCGTGGATAAAATGCTGGCTTTAATAAAACCTGTGCTGGACAGGTTTGAAAAGCTTGATAAATCCGTGCTTTAGATGTAGTATTATATATGTGAGCGATATCGGCTCCCGAAGCATCATGCGGGAGCCGACAATACGGGCTCGTAGCTCAGCTGGGAGAGCGCCGCGTTCGCAACGCGGAGGCCGAGGGTTCGAACCCCTTCGGGTCCACCAAAAACCAAAGGCAGGCCATAAGGCCTGTTCTTGGTTTTTTTGATAAGAAAGAGGGGGTTCGAACCCGTGAGGGCGCGAGCGTTAACGGCAAGGCTCCTGTGGAGCCTTGTGTAGCGAGCGTTCCGAAGACGAGCCTGCGAGTCGAGGAAGAAGCCTGCGAGCAGAAAGCCGGAGGGGCGATGCGAAGCAGGCGGCGAACCCCTTCGGGTCCACCAAAAAGAGAAAAGGGCATCACGCCCTTTTCTCTTTTTGCAAAATATCCCGCATTATTTTGACCCCTCGTGCAGTCATATTCTCATCATCTATCCCTTTTGCCTCTAAAATTCTCTCAATTGCCTGAGCCGGATCAAGAGAGTGGTAGGGATAATAGAGTCCGCGAAGCTCTTTAGGCTTTATAAATTTGTATACCTGTCTGCTCGACTTTTGATACGTGTACGACCAGTAACGGTAGACATATCCTATCCAATATAACTCTGTTTCAGAATATTTTTCTTTGCCGTAGGAGCTCTCGCCAAATTCAGCATTTATCTCTTCAAAAATTTGATTTATATCACAAGCTTCGAATAAAAATCCGCCTGCATCCATTCGCTGCGCCACTTGAGAGTTCATAAATCTTCTCATAAAAATTGGCGAACTGCAATCAGTTTCATTTACTGACGCGGAAAATACTTCCGCCTGCATTTTACATAATTTTAAACCGATTTCATCCATCTTTCTCATTTTAAAATATCCTCTATATACTCACCCTGCCCTCTGTACTGTCTGCGGGCAACTTTAACTTTGTCGTTTCCAACGCGTGATTCCTCTCGTTTATACGAGAGATAATACTCCTTTTCATCAGAAGCCAGGTAACAATGGCGCAATATTTTCAGTTGGCTTAATGCCTTATCATTAACAAATACATATTGGTTGCCGAGATTAGTTGCCGAAAGGCAATGCTGACATTGTACATCCGTAATCTCTCCATCAATGAAGCTGTCGATAATTTCAAACATTCTGTTGTCGGCAATCGGAGCAATAATGTAATCAATTCCTCTAAGTTTCGAAAGCAGATCAAGGATAATCGGATGCCGGGCGTAATCGCTTAACTTGTTTCGGAAATAGGCAATCAAAAGCATCCAATCTCTGTCAACCTTTAGCTGTGTATAGCTTAAATCCGTCCTGTCAAATTCTAAAATATAGAGCGACGATTCCGGATAATTTGCGACGAACATAGCTGATTGCTCTAAGCTTTCCCCGCAGTAAAAACCTCGGCCAAAATCATTGGTGCTTTTCGATTTTTCAATCGAAATTCGCCCGTCAATATATGTTTTGGCCCCGTGAAAGAGTATGACTGCTCCACTACCGCAATCTTCCTTAAATAACTGTTCTTTGATTTTGTTGAGTCGAATCCCCTTGCGGAAGGCAAAGTTATAGAATGCATTGAGATTAGTTGTTGATGCCTGCTCTTCATCCTTTCTCCAGCGTGAAATTGTCGTCGGCGTAACGCCAATGCTGTCTGCAAGTTCTTTTGCGCTTATGTTCAATAACTCGATTACTGTTTCAATATCCGTACATAATGTAAAATCCTTCATAATCCGCTCTCCTTTTATATGGCCGTACAGTTTCAAACTTATTATAACAAATGTTGAAAACAAGTTCAATATAACTCGCAAACTTGTTTTCAACATATATTGAGATAAACTTTATCACGAGCAAAACCCCCGGCAGAAGTCATGCCGGGGGTTTATAGTTTCCTAATTGCTACTGTAAAGGTTGGTGGTCATATATTCCGGGTCGCAGGTGACGTCGATGCCCAGAGAGCTCAGCGTCTGCTCGTCACGGTCGCTTAAGATTGCAGTGCAGTGGGCCCTGCATCCGTGCAGGTACGGAAGTTTTCCGGCCGCCACCGCCGCCGACGGGTTCTGGGTTCCCGAAATACTTAAGGCTATGAGAACCTCCTCGCAGTTGAGGCTGGTTCTGTCGTAGCCTAAAACCTCGGTCTTAAGCTTCTGGGTGGTCTCAAGGACCTGAGGAGTTATTATGAGCATGTCGTCGGCTATGCCGGAAAGGCTCTTTATGGCGTTGAGGACCATTGCCGCAGCCGCAACCATTCTCCGTGAGCTGCGCCCGGTGACTATGGTTCCGTCAGGCATCTCTATGGCCATGCCTACCACGTTTTCGTAACGCTTGTCGCAGTTGCGCTTCTTTTCCGCATAGTCTCTGGCGGCCTGAACCACCTTTCTGTCAACAACGTCTCTTCCCACTTCCTTCATGAGAAGCTTTGCTCTCTCCAGAGCCTCCTCGGCGATTTTACCCTTTTTATAGTCTACCTCGGCTATGAGGTAACGGCGGATTATTTCCTGTTCGGCCGCTTCACGGCAGACCGCATCGTCGGTGATGCAGAATCCCGCGCGGTTTACGCCCATATCAGTAGGCGATTTGTATTCCGATTCCTCTCCGGTAATCTTTTCGATGATTCTCTTAACCACCGGGAAAACTTCCAGATCCCGGTTGTAGTTTACGGCAGTTTCTCCGTAAGCCTCCAGGTGGAAGGAATCTATCATATTCACGTCCTTAAGGTCTGCCGTTGCCGCCTCGTAGGCGATGTTTACGGGGTGCTTCAGGGGCAGATTCCATATAGGGAAAGTCTCGAACTTGGCGTAGCGAACTTTCTTTCCCCTCTTATAGTCGTGGTAGAGCTGGGCAAGACATGTCGCAAGTTTTCCGCTGCCGCCTCCCGGACCGGTCACGACTACCAGAGGCTTCGTCACCTCTATATACGGGTTGGCGCCGTAGCCTTCGTCGCTTACGATGGTATCAACGTCCGTAGGATAACCCTTGGTGAATCTGTGCTTGTACGTTTTGATTCCCCTGCGCTCCAGCTTGTCGATAAACATATTTACCGCCGGAACGTCCTCATATCTCGTTACCACCACGCTGTTAATGGCAAGGTCGTGCTTTCTGAAAATGTCGATGAGTCTCAGAACCTCCAGGTCGTATGTGATTCCAAAGTCGTGCCTCGTCTTGCTTGTCGTAATGTCTCCCGCGTAGATGCAGATGATAATCTCTGTTTTTTCCTTCATTCTTGCGAGAAGCTTTATCTTCGCGTTCTCGTCAAAACCCGGCAGTACTCTCATGGCATGCTTGTCGTGGACCAGCTTTCCGCCGAATTCCAAGTAAAGCCTGTCGGCGCTTCCCGGGTTTATCCTCTCCATGATGTACTTTGACTGCTCTTCCAGATACTTTTCCGCATCAAAACCTGTCTTGTTCATGACTCCTCCTTTACTGTTTTCTATTGACTGATTTCTATTTCCAAGGCGTTTCTGCCTTCGCTCATACCCTCAAGGCTCACGTGGTAGTCAACCTTTATGAGCCCGCATCCGTCCTCATCTATACTGGTTTCCAGGCTGTTTGTGAGGACCTCCATGTCAAAGGAGCCGAAAGGAGTCTGATATCTGCTGCTGAACCTGCCGCCTTTGCGGAACTCAAGCTCCGTTCCGTAGCTCTGGCCGCTGTTTTTGCCGAGCCTCTTCATTCGCAGCGTGCCGTCCTTCAGCTTGAGACTGGTCATACATCCCGGAAAGCCGGAAAACTCGCTTTCCTCGTAGATGTAGTAGTTGGCGCCGTTCCTTTCGTACATCCGTCCGTCGGTAACGAACTCCATTCTCTCTTCCATTTCATCTCCGATAAACTGGTTACCTGTTATTTTTATCGTTATATCTTTCATATCCTAACTCCACAATCTTTTCGATAAGAGTCGTAAAGTCGACTCCCACCTCGTTCCAAAGCATAGGAAACATACTGTACCGGGTGAACCCCGGAATCGTGTTTATCTCGTTGATATAGATTTTACCCGTGCTCTTTTCAATGAAAAAGTCCACCCGGGCAAAGCCTGCGCAGTCCAGGCTCTTATACGCCTTTGCGGCAAGATCCCTTATTTCCTCTCTTACCTCAAAAGGAATTTTCGCCGGGATCATCAGCTTCGTTCCGCTCTCGTCGCTGTACTTGGAGTTATAGTCGTAAAACTCCGAGGCGGCGATTATTTCACCTACTTCCGCCACCCGGGCAACGGAATTTCCTGTTACCGCCGTTTCAAGCTCTCTTACGTCAAGAGCCTCTTCGACGATTATTCTCCTGTCGTACTCTGCGGCAACCTGAAGAGCCTTGAGAAGTTCCGCAGGATTTTTTGCCTTCGAGATTCCCACGCTGGAGCCCATATTGGAAGGCTTTACAAAAGCTGCGCCGCCTAAGGATTCAAGGATTTCCGCAGCCTTCGCCTCGTCATATCCGGCGAGCTTTTCCCTGAAAACCAGCTTGTAACGGCAGGTCGGAAGGCCCACCTTAATGAAAATATCCTTGGCGCAGGATTTGTCCATGCAGAGAGCCGACGCAAGGACGCCGCAGCCGGCATAAGGAATTCCCAGCATCTCAAAGAGCCCCTGTACGGTTCCGTCCTCTCCGTAAGGCCCGTGAAGCACCGGAAAGGCAAAGTCTATAATCGACGGAAGGGCGCTGATTTCAAGGGGCTTTGCCGAGGCCCTCCACCTTCCGCAGGCGATGTCTTCCGTGTCGCCCTCGTAAAGGTACCACTTTCCGTCCTTGTCTATACCTATTTTAACTATGTCAAAATCCGCTTTTTCGGCCGCTCTTATGACCTCCGCCGCCGACATGAGGGAAACCTCGTGCTCCCCCGAACGTCCTCCGAATATGAATCCTACTCTCTTCATCTTTACAGCTCCCTTTTTCCCTTTACCGCATCGAGTATCCTCTGAAGATGATCGGCGTCGAAATAATACTTCTTCTCGCAGAACTGACAAACCATCTCCGCTCCGTTATCCTCGTCTATCATGGCCTGAAGCTCATCTGCGCCGAGAGTAGCAAGAACTCCCTCAAGTCTCTCCTCGCTGCAGTCGCACTTCCAGTTTATCTCTCTGGTGTCGGTTTTCTCCGGCATAAACGCCGGGTCTATGCTTTCGAAAATCCTCTTAAGGAGAAGCTCCACCGTCCCCTCTTCGGAATAGCCTGCCGACTTCAGCACCGTTTCTTCTATCAAAGTGGTCAGAGGAGGCATATCCTTAAGCAGAGTCTCAAGGGCGTCCACCGCTTCCTCTTTCGCTTCGGGGAGCATCTGGATTATCATTCCTCCAGCGCAGAGAACGCTCTGATTTCTGGCAATTTTAACGCCTAAAGCAACAGAAGTGTTCTGTTGCTCTGAAATATAGTAGTATGCTGTTAAATCGTCGGCTATTTCTCCGGACACTAAAGCAATCCTTCCCACGTAAGGTTCCTTAAGGCCCATATCCCTTATTACGGTGAGGTCTCCGATTCCGAGGGAACCTCCCACATCCAGGTGTCCGTCCTCCCTTAGAGGAAGATTCACGTCGGGAACGGCTATGTATCCCTTGACGTTTCCGCAGCCGTCGGCGGTGGCGAGAATCTGCTTCGCCGGGCCGTCGCCCTTAAACTGTACGGTAACCTTGTCGCTGTCGTTTTTCATCAGCAGCCCCATAAGGCCGGCTCCGGTGAGAACTCTTCCCAGCGCCGCAGTGGCAAGAGGCGTGGTCCCATGTATTTCTCTGGCTTTTTCCACAACATCGGTGGTTATAGATAAACAGACCCTGAAGGATCCGGATTTGTCCATGGCGGTAATGGCTTTGCCCATTTCTGTCACCCTTCCTTTTCACATCTAATATAGTATTTTAGCACAAGCTTGACGTTTTTGACACAAGAAATCCACATTTCTTTTCTATAATTTAGCCGTAAACAGGGTAAGAAGAAATCGGGCGGGCGAAAGCGGAACAACGCCCGGACAGAAGATAACAATTTACCGGAAAGGTGGTATTCATAATGACGAACGAATTTGACAGAAACAACGGCTATCAGGATCAGAACTTCACCATGAGAGATCCTGAGCCTTCGGAAAACTCCGGAGCTCACGCCGAGGCCGGAAGCGAACAGCGGGAGCAGTACAGAGGGCAGGAATCCGAATATACAGAGGCGAGAACTTTTGAGCCTGAGCAGCAGAGAGGCCCTCAGACGGGACAGCCATACGGATTCGGTCATGAATCCTCAGGTCAGGAGCAGCAGAGAGCGTACACATACGAAAACGTCCCTCACATGAAGGCGAAAAAGGTTAAAGAAAAGAAGCCGCCCGTATTCATAACGAGGAAAGCGTTCATAATAACCATGATATGCTGCATGATATTCACATCGGGTCTTACCGTAGGCGGCATGATGCTCTTCGGAGGCGGTTCCGGCGGAGTCGGGGCTTCCAAAGAGATTTCCGCAACCAACTACACTCTTGCGAAATCCACGGGAGCCGAAAAATCCGTAGAGGAAATCATCGCACAGAACGAAAACGCCGTAGTTGAGATTAAAACCGAATCCGTTTCAACGGATTCATGGATTCAGAACTACGTTACTGAAGGCGCGGGAAGCGGAGTAATCGTCGATACCGACGGCTACATCATGACCTGTAACCACGTAATCGACGGAGCTTCTGCAATCACCGTAACTCTCAAGGACGGTACGTCATATGAGGCCAAGGTTATCGGCGCAGACGAAAAGACCGACGTTGCCATAATAAAAATCGAAGCGGATAATCTTACGGCCGCTACCTACGGCAACAGCGACGAGCTTTCCGTAGGCGACCTTGCAGTTGCCATCGGAAATCCTCTCGGCGAGCTGGGCGGTTCGGCAACCACAGGCGTTATCAGCGCGCTGGACAGAGAGCTTACCGTTGAAGGCCAGAACATGACTCTTCTCCAGACAGACGCATCCATAAATCCGGGCAACTCCGGCGGCGGACTCTTTGACGGAGAAGGAAATCTCATCGGTATAGTAGTGGCAAAATCCTCAGGCTCCAACGTTGAGGGACTCGGATTCGCAATCCCTATCAACACCGCTGCCGAAATAGGCAAGGAGCTCATCGAGAACGGTCACGTAACGGGACGCGCCGCTTTAGGCGTAAGCGTAATCGATGCAAGCGACGCCCAGACGGCCATGCAGTACGGCCTTCAGCTTACGGGAATCTACATCGCTGAAGTTACCGGCTCCGAAGCAAAGGCTGCAGGCTTTGAGCGCGGAGATATGATTTACTACATCGACGATACCCAGATAGACAGCAGCGCAACACTGAGCTCGGTTCTCCTCGACCACAAGCCGGGAGATAAGGTTAAGGTAATCGTAGTAAGAGACGGCAAAACCGTAGAGCTTACGACGACTCTCACAGAAGCTCAATAATCTTACGGCCGGTACCTGTTTTCCGCCACCTTCTCCTCTCTGAATCAAGGCGGTTAATAACAGTATCCGATATATATAAAATGCTCTTTCAGCTGGATTTAGCCGAGAGAGCATTTTTATTTTCTCTATTTCTTTCTGAACAGAAGGTCCGGTATCAGCGGCTCCATGGGAATCATCAGTCCTTCGACGGCGCCTTCCTCATTTTCGATGAACGAAACCGGCATAACGTAGGTCAGGGTATCCTCCTTGAGACCGATAACTTTGAAAAGTCCCCCGAAGTACGGCTTCATCTTCCATGTGAGCGCCCGGTTGGTGAGAGTCAGCTCTCCGCCTTCGGTTCTGATCTCGATTTTGTCGTAGCCCGGGTTTTCGTATGTTCCCGCATACCTTTCCAGGCTGCCGACTTTGTCCCATTCCGTTTCGACCGCATCGGGATAGCGCTTCTCAAAGATGTCGATATACTGGTCGTCGTAGTCCTCAGGCTTTGGCGGTTCACTGCCGTGGAATTTCTCAGTCCACGTGACTTCCCCGCCACATCCCATAAGTTCATCAAGTATACTGTAAAGAGCCGCAAACATCACTGAAATCGTCGGTGAGTGAAGGTTCACCGTGAGAAAAGCCCCGATGCCCTCTTCCGGTATGAAGGCCTGAACCGTGCTGTAGCCTTCTATCTTGCCAGTGTGCCTCAGGATTTTCTTTCCTCTGTAGCTGCCTACCTGCCAGCCGAAGGCGTATCCGTCAAGAGGGTAGAATTCTTCTCCCACAAAGTCAGCATAGTCTATCTGCTTTTCCGTCATCTCTCTGAACACTTCCGGAGCTATGAGCTGCCTGCCGTCAGCCGTCCTTCCTCCCGCCGCAAGGAATGCAAGCCATTTAACCATATCCGAAGCCGTAGTGTTTACCGAAGCCGCGCCTGCCACCGTGTCTACGTTCCATATTTCAAGCTTCGTAAGCCTTCCGTCTATAACCTGATAAGGCTCGGCGTGGTTTTCCGAACGTCTTAGCTTTTCCGTATCGCAGCTGGAATTTTCCATTCCGAGCGGCCTGAACAGGTATTTTCTGAACGCCTCTTCAAGGGTCAGCCCCGTCGCCGCCTCCACTACGTGTCCGGCAAGCCCGTAAATACAGTTGTTGTATATGGCCTTTGACCGGAACGGCGCGCATGGCGCCAGGTATCTGAACCTCTTCATGTACTCCTCTGATGTGACGACTCCCGCCCACGTTCCGTCGTGGGGCGCAAGCCCCGTTCTGTGACAGAGCATATCCCTCAGAGTCATCTTTTCGTCCGCCTCGGCGTCCATCATTGCAAAACCGGGCAGGTATTCCTTTACGGGAACATCGTAATTCAGCTTTCCCTCCGTGACCAGCATGGCAATTACCGCCGAAGTCATCGCCTTGGAGCATGAGGCTATGCAGAACCGGGTGTTTTCATCCACAGGTTTTCCGCTCGTCTCCCGCACTTCGTATCCTCCCGCCAAGCTGTCCGGCGCGTATCCGCCGTCTTTGTCCGGGGAAACCTTGACGTATGATACCGCCATGCCCGGAACCTGCCAGTATTTCAAGTCCGCCAAAACCTTTTCTTTATCAAGTATCTCTTTCATTTTCAATGCCTCGCTGATGTTTTTACTTTTTTCATTATATCATTACCACCGGAATCCTTCAAATATCTTAATGTCATTACTGTTTTTCTTCTTGCAACGGATTGTATTTAACGCCCCGGCTAAAGTTTGCCAAAATGTCCATTTTCCCCCTTCCTCCGGCAAAAAAGTTTGCCAGAGTCTCGTTCACGTTCTTAACCCCGGCAAACTTTTACCTATGTTCTTTAACTTTCTATATCACCGACGTCTTCTAATTTCCATACATGTAAATCGTATACCGCCTATTGGTGCTGCAATATCGGCAAATGGGTGCTCTGACCTCTGAAAACGACGAATTTTCACTTCGCGGCGCATCAGAAAAACATTTTTCGAGAACTCGGTTTGCCAGGGATTGCTGTACTTGTGCAAAAAGGCAAACCCGGTTTGCCAAACGACGCTATACATCAGCATTTCGGCAAACCGGGCAATTCTTATTTATTCTATCCTGCATTCTACTGCGGGTTCATGATGAAGTAGCCGTTTCCCTCGTTAAAAATGAATCTGCCGTCGCTCATCGGCAGTAGATATTTCGCTCCGCCAAAGCCTTCAGGCGTCTGGCACGGCTGTATGAATCTGTTTTCCATGTCCATCATGTACAGGCTGCTGTCGGAGTACATGGCCGTAAGGCTGTCCGTAACCCGTGCATAGTGCCACATGGGATTTTCCGTTTCGATGGTGAACTCTTCTTTATCCTTTGCGATAGGAATTGCGGTGACTGTGTTCTTCTCCACATCTGACTGAGCAGATTTTGTCGCGAGAACGTAATCCCCGTTTATTCCGATGGCGCTGAAGCACTTGTTTCCGGAATCCTCGAACACCACTCCGTTTTCGTCGTATACAGTTACAAGACCCGTTCCGTCATCTCTGCTATTATCATAAAGCTGCATGGCTATGTGCTTTCCGTCGCTTTTGTTATTCTCGGCAGACGTCCAGTACCCTCCGAACAGCTGTATAATCTCAGGCCCAGACTCAGTCAGCTTCATCATACTCACGACGGCTCCGGCCGAGTCGCTGCCGCTTACCACGTATACAGGCGTACCGTTTAAAAGGGTCAGAAACGGCTTCGGTCCCCCTCCGTAGTTAAGGTTGCTGTCCACAATCTCTTCTTTTTCTCCGTCGTTATACAGAAGCTGCCAGTCGTAAGATACGGAGTCGGTCTCTTCATCGTTTAAAACGTCGGCGACGTAGAGAATTCCGTCTTTATAAGGAACGGCGCAGTCCACATCGTTAGGTCTGTTGACAGTATACGACACCGCCTCTCCTGATCCGATGTCCATAACGTAAATGCTGCTCGTCCACCAGAACTCATTCCGGTCGTTAGGTATGGAATATTCGCTTTCATCATATCGGGTCTCGGCAAATACCGCGGTGTTCTCCGATGCATAGCACAGAAAGGCGCCGTTTACACTTACTCCGTCACGGTCTTTGATGTCGTAAAACGGCGGATCGAGCTCCGTTATATTCATTTCCCGTATTTCCCCGCTTATGCCGTTTTCGATTTCCGGCAGACCGCCTCCGTTTTCTTCGGCGGCCTTGTCCGGGCTGCACGCCGTGAGGGCAAACGCCATAGCTGCCGTAATCGCAGCTGCAAACAACAATCTCTTTTTCATCTCTTCCTCCTATCCCTCGTGTTATGAAGAAATATTCTGTTTTTTGTCCTCATTATATCACAATGAAAAAACGAATACCACTGCTTTCCCTTTCAATTCCGGGGATTCCGGCTGCAAAAAGAAAACCATCCCCGCGTGAAACGCGGGGTTTTTCAGATGCGGGCATAGCCCTTGCTCCTCGCGGTACGCGTGCAACACGTAATGCAGTCTGGCAGCTGCGTGCTACTATCTTACTTTTTCTTCTTGTCTGCC
>DXHZ01000033.1 GCA_019113145.1 Candidatus Avanaerovorax faecigallinarum
GCCGGGAATGAACGGATATGAGACAGCCATAGAAATAAGGAAGAAGCATAACATGCCGATTATGTTCCTGTCGGCTAAGAACCAGGACATCGACAAGATTATGGGACTCGATATTGGAGCAGACGATTACAATAATCGTAAATGGCTTTAGGAGCAGTCTTATATACAAAGAATGGTTCTGGGAAAATATAGGTGACCTTGTCAATTTTGTCATGATGTACGCCCGGAAATTGTTGATTTTACCGAGTTGGGAGACTATATGGATCAGCCGGTGAGAACGTATTCCAGCGGTATGAAGGCAAGACTCGGATTCGCGATTAATGCAAATATAAAGCCTGAAATTCTCATCGTTGACGAAGCTTTAAGCGTAGGAGATAAAGTATTCAGACTTAAATGCAATGCCAAGATAAACGAGATTGTGGAAAGCGGAGTAACATTTCTGTTTGTAACACATTCCACGAGTGTGGCAAAGGATTTCTGTAAACGCGGTATTGTAATGAAGCAGGGAAAGATGATTCTGGATGATACCTGTGAGAAGGCTGCGGATTTCTACGAGAAAATGGTAGCCGAAGAAATTGAAAAAAAAGAAAAAGATAAAGAAAGAGAAGGAAAAGGAGAAACGTTTCAGTAGGCAGATATGGCTTTCTTATATCAACATTTATTATGTAGGGAGTTCTACTGCGTATGTTAGTGACGGATTGCAATAAGGACAGTTGTGTGGGGATTTAAGTTATGTGTATGATAAATAAGATTTTCTGGAAAAGAACATATCTTTTTATAGAGTTCAGCGCTGAATCTGTGGAAGAAATTTGTATTAGGAATACGGAAACCGGAAGAATGGTTTCATTTGAAACAAGAAAACTCAGAGAGAATTGTTACAGAGCTAAGCTTAATATCACAATAGCCAACGGAAGAAATCTCCTTGAAGAGGGAAGGTGGCTGATAACCTTAAGTGATGGCAGTCCTGTAACTGACTATTCTAAGTGCATTATGGGAAATCCGTATATCGGCCAGAGAGTATTCAGGTACACAAGGCGATTCTATTCATATGCATTCAGAATGGAAGTTACAGATGAAGGCCTGACTATAGTAAACGGGCATTATATGTCCGTTAAGAAAAACAGAAATGCAGAGGATTTCAGACGGGATTTTTTCAAAGAAAATAAGGCGGTGTGATATGAGTTATTTTTTGATAGAGGAAATGAGCTGGAAGGATGGAGTTTTAAGCATTGACTTTGTTTCTGATGATGACAGTCAGGTGATTCTCTATGCTAAAAGAGACGGAATTCAGATTCCGCTCACTTGTTATGATATAGCAGGAGGAAAAAAACATGCGGAAGTTTCTTTTTTTGATTATGATTCGATGAACATTTTTTACAGAGGACGTTGGCGTTTTGTAAAAAAAGATACGCTGGAGCCTGCTCAGCTTGCAGATGATATAATGCTGAATATCGAGGACTATACTCGAAGCTTTTACAACAATGATAAAACCAGGATTGTAATTGTAACACCGGTTATAATGAAATATAAATGGAAAGATCCGGACTTTCCGGAAGAAAAAAGACCAATTCAAGGCGTGGCATTTGAAGTATCATATACTATAAAATACGATATCAACGGATACAAAAAAACTTTTGCTACGGCGAAAAGAGAGGCCAATACATTTAAAAGTTTGTTTGAAAAATGTGGATTTATTGTAGCAAAATGGATGATAAATAAGTATTACCTGTTTTGTGTCGGCAGATATAAGAAAACCGGCAGGAATATCCTTATAATGTCGGAAAATCGCCCTGGAATGATGGATAATCTGGAGGCGATTGACACCAGACTTAAGGAGAGAGGCCTTGATAAAGAATACAATATAAGCTATCATTTCAGGAATATATTTGAAGGCCGTCAGAATCCGTTCAGCTGGCTGAGAACGCTGAAAATGATTGCAAAAAGTGATTACATTTTCGTGGATGATTATGCTCCCATTTTCGCATATATCGACATGGATGAGAAGACCACATTAGTGCAGGTGTGGCACGCCGGCTTCGGTTTTAAGCTGGTGGGATACGGCAGATTCGGAATATCAGGTTCCCCTCATCCCGTAAAGTCGTGTCACAGGAAGTACACTTATGCGCTGATAGGAAATGACTCACTCAGAGAAATATATTCGGAGGTTTTCGGAATAGAGAAGGAAGCACTTCTGGCAACGGGGATGCCGAGACTTGAACATTTTCTTGACGATGACAAAAGAAAAGCGGCTACTGATGCGTTCTACAGAGAATTTCCGGAATTGTATGATAAGCGGATTATTACCTTTGCACCTACTTATCGCGGATCAAACCAGAAAAACGCAAATTATGATTTTTCGCAGATTGACTTTGACAGGCTGTACGAATACTGTAAACGGACAAACACCGTTTTCATTATAAAACAGCACCATTTCTTAAAAAAGAAAGCACCTATTTCGGAAAGTCAGACGGATGTTTTTTATGAGTGCTCAGATCATAAGCTAAACGACATATTCTACGTGACCGACCTGCTAATCACGGATTATTCGTCTTGCTTTTATGATTTTCTGCTTATTGGAAAGCCGGTTCTGTTCTTTACATATGACAGGGCGGTATATTCCGCAACGAGGGGTGTTCACAGGCCTATTGATAAAGTTGCGCCGGGCAAAGTCTGCGACAACTTTGAACAGCTTATGGACGCACTGGAAAATGAGGATTATGGAACTGTGGAGGCTGCTGACTTTCTCCGGGATAAGTGTGCTTATAGCGATACTCTCGCAAGTGACAAGGTAATAGATTACGTAATCATGCATAAAGAGGAAGAGGGGATTTAGCATTGATGAGAACTGTTGACGAACTGGGGATGAAATGTATTGTAGCGACAATGAAAGGGGTGTATTGCATTCTTAAGCTGCTTCCGGTGCAGAAAAAAGCGGTCTTTATAAGCAGACAGACGGATGAGACACCTGTTGACTTCAGACTTATTATAGAGGAACTTGAGTCCAGGAAGTGTGGCTGGAAAACTGTTGTTCTTGCAAAGAGATTGAGAAAGAGTGTTGCCGGAATAGTGGGATATGGCTTCAATACACTTAGGCAGATGTATCATATTGCAACGGCAAGGGTGGTTCTTGTAGACGGCTACTGTATACCTGTAAGCGTATTGAGCCATAAGGAAAACCTTAAAATCATTCAGATATGGCATGCCATGGGCTGCATGAAAAAGTTTGGATATGCAATGATAGGGGAAGAAGAGGGGAGCAGTGAGGATGTTGCCCGTATTATGAAAATGCACAGGAATTACGATTATGCATTGATTTCATCCTATTCTTTTGTGCGGGATTATATCGAAGGGTTCAGGATAGAAAGAGAGAAGATAGTTCAGATTCCTCTGCCAAAGGCAGATCTACTTACATCGGAAGAATACCTCAGGAATCAGAGAGATAAGCTTACGGGGAAGCATCATGTGCTTGCTGAAAAAAGAAATATTCTTTACTGTCCGACTTTCCGCAAGGATGAAACTACGGCCGGGGAAGGCATAAGAAGGCTTATAGACGAAATAGATTTCGGCAGATACAATCTGATTTATAATCCTCACCCGAACAGCAGGGTGGAGGTAAATGATCCACGGGTTATGATTTTGCCATATCCCACTATGGAGCTTCTTGCGGTCGCCGATTGTGTGATAAGCGACTACTCCAGCGTAATATATGAAGCCGGGCTTGCAAAAAAACCGGTATATCTTTACGGATACGACTGGAAGGAATACTCCAGGAAGAGGGCGTTCAATCTAGATATTACGAAGGATGTTCCGACTCTTTTTACGGATAATCCCGGGGAAATACTGAAGGCTATAGATGACGACGACTTTGACCATGAGAGATTCTCAGAATTCATAGACAGAAATGTGGTAATGCCTGAAGGGGGATGCACATCGGCGATTGCAGATCTCATTCTGGGTAGGGGGAAAAGGAAATAGATTATGAAGGATATAATGAGAACCATACTGGAAGAAAGACGCAGTGGAAAGAACAGCGATATTCCGTCATACTGCACCGCTAATCCTCAGGTTCTGAAGGCTATTCTCATCCATGCAAAGGAAACGGAAACTACCGTACTCATAGAAGCTACGGCAAATCAGGTTAACCAGTTTGGCGGATATACCGGCATGAAGCCTGAGGACTATAAAAATTACATATTGAACATGGCGGATGAAATGGGATGCAGAAGGGAAAACATTATTCTCGGAGGAGACCATCTCGGCCCGCTGACATGGGCCGACGAGCCTGAAAAGGATGCTATGGCGAAGGCGAAAGAACTTGTCAGACTGTTTACTCTCGCAGGTTACACGAAGATACACCTCGATACAAGCATGCGGTTGGGAGATGATCCTTTGGACCGACCACTCACCGACGAGACCATAGCAAGACGCGGTGTTGAACTATACAAGGTGTCCATAAGGGCATATGAAGAGCTTCGAGAAGAAAATCCCGAGGCGCTCAGGCCTTCCTATATAATAGGAAGTGAGGTGCCTATTCCGGGCGGAAGTCAGGAAGAAGAGAATTCAGTTGTAATAACAAAGCCGGAAGCACTGGAGCATATGCTTTCCGCATATCGTGCAGAATTTAAAGCGCAGGGTGTAGAAGACGGAATAAACGATGTAATTGCGGTTGTGGTCCAGCCCGGTGTAGAGTTTGGAAACGACGAGGTTCACATTTATGACAGAGAAGAGGCGAGGAGCCTGTGTGAAGCCTGCAGAAAACATCCTGAGATAATGCTGGAAGGACATTCTACCGATTATCAGCCTAAAGAAGCTCTTAAGGAAATGGTAGAAGACGGCGTTGGAATTCTGAAAGTTGGACCGCAGATTACTTTTGCGTTCAGAGAGGCGCTCTTTGCTCTAAGTCATATCGAAGAAGCCCTGATTGGCGAGGATGGATTGATAAACGGAAGAAAGCCGGTAGATTTTCCTGCCGTTATGGAAAAGGTGATGGTGGATAATCCTAAGGACTGGATAAAGCATTATCACGGTGATGAAACATCCAAAAAGATGGACAGGAAGTTCAGCCTTTCAGACAGATGCAGATATTACTTCTCGACAGATGAAGTGCAGGATGCGATAAAAGGACTATATGAAAATATCGACAGTGTTTCCATACCTTTAGGGCTTCTGCATCAGTATATGCCCCATCAGTATCATAAGGTTCTGGAAGGCACGCTGGTACCTTCAGGAGAGAATCTTGCGACTGACCATGTAAGAGAAGTATTCTATCACTATGAATACGCTGTGAAATAGGAGAATACTTAAGCAGATGACAGAAATAAAAAACAGAAATAAAAAGCTGGATAACATGAAATTTCTGCTTATTTTTCTCGTGGTACTCGGACATATAAGTGAGAAATATGCGGACGATTACGGCGGATTCAAGATTATATTTTTAATCATCTATATGTTTCACATGCCAACATTTCTTTTTGTGTCCGGTCTTCTGTCAAAGGGAACCATAGACAAAAGAAAATACAGGAATATTTTTTCCTATCTTATGCTGTATTTTGTGATAAAAATAGTCAGAAACGGTGTGAACTATGTTATAAACGGCAGTGGAAATTTTTCGATATTGTCAGAAAGCGGCCTTGCATGGTACGCCGGAGCACTGTTTGCATATTGCCTGATTACGGTTTTTCTTAAGAATGCAGACAAGAGATGGGTCCTTATATGTTCTGTAATTCTGGGATGCTTCGCGGGATATGACTCAAACCTGGGAGATTTCCTGATACTCAGCAGGATAATAGTGTATTATCCATTCTTTCTGTTAGGATATATGACAGATATAGAAAGGCTGATGCGGGCGGCAGAAAAGATACCTTATAAAGCTTTAAGCATTGCAGGCTTGGGCACATTTATTACGGTATTTGTAATTTATGGAGAAAAGCTGTATTGGATACGGCCTCTTCTGACAGGAAGGAATCCTTTTTCGGAACTGGAGTATTGCTCCTCGTACGGACTGGTCTTAAGGTTTGTATACTATATAGCTGTAACTGCTATAATTCTGATGCTGACTGCATTGGTTCCCAATATAAAAATTCCACTGCTTACCGGTATAGGCAGCCGGTCCATTGCAGTGTATACATTTCACTTCTGCTTCATAGATGTAATCTGGGGTATATTCGGATTCGGGGAGTGGATGCGTTCTTCTGCAGAAGGTATTGTATTTTATCTGGGAATGACTGCTATGGCTGCAGCGATAACCGCGGCTGCGTCGCTTCCTGTTTTCGTAAGACTTGTCAGGTTTCTTACTACCCCGCGACTTAAAGCTGAACGGAGGTTTATCAATGAATAAAAACTTTTTACTTATGATGATGGGAGGAAGCGGCACCAGATTTGGGGCCGATATCCCTAAGCAATACATTGAAATAGATGATGTCCCTGTATTCGTATATATCGTTGAGAAATATTCAAAAATGCCTGAGATAGATGAGATGGTTATAGTGTCTCATAAGGACTGGATAGACTTTGTGGAAGAATGGGTTAGAAAGCTGGACGTTAAAATCCCGTGGAAGGTCACCGCAGGCGGGGATACAAGATCTGAGTCGGTATATAACGGTCTGACAGCCATGAAGGAAAGCGCGGCAAAAGATGATGTGGTTCTGATTCACGACGCCACGCATCCTTATGTTGATATTCAGGGGACAAAGGATGTAATTGAAGCGGTCAATGAGTTTGGAGGCGCTACTCTTGGGGCATTTCAATATGATACCGTTTATCAGATGAATGGGGAACACTTTATCGAGAAGGTGGTTCCAAGACAGGAAATTGTATCGGGAGCATCACCGGAGGCGTTCAGATTTGGCGATATTTATAAGATTTACAGCACATCGACGCCTGAAGAATTTGAAAGAATGACGTCGGCGGGGGCGATAGCGCTTGCTCACGGCATAGATATGAAAGTTATACAGGCTGATGTGATAAATCTCAAGATAACGTATAAGAACGATATGGAAGTTTTTAAGAAACTGGCTCAAACGTATTTCTTTGAGAAGTAGAAAAGGGAGGATGAAATATGAGAGCTGCAGTTTTATACGGAAATGAAGATATAAGATACGAAGAAAATTATCCGGAACCTGAAGTTAAGCCGGGAATGGTCAAGGTAAGATCTATGGCTTCCGGAATATGCGGTTCGGATATTCCGAGAGTTCTGGCAAACGGAGCCAGGAAATATCCTATAATACTCGGACATGAGTGCGGTGGATATGTCGTGGAAACGGGAGACGGCGTTGAGAGTGTAAAACCGGGAGATCACGTCTCCATAGTGCCTCTGATTCCATGTATGGAATGTGAGGATTGTGAAGCAGGAAATTATTCGCTCTGCAAGCACTACAGCTTTATAGGATCCCGTCAGGACGGAACTTTTGCGGAATTTGTTATGGCGCCTGAAGAGAACGTTATTAAGGTAGACGAGCATATACCGTTTGAAGAGGTCGCTCTCTTTGAGCCTTGTACGGTGGCTCTTCACGGACTTAAGCAGGGAAATTTCAAGCCGGGAAAGACGGTGGCTATTCTGGGAGGCGGAACAGTAGGCCTCTTTGCGATGCAGTGGGCGAAGATTCTCGGAGCTGAAAAAGTGGTCGCATTTGAGTATGTCAAGGAGAAGCTTGAACTTTCCAGAAAAGCAGGAGCGGATGAAATCGTATGGACTGCCGAAGAGGACTATATGGATAAGGCGATGGCGCTTACGGGGGGCAGAGGGTACGATTATGTGTTTGAAACGGCAGGCTCTGTAGTGACCATGCATATGGCATTTGAGCTCGTTAAAAACAAGGGACAGATATGCTTCATCGGTACGCCTACGGCGGATATAACGTTTACTCCGAGACAGTGGGAGAATATAAACAGAAAGGAAATGTACATTACTGGTTCATGGATGTCATATTCAAAGCCATGGCCGGGAGATGAATGGGAACTTACTCAGAAGCGTTTTGCTGCAGGAGATATAAAGTGTATCGAAGGAATGATACATAAAGAATTTGACCTTAAAGATGCCGACAAAGCGTTTACCATGTTTAAGAATAAAGAGGTAAAGGGAAAGATTCTGCTTACGTGCAGATAAGACGAAATAAAGAAGATGTTAAAGCCGGGCCGGATTTCACTACATTGGTGGAATCCGCCCCGGCTTTGTTTAGCGATATGTTGTATGGCTGTAAACTAATCGAGGCTGCAAGGCCTTACATATGATCCATGCAGATGTCGTATGTGGTTCTTCTGATGAAATCTTCGAAACGGTATACATCCGTGTCGTGACTGGCATAGCAGACTATAAAAGGCTTTGGAGCGTAGATAATACCTACATCATTTGTCAGCCCTTCGTCTTCGCCGGTTTTGTGGGCAACTTCAACGGGAATGGAATCCAGTCTGCCGCAGATTTTATGGTTTATCTGCTGAAGAAGAAGCACGTCGTTTATTTCTTCTGAAACCTTGCGGCTGACAAAGCTGCGGTGATAAATCTCCGAAAGCAGCATTGCTATTTCCGCCGGAACGATTTTATTTTCAAGGCCTCTGGCGCCTGCTTCCGAGTCGAAAAGAAGCCTGTTGAGAACAGTCCCCTTGAGGCCTATCTCACGAAAAGCCTGCCGGAACTTCTCTATTCCGAAGTGATTAATCAGTATGTTTGTAGCTGTGTTGTCGCTAATGGATATCATGAGACGACAGAGGGTTGCAACGGTGACTTCGGGTTCTCCGTCGAAAAGGGTGAGAGCACCGCAAATAGGCATCTTATCGGATTCGTGCACCTTCACTTTTTCCCCCATATCGGCCTGTCCAAGGTACGCCCACTTAGAAATGCACATGAAAATCGGAAGCTTTATAACACTGGCTGCAAAAAACTGTTCATCCCCGTTGTAGCTGAATTCTTCTTCTGTGACGAGGTCTTTATAGTACATTCCCACGTGACCCTTCTGTTCCTCAAGTTCGCGGCGTATTTTTTCTCTGAAATTACTGTCCATGTCTATCATCTCCTTACAGATCTGCCGAGCCGGCCGTTTACGACTTTGTCGTTTTTAAGGGCTATCTCACCTCCGATAAGAACGTAATCAAACCCTACAGGCGGAATCTGCCCGTTTTCATACGTTGCCATGTCCTTAACCCTGTTAATGTCAAATATGGTTATATCAGCGTCGCTTCCGGTCATCAGGTTTCCTTTTCGCGTCAGATTCAGCCGTTCTGCAGCCATAGTGGACATTTTTCTGATTCCGTCTGAAACGGACACGAGGCCCGTGGACATGTAGTCGGATATGAACCTGGCAAAGGCGCCTGACGCTCTCGGATGGCCCATGCCGTCTGTTCTCACTCCGTCGCTTCCAATCATAACGAGAGGGGAGAGGAGAGCAGTCTTTATGTCCTCCGGTTTCATGAAGTAACCGACAGTTGCGGTTTCGGGAGCTTCGGCTCTGAGCTCGTCGAATATCTCTTTCGTGCACCTTTTGCCGGCATACTTCCCGCTGACTATGAGAATGCTGTCATAACCTGCGTTATATCGCTTCAGAAATCCGTCGTCGTAGGTGGTTTCGCCTATGCCGGTGCTGAAGGCGCTGTACGGGTAGCAGTCACAGAGCATGTCTATACCGCTTTCTCTGTATTCGGCTACTTTCTCAAGGAGTTCAGTCATCTGACCGTAGCCGCCCATGCTGCCGATATGAGAAAACTGTACTCTGACACCGGCCTGCTGTCCTGTGCGTGCAAGCTCGTCTGCGGCGTCAAAGACTCCGTCCACGTCGGCGCGAACGTGGGAACTTACGATTTTACTGTCTTTGCGGCAAAGTCTGCTCAAGCCCTGTATTTCATCATCGGTGGTACCGGGTACGTACTTGACTCCGAAGGAAATGCCAAGGGCTCCGTTTGCAAGGTGCTCCTCACAGGAGTTTATCATTGCCTTCAGCGTATCACGTGGTATCGGGCTGTATTTATCGGTTTTTCCACCGGAATTTCTGAGCCACGTGTGTCCGACAAGTATACCGATATTTACGGGAGCGCCGTCACGGTCGGTTATATCGAGAAATCTGCTCGGGTCCATGGAATTGTCACCGCAGTTTCCGCCTATGTCTAAGGTTACGCCCATGTGAAGTGCGGATGTGCTCATGCTTGTGAGAATCGCATCATTTTCACTGTCATAATCATCTTCATGCATGTGAATGTCTATGAATCCCGGGGAAACGATTTTCCCTGAAACATCTATGACAAAGTCTGCAGCAGGCATTTCATCGGTTATTTCCGCAATTTTACCGTCGCATACGAGTACGTTCGTAACTCTGTCCAGATTCTGTTTCGGGTCGACGACCCGGCCGCCTTTGATGAGTAGAGTTTTCAAAGCAAAGACCTCCTGATATTACTCTATATTTTCGCTGTTGTATTCTTTACCGCCGTTTTTCTTACGGAAATATGCGTAAACGATAAGACCGATAACAGGAATTATGAGACCTGTAACTGCGCCCATAGGGTCTTCTATAAAGTTGTTGACGAGAAGTATCCCGAAAAGCACTATAGTTATAATTACCGTAGGGATACCGCCCCAAACTTTATACGGCCTGTCAAGTTCAGGATATTTTTTTCTGTAAATTATAACGGCACCGATGCAGAGTACATTTAGAAATGCGGAAAGAGTGATGAGCAGATCTGTCAGGCTCTGCAGGTTATTAAATATAACCAGTATAATTGCTACCGTTGAAGAAGCTAGTGTAGCCGGAACAGGAACACCGGTTTTTTCATCAATTTCAGCAAGTTTTCTCGGGAAATAACCTTCTTTAGCCATAGAGTAATATGTTCTCGGGAATACAAGCACATCTCCATTTACCGTACCAAG
Organism: Candidatus Avanaerovorax faecigallinarum; assembly: GCA_019113145.1. GTDB lineage: Bacteria > Bacillota > Clostridia > Peptostreptococcales > Anaerovoracaceae > Avanaerovorax > Avanaerovorax faecigallinarum. The sequence goes on from DXHZ01000033.1 coordinate 10,850, forward strand.
TATTCCGATAGTCATACCTGCGAGAACGATAGCCTGGCCAAAACCGCCCATGAGCTTTTCTGCCACGGCATTACCGAGATAGATATCTCCGCTCTGTATCATGCTTACAGCCTCATCAGAAGGGATAACACGGTAAAGCGCAAATTGGAACAGTGTGTATATGAGCGTAATGAAACCAAGTGAAATGATGATTGCAAGAGGAAGATCCCTTTTTGGATTTTTCATTTCTTCTCCGACCGTATTAAGGTTCGTCCATCCTTCATACGCCCAGAGTGAGGCGAATGTTGCGAACCCGATGAGAGAAATTGCACCGGAGATGCCGCCGCCTTCTGCTCTGGTTCCTTCCATGGAAAGGCTCAAATCAACAGAGTTGTTTCCCACAAATATACCTAGAATAATAATTAATATGAGGGGAATGACTCTTGCGACCATGGTGAAGTTCTGAAATGCTACACCGATTTTAGCGCCTCTTAGATTGAGCAGTGTGAAAGCTACTATTATTATAATAGCTATAGCCTTAATATGTAAGTCTGTAAGGCCAAATGTTCCTCTGAATCCTTCCACGGCAGCCATGGCAAGTGAAGCGATGGAACCTGAACATGTAAGGATGAAGCAGGAAAAACCGTTGACAAAACCTACAGCGGGGTGGTATGCCTCACTTAAATATACAGTCATACCTCCGGCTACAGGTCTTGATGCACCAAGCTCTGCAAAACACAGTCCTCCGAGAATCGAAACGACACCACCGATTACCCAGCAGAGGAGTGCAAGACCGAAGCTGAAATCAGTTCTTTCCAGAACATAGCTTCCGAGATAGTATACGCCTGAGCCTATTGTCATGCCGGCTACGAGGCTTATACCTCCGAACAGACCAATTACTTTTTTAAACTGGCCGTTGTGTTTCTTTTCGTCCATTTGAAACCTCCTGTCTTTGATAATAATTTCTATTGACTAAATTGAGAAGCAAAAACAGTGCCATTGAAAATGCGCAATTTTAGAAGACGTAAATGGGAAATCAGTATATAATCGTTCGAAATTCTGAACCGATAGTGCGAAAAACTGAATATGCAAGAGTAATAACTTGAAAGGATTGCTCGGTTGGTGCATAATACAGGTATAATAAGAAGTCAGGAGATAGAAAGATGTCGAACGTGTATGACACTATAGTCACAACGGAGAAAGGGAAAGTACTTTACATAGGTGACGGGGCATTTGATACCGCAGTGAAGAGAAGCCTTGCTCTGCCCATAGGATTCAGAAGCAGCAGGATAAGATCTTCGGATAACCTTTTCCTTTATATCAGGTCTGCGGAAATGATTTCGGAGCATACTGCAAACATGCTTGGAGTAATCTGCGGTGAATCCATACCGGATAATGGCTCTGTAATAATAGTATGCGGCGGAAAACTACCCGGGAAGTGCGAAAACCTGATAGTGAAAGCTATAAATAAAGAAAAATCCGAGTCGCATAATTTGATAGATACAGTTTTTAATGGAGTCAGAATAAAGGCGGAGTTCGATGAAAATATATCGGATATGCGGATAACCGCAGGACGTCAGACGATAGACCTTTCATTAAAGCCAAACGAAAACTGTCTGCTGGTCGTATATGATGAAAGTGAAATAAGATATTACGGGTCAGAAAACAATCCGGAAAAAATACTGGGGATTAGTGACAAGAAAGAATGCTGGAAACCGGAAAGAAATACACAAAATGATTTTTATGTACAAGATGTGCTGGATGAAACCCTGGCAGAGTTTATATGCAAGAGTATAAACGGACAAATCATGGAAAGAAAAGTAGTCCGTATCAGGGGGACGGATTATATGGTCAGTTTTAACGAACTGTCGCCTTATCTGTTCGCCGACGAAAGAGTTTTTGAATGTAAGATAGAAACTGCAGAGGGAATTCTCGATGCGATGAGGGATAATGACAGTGCATATAGAGAGCTGATTAAGGAAAAAAACAGCCCTATGCGTGGAGGTTATACTTTCGGACTCTGGGGTGATGACAAAAAAACAGGTGAGCTGAAGAAACGACTTCAAAAGGCTGCTGTTACAAATACAACTATTCTTCTTACCGGGGAGAGCGGAACCGGAAAGACATATCTTGCAGAAGAGATACATAAGAACAGTCGTCGAAGTGATAAACCGTTTGTACATGTTAACTGTGCCGCAATACCGTACAACCTACTGGAAAGCGAACTGTTCGGATATGAGTCAGGAGCATTTACCGGTGCCAGACGTGGAGGAAAGGCGGGATATTTTCAGATGGCAGAGGGAGGAACGCTGTTTCTGGATGAAATAACCGAGCTTCCCGTTTCCCTTCAGGGGAAATTACTTGAGGCGCTTCAAGAAAAAACCTATTTCAGAGTAGGGGGAGAGTCAAAATACGAAGCGGATGTCAGGCTCATAGCCGCGACAAATGCGGACCTTTACGGGCAGGTTGAGCGAAACCTTTTCAGGAAAGACTTATACTACAGAATCAATGTTTTTCCCATTGAAGTACCTCCACTGAGAGAAAGAATGAACTCGCTGCCGGCGATGGTTTCGGAAATACTTCCGGAAATATGCCACAGACTGGGTGTCAATCAGCAGATTATAAGTGCTTCTGCGATGGAGAAGATTAGAGCATACAGCTGGCCAGGAAATATAAGGGAACTTGAGAATGTTCTTGAGAAAGCCTGCATACTTTCGGATGGAAGCGTTATACTGCCGGAAGACATAGAAGTTTATGCGGACAGCACTATAAGGAGTGAAAAAACCGGTACTCTGAAATTTCGCAGAAGGGAGGCGGAAAGAGACGCTATTATAAATGCCCTTGAAATATGCAGAGGAAATAAGGCAAAGGCCGCGCGCTATCTGGAGATAGGTAGAACCAGCCTGTTTGAGAAAATGAAAGAGTATAATATAAAGGATGAAACGGAGGAGGATTAGATGCTTATTGAAGCGGTAACGGACAGATTGTCAAATGTAGACGGTCGTTTTGGAATAGACTACATAGATTTACGAAACGGAAAAGAGCTGTTTTTTGGAAACACACATATTTTCCCCGGATCGGGCGCAATTATGATTATGCCGCTTGTTGAATGTTTTAGAGCAATGGATGCCGGAGAAATAAACGAGAAAGCGGTATTTCCGCTGAAAAAGGCTGCATTCCCTAAAGAGACGGATGAATCGTACGGAGTGTTAAGATACATGCATGAGGGGATAAGAATAACCCTGAGTGATCTTTACAATCTCGTTGCAACAGTAAGCGACAATATGGCGTTTAATATGATGGTCGATATTCTAGGAATTGACAGGATCAACCTGACTTTCAAATCAATGGGATACGGGGATATGAAGCTGAACAGAAAGATCAATGACTATGCATTGATGAAGAAGGGTGTTCAAAATTATATTTCGGTAAAAGATATGGCAGCAATATTTCTTCGAATGTATAAAGGTCAGCTTATATCTGAACAGGTGAGTGATAGACTGATTTCGCTGCTTAAGCAGCATCAGAGAACCAACGCAATTCCATATGTTTTCGAGGAGAACACGTCAATTGCACATATTACCGGGTATGATGAGGACATAATAATAGACGGTGGAATAGTTTTTACGGAGGAGCCGTTTATTCTGGTCATGGCTGCACAGGATATGGATGCCCGCAAAGCTCAAATGATTATGCGAGACATAACACAGATATGTAAAATCGCCGAGGGAATATAGTCAGAATATTACGTGTATGTATTTGTTCGAATACACAACGTATGTGTTGTGAATATACAAAACATGACGGACACTTCACAATTTTTTCACAAATCTATTGACTTTCGGTCACATCGGTGGTAGAAAGAGGTAAGGGACTAAATCTTTTACTAAGGAGGATTTATTTATGAAGAGCTTAAAACAGAGAGCTGCCTGGATTATGGGTATGGCTATGCTCATAGTAGCAAGCTGTCCTGTACTTGCCATGGCAGAAGAGGAAGAGTACGTGCCTCCTCTATATGATACGGCATGGGCATTGCTTCCTCCGGTAGTCGCAATCGGACTCGCACTTATTACTAAAGAGGTATACAGCTCACTGTTCATAGGAATCGTAGTAGGTGGACTCCTTTACTCCAACTTCGGATTTGAGGGAACTTTTACACACGTTCTTCAGGACGGAATTATTATGAACCTCTCAGATTCCTACAACGTAGGTATCCTCGTATTCCTTGTAACTCTCGGTATCATCGTTTGTCTGATGAACATGACCGGCGGTTCCGCAGCATTCGGACGCTGGGCGGGCACCAAGATTAAGACCAGAACTGGAGCTCAGCTCACCACTGTACTTCTCGGATGCCTCATCTTCGTAGATGACTATTTCAACTGCCTGACCGTAGGTTCCGTAATGAGACCTATAACCGAGAGCCACAGAGTATCCAAGGCTAAGCTTTCCTACCTCATCGACGCTACAGCCGCTCCTGTCTGCATCATCGCTCCGGTATCATCCTGGGCTGCAGCAGTATCAGGCTTCGTAGAAGGTGAAGACGGATTCGCTGTATTTATCAGAGCTATCCCTTGGAACTACTATGCATTACTTACCATCTTCTTCATGATTATGACCACTATTTTAAGAATAGACTTTGGTCCTATGAGAAAGCATGAAGAAAACGCAATCAAGTACAACGACATTTACACCACACCTGAAAGACCTTTTGCAGATTCCGAGAACGTTAAGGTTAACGAAAACGGTAAGGTTATCGACCTGGTTATCCCGGTTATAATCATCATCATCTGTTGCGTTACCGGTATCGTTTATTCCGGCGGCGGCTTCAGCGGAACACCGTTTATCGAGTCCTTCGCCAACTCCGATGCGGCTATAGGCCTTTCCACCGGCGGTCTCTTCGCACTGATCATAGTAATCATCTACTACATGTGCAGAAGAGCAATCAGCTTCAGAGACGCTATGGATCAGGTTCCTAACGGATTCCAGGCTATGATTGCCCCAATCCTTATCCTGACCTTCGCATGGACTCTGAAGACCATGACTGACTCCCTCGGAGCAGCTCCATTCGTAGCAGGAATCATCCAGGGAAGCGCAGGCGCTCTCCAGAGCTTAGTTCCTGCAGTAGTATTCCTGGTAGGATGCGGACTCGGATTTGCAACAGGTACTTCCTGGGGTACGTTCGGCGTACTGATTCCTATCGTAATCGCTGCATTCGGAGGAAACCCTGATCAGGAGACTCTCATGTACATATCCATTTCGGCCTGCATGGGCGGCGCTGTAATGGGCGACCACTGCTCACCTATTTCCGATACCACCATCATGGCATCTGCAGGTGCACAGTGCTACCACATCAATCACGTAAATACTCAGCTTCCATATGCTATCTTAGTAGCTATCGTAAGCTGCGTGGGATATGTATTCGCCGGATTTATACAGAACGTGGTAATCAACCTTATCATCGCCTTCGCTCTTATGACATTAGTACTTATGGTTATCAGAAAGATGTACGGTGCTGAAGACAGAGCATAACGGATGATATGATTCACTTTTGAATGCATACCAGAGATTTAGTCTTGATCCTTAATGAGGGAGGCGCTGCCTTAGGGCGGCGCCTTCTTCATATTATTGATGCATGATTATAAATTCTTCTTCACATTAATATGCCGGCCGTGATATAATATCTTAAAAGGCCGGCTGGCGGCCGAAAGAAGTAAACCGTAGAAGGAGTTAATATTATGGAACCTAAATATAAGCGTATACTTCTGAAGATAAGCGGCGAGGCCCTTGCGGGTGAAGACCGCTTCGGTATCAGCGAGGAAATGACGGGAAGAGTTGCCAGGCAGATTAAACAGGTTCACGACCTTGGAGTAGAAGTTGCCATAGTCGTAGGAGGAGGCAATTTCTGGAGAGGACGGAGCAGCAACGATATTGACCGGGCTACGGCGGACTACATGGGAATGCTGGCAACGGTGATGAACGCTCTCGCTCTTCAGTCGGCGCTTCTGGCAGTGGGAGTTAAAGCGAAGGTTCAGACAGCTATAGAGATGCGGGAAATTGCCGAGCCTTACGCCAGAAGAAAGGCCATAAGCCAGCTTGAGCACAAGGACGTGGTTATCTTCGGTGCGGGAACCGGCAATCCGTTTTTCTCTACGGATACCACGGCGGCTTTAAGAGCGGCGGAGATGGACGCCGACGTTATACTTCTTGCAAAGAATGTTGATGCGGTATATTCGGCGGATCCTAACACCGATCCCGACGCAGTAAAGTACGACCGCCTCACTCACATGGAGGTTCTGGAAAAGGATCTGAAGGTGATGGATCTTACGGCAGCGACTCTGTGCAGGGATAATAACATTGCAATACACGTGTTTGCCATAGCCGAGGAGGGAAACGTTCTCAAGGCTGTGTGCGGAGAAAACATCGGAACCATAATATCATAGGAGGACTTATCATGAGCCATAATCATAAGAGTTTAGAAGAGAGAATCGCAAGAAGCATAGAGGTGCTGAAAAGCGACCTTAACACCGTAAGAGCAGGAAGAGCCAATCCAGCCCTTTTAGACAAGGTGATGGTGGATTACTACGGTTCGCCTACGCCTCTTAAGAACCTGTCCAATATTTCTGTACCTGACCCGAGGACTCTGCTGATTACACCTTTTGACCCTAAATCCATAGGCGAGATCGAAAAAGCAATAAACATCGCGGACATAGGTATCACTCCTTCCAACGATGGAAAGTCAGTAAGACTTGCAATCCCTCAGGTAACCGAGGAGAGAAGAAAAGAACTGACTAAGACCACCAAGAAGATGGGCGAAGACGCCAAGGTTGCCATCAGAAATTTAAGGCGCGAGGCTAACGATATTCTGAAGAAGCAGCAGAAGGAAGGAGAACTCACCGAGGACGACCTGAAGGGCGAGCTTGACGAGGTTCAGAAGAAGATTGAAAAGGCCGTAAAGGAGATTGATTCCATAGTTGCGGCGAAAGATAAGGAGATCATGGAGGTTTAGGCTCTCTCCGCAATACGAAAAATCACAAGGGCTGGCTCGAATTATCGGGGCAGCCTGAAGTTTTGAGAGGGAAATATGAGTCAATTTGAGAATAATCCGCCTCTGACGCACGTAGCCATAATCATGGACGGAAACGGAAGGTGGGCGAAGAAGAGACTGCTGCCGAGAGTTGCCGGCCACAACGCCGGAATGATGGCCATGAAGGAGATTGTCAGAAGGTCTGCTGAACTGGGCATTAAATATCTTACGGTATATGCGTTTTCCACAGAGAACTGGAAAAGATCCGACGAAGAGGTGGGCGGTATTTTTAAGCTTCTCGTGAAGTACGTGGACAGCGAGCTTGCGGAAATAACGAAAAATAACGTAAGGGTCAGGGTCATGGGAGATTATTCTCCTGTTCCCGCGCCTGCAAGGGAGAGCCTTGAGAAGGCCCTTGAGACTACGGCGGACAACGATGGCCTCGTATTTACCATAGCCTTAAATTACGGCAGCAGGGCGGAAATAACCAGAGCGGTAAAATCCATCGCCGAGGACGTAAAAGGCGGCGTAATCGCCCCAGAGGACGTTACGGAACAGCTCATATCATCGAGGCTTTATACGGGTGAAGAAAACGGAAATATTCCGGATCCGGATTTGATTATAAGAACCAGCGGAGAGGAGAGACTCTCCAACTTCATGCTTTGGCAGAGCGCCTACAGCGAGCTGGAGTTTACCGACGTCCTGTGGCCTGATTTCACGCCGGAGGTTTTCGAGAAAATGCTCGAGGAGTACGGCCACAGGGAAAGACGCTTCGGCGGAAGAAAATAGCGTAAGAGGAAAGAAATCAGATTATGAAGACGAGAATTATTTCGGGGCTGTGTATGGTGCCCCTTCTGGTGCTGGTGTATCTGGGAGGATACTTTATTACGGCTCTTTGCATAGTGATAGGATTTATGGGCGTTAACGAGCTGTTTAACGGATTTAACGCCATGGACGTGCGTCCGAGCAGGGCCATAGCCTACGGCTCTATGATAGTGCTCTACGTCATAGGGGTTCTGTTTCCCATGGAGCACGAGTTCATCATCGCCTGGCTTGCAGCGTCGGTTATGGCAAGTTCCATATACATGTTCAGGATAAACGAGAGGAAGATAGAGGATGCCCTGGCCACCATGCTGGGAATAATATACGTCATATTCTTCTCCTATCACGTGGTGATGATAGACAGGACGGAAATATACAGCGGCATGGTGTGGCTGGTGCTTCTGTCGGCATTCTGCACCGATATATTCGCATATTTTACGGGAGTATTTCTCGGAAAACATAAGCTCTGTCCGAACCTGAGCCCGAAAAAGACCATAGAAGGAGCGATCGGCGGCACCGTGGGAAGCATCATCTGCTGCGGCCTTTTCGGAAAGTTTCTGCTCCCTGTTGTGAGCGGCGTGTACAGTGCGGCTATGCCGGACATGACGGTTCACTGCCTCATCATAGGACTCATAGGCGCGGTTATGGCTCAGTGCGGTGACCTTACGGCTTCCGCATATAAGAGGAAGATGGGAATAAAGGACTACGGCACGCTCATACCGGGACACGGCGGAATAATGGACAGATTTGACAGCGTTCTTTTCACCGCTCCGGTGGTATATTACTACATAGTCCTGGTTCTCATGTAGACAAAGTGCGCGCGGAGGATGAGATGAAAAAGATCGCGATTTTAGGAAGTACGGGCTCAATAGGAACTCAGAGCCTTGATGTCATAAGGAGATTCCCCGATAAGTTTAAAGTCGTGTCCATGACCTGCGGAAAGAACACGGAGCTATTCAGGAAGCAGCTTAAGGAGTTCAGACCGCTCATTGCGGTAACCGCGGATAGAGACGATGCTGAAGATTTGGAAAGAGAGCTGTCGCCGGAACTTAAGGACACGCGTTTTGTGTGGGGAGAAGAGGGGCTTATCACTGCGGCCACCCTGGCCGAGGCAGATATAGTTTTAAATTCTCTAATGGGAATGAGGGGACTGGTGCCTACATACCACGCCATAGAGTCAGGTAAGGACATTGCCCTTGCCAACAAGGAGACTCTGGTGGCAGGAGGCGAGCTTATTATGAATCTTGCCGGAAAAAAGGGAGTCAGGCTCCTTCCCGTGGACAGCGAGCACAGCGCAATTTTCCAGTGCCTTGAAGGAAACAGAGATAAGAAAATAAGGCGAATACTTCTTACAGCGTCGGGAGGCCCGTTCAGAGGATACACCTGTGAGCAGCTTAAAGGAGTGACGGCCGCTCAGGCCCTTAAGCATCCTAACTGGTCCATGGGAAAAAAAATAACCATAGATTCCGCTACGATGATGAACAAGGGTCTTGAGGTAATAGAGGCAAGATGGCTGTTCGACGTGCCTTCCGAAGACATTCAGGTTCTCGTTCATCCACAGAGCATAGTCCACTCCGCAGTGGAGTTTGAAGATACTTCGATTCTGGCCCAGCTGGGTCTTCCTGATATGAGGGTTCCCATAAGCGTAGCACTGGGATACCCGGACAGGCTCGACTTCGGAGGAAGGAGTCTCGACCTGTTTACGGATTTTAAGGCTCTTACATTTGAGGAACCGGACACGGAGGTGTTCAGGTGCCTTAAGCTTGCTTTTGAAGCACTTAAGGAGGGCGGAAGCTATACGGCGTATATGAACGGGGCCAACGAGATTCTCGTGGAGAGATTTCTCAGAGGTGAAATTTCCTTCACGGACATAGGGGAAAAACTCGAAAAACTTTTAGAAAATCATGACCCGATTTACAATCTCAGTCTGGATAATGTGGTTGAAACGGACAGATTATCCAGAGAGGATGCGAAGAGGGCATAGGAGAATATGATAGTAATTTATGTGATACTGCTCTTTGTGCTTATGATATTTCCCCATGAGCTGGGACATTTCATAGCCGCAAAGGCTTGCAGAGTTCAGGTTAACGAATTTGCCTTCGGAATGGGGCCTGCTCTCTTAAAAAAGCAGGGCAGGGAAACCCTATATTCCGTGCGCGCCGTTCCCGTAGGAGGATACTGCGCCATGGAGGGAGAGGATACGGAAGAAGCCTCAGATAATCCGAGGGCGTTTAACAACAAAAAATGGTGGCAGAAGATTATCATCCTGATATCGGGAGCCGCCATGAACGTTCTCATCGCCGTACTTGCTCTTACGATTATTTCGGCGGTGTACGGAATGACAACAACCGTAATAGACGAAGTATCCGGCGGGAGCCCTGCCATGTCCGCCGGAATCGAGGCGGGAGACGAAGTGCTCGCCGTAGGCGGCGACAGAGTCGAAAACTGGAGCGACGTGGGAACTTACATCGCCGAAAACATCGCATCTGACGGAAGCGTCCAGATTACCCTGGCAGGTGACTCGGGAGAAAGAACGGTCACGGTTCTCCCCGAGGAGACAGACGGCAGGCTGACGGTGGGAATAACCTGCAAGGTTTCCCACAACATATTCAGGGCCCTTGTAAACGGGGCTTCAGGCGCGTGGGACATGACAGTAATGATGGTCGATGCCTTTAAGCAGCTTTTCTCATCGGGAGACTTTGTCAATCAGGTCAGCGGTCCCGTGGGCATAGTATCGGCTGTAAGCGAGACCACCACCTACGGAGGAGTATATTACGTATATCTTGTGGCTCTCATAAGTCTGAACCTGGCATTCATAAATCTCCTGCCGTTTCCTGCTCTGGACGGAGGCAGGATTATATTCGTGATAATAAGGCTCATAACGGGAAAAGCCATAACGGATAAAATGGAAGGAACGGTCCACATGATAGGCATGATGTGTCTTCTGGGGCTGTTCGTATTTGTAACATGGAACGATATAACGAGGTTGTTTCAATGAGCGTAAAAAGCGTAACTGTGAGAAATGTGAAAATAGGCGGCGGAGCTCCCGTATCCGTTCAGTCCATGTCTAATCGTGAGGCTCATGATTTTGAGGGAATATGCGCCCAGATAAGAGAGCTTTCCGATGCGGGATGTGACATAGTGAGGCTCGCCGTTCCAGACAAAGAGGCGGCGGAGGTATTTGCAAAAGTGAGAAAAGAGACTGAAATGCCTCTCGTTGCCGACATTCACTTCGACTATCGCCTTGCCATAGCTGCCATAGAGGCAGGAGCAGACAAGATACGCATAAACCCGGGTAACATAGGCGGTGAAAATCGGGTGAGGGAAGTTGTCAGGGCGGCTTACGGGAGAAACATTCCCATAAGAGTAGGCGTAAATTCGGGATCCCTTGAAAGGGATATAGCCGCAAAATACGGAGGTGTGACCGCCGAAGGTCTTGCCGAAAGCGCTCTTAGAAATCTCGCTGTAATCGAGGATATGGGATATGACAACCTGGTGGTTTCCCTGAAATCATCGGACGTAAAGATGAATTACGACGCTCACAGGATAGTCGCCGAAAGAACGGAGCATCCGATTCACATAGGAATAACTGAAGCAGGCACCCTGAGAAGGGGAAAGGTAAAGTCCGCAGTCGGAATCGGCGCGCTGCTTCTCGCAGGAGTAGGAGATACTATGAGAGTATCTCTCACTGCCAATCCGGTGGAGGAAGTCCGGTTTGCGGTGGAAATCCTTGAAACGCTGGGACTTAGAAAGCCGGCCTTCGACTTGGTTTCTTGTCCTACCTGCGGAAGGACGAAAATAGACCTTGAGGGCCTTGCGGAAGAGGTGGAAAACCGCCTTTCGGCAGTGAGAGGAATCCGCCCGGGACTTAAGGTAGCCGTCATGGGCTGCGTGGTAAACGGACCGGGAGAAGCTGCAGGTGCAGACTACGGCGTCGCAGGAGGAGACGGCAAAGGAGTTATCTTCAGAAAAGGCGAAGTGATTAAAACTGTATCCGAAGAGGAGCTTGCCGACGAGCTGTTTAAAGTGATAGAGGAAAATGAGAGAGCTGTTCGATAAATACATAGAGTGGGATAAAATAGGAGGAAGTGACCGGGAATTCAGGTATGAAATTCTCGGCGCTTCCGTTTCAAAGACCGATAGGGCGCTGACTGTAAGGGTAGGGCTTAATTTTGTCATGCCCGCAGACGATGTGGATAAGATAAAGGCGGTGATAATACATGAGATTCCCGAGATAAGGGAAGTAAGCTGCGAATTTATCTATGAAAAGGACGCCATGGTCATGGACGTCAGGGAACAGATGGTTCACTTCATACCTCACATGGTGCGCATCATAAACGGCAAATACGCCACCCTGACGAGCAACATACTGCCTGAAAGCGCGGAGATAAGGGAAGACCTTCTAAAGGTGCATACTTTGGGCAAAATGGCT
>DXHZ01000034.1 GCA_019113145.1 Candidatus Avanaerovorax faecigallinarum
CCATCTCCTCAGGATATACGTTTTTGCCGTTTTTGAGAACTATGACGTTCTTCTTGCGGCCGCGGATAAAGATGTAGCCGTCCTCGTCCAGGGACACCAGGTCGCCGGTGTGAAGCCAGCCGTCAGCCAGAACTTTGGCGGTCTCCTCTTCGCTCTCGTAGTAGCCTCCCATTACGTTAGGGCCTTTCGCCACCAGTTCTCCGATGCCTTCCTCGTTCTCGTCTAAGATTCGAAGCTGTACTCCCGGCATCGCTCTTCCGATGGAGCCGGTCTTTCTTTCGGTCGGCGTTTCGGCGGCGAGAACAGGCGCTGATTCGGTCATTCCGTAGCCCTGAACTGCCTCGATGCCAAAGGCTCTGAACCCTTCAAGAGCCTCAGGGTCTATGGCAGAGGCGCCGCTTATTACATATCTCAGGTTTCCGCCCAGCTGATCCAGAACGGACTTGAAGATTTTGCGGCGGGCGTCAATGCCTACCTTCATGAGAGCCTTGGAAAGTTTCATTCCCCGGGCGAGAGTCTTTTCCTTGCCCTGCTTTTTCACGGTCTGCATTATCTTCTTATATATGCTCTCGATGAGAAGAGGCACGCAGACAAAGAGGGAAACCTTGTACTCGACGATGTTCTTCTGAAGGTATTTCAGTCCGTCGCAGTAGGTGGTGGTGACTCCGGCGGCTATCATTACGCATTGACCGGTGGAACCGAAGGTGTGGTGGTACGGCAGAAAGGCCATATTTATGTCGCCGTGCCTTATGTCCTCCACCTGAAGCATGGCGTAGATGTTGGCCGTGATGTTGTACTGGGAGAGAAGAACGGCTTTTGCCATAGAGGTGGTTCCGGATGTGAAGAGGATTATGGACCACTTCTTTCCGTCAAGCGGGATTTCCATATAGGAGGTTTCGCCCTTTGTCAGAGCGTCACGGCCTTCCTTCGATATGGTCTCAAGGGCCGCAAACCCCGGAATTTCGTCCATACAGATGAACTCCGTAAGGCTGGTCTGACCGTTCTTTCTTATCTCGTTTATCATATCCGTGTGATCCTTGTCGAAAATCACGACATCGGCGTAGCTTCGCTCAAGGGACGACTCGGCCTCCTCCATAGGAAGCCCCTTATCAAGAGGAACGCAGATTCCGCCTCCGCAGAGCACCGCAAAATACGCCAGAACCCATTCGTATCTGTTCTTTCCTATTATGGCCACTCTCTTATCCAGAAGTCCCCGCTTCATAAGGCCCGTACCCAGAGCGTTGACATCGTCGAGGAACTCCTCAAACTTTATATGCTTATATGTCACCTCGCCGCCGTTTTTCTTCTTCAGAATAAAGGCGTCGTCGCCTCTGTAGGCGGTGGCGGCGTAGTTTAACATTTCACGGAAATTCTCGTGAAGCTGTGCTTTATACACAGGCGTAAGACATGGTATTTCTCTCACTTTGTCCAGTCCTCCTTAAAACAACTCATACACTGATATTATACTATATTTTAAGGCGGCGGACTAATGGAATTTTATGTAAAAATTTCTTGATTGTGGATTGGTAGTGGGGTACAATCTTGTAAAAGAATCACTCCGGCGAGAGAAGTGTCGGGCAGCAATATTCAGAAGACACGCCGAACAGAACTTATGCGGGCGGCGAAAACCGTGAAGAGCGCATTTTGACGGAAATGCCCGGGCGGAGGAGCCCGGAGAAAGGGGGGAAAACTTGGATTTAAGAATTTTTGCGGAGGAAGAGATTATGCGCCTGGAGAAACAGCGCGCGAAATATGAGAAAATGCTGGAGGGGCTCCCGAAGGGAAAGCTTAGTCTTGCCGTTGTCAAGGGCAAGAGGTACTACTATCTTAGAGACAAAGGGGGCAAGAAGTACATAGGAGATGGAAATTCGGAGCTGGTCAGAAAGTTACAACTGAGGAGGTTTTTAGAGGATTATCTGACAAAGACCGGAGAACATATGAAATTTGTGGAGAATTTCATAGACGGATACAGCGTAGTAACGCCAGACAGTGTTTTGGCAGAACTTCCTAAAACTTATCGGGGAGAGAAAGTACTTGGTGATGTCGGTATGGTATTTGTCGACGGTGGGGAGTGGGCGGCGGAGCCGTATGAAAAGAGCACGTTTCGGTCACACGAATTGAACAAAAAGACGCTTAAAGGGGATAATGTGCGATCGATGGCGGAACTTGCCATAGCCAATATGCTTTATTCCCTCGGAATTCCGTATCGCTATGAAGAAGTACTGTGGTTCGGTGAAACGAGAGTCATTCCGGATTTCCGCATTTATTCACGGAAAACGGGAAAAATAGTGATTCTTGAGCATTGCGGCATGATGAATAATCGCGACTATTATCAGGCATTTTTCTGGAAGCTCCGTCAATACGTAGATAATGGATATACGCCGTGGGAAGATGTATTCTTCACATTCAACTCAAGCGACGGCAACATCAACACCCAATCCATAATGAGAATTATAGAGACGTACTTTACCTAAGACATAAAGTGGAGCCATAAACGCAATGGTGTCGTGGCTGTTTAATGAAATTATCGGTTATGTAAACTATGGTTATAAGCAGCTCCTAACCTTAACAGAGTTATGGTTTATACTGAATTTCGGAGGGTTTAACCATAACCAGGAGACAAAATTGGCATTGGAATGTCTGTAAATTGATTTAAAATGGGAAATAAAGGAATGAACATTTTAAAACTACGCGCTTAATAAGCAAAGTAATCACAGATAAAGCGTCATTTTTCTCCGATGCCGCACTTCGGTTATGGTTTATGGACATAATTGAGGTGGCTTCCATAATATTGTTAAGGAAAGCCGTACTAAAAATGGTCTGTAAGCATAACAGAGGCCCGTATGGTAGTTACGCCGTAGTATGATAGGTGATTTCACTGTACCGCTCGCCCGGCCTTGACAGCCGCGCCGGATTTTAGTATGCTCGAGGAATGGAAAAGGATAAGATTTATATTGCCACGTTTTCCGAGGGGGCAGAGGAGGCGACGGAGAGGTACGGCTTCGGACTGGAGCTTGACCATCTCTGCATTTCCGAGAACCTGAACGAGGAAAACTGGGAAAAGATAACTGAAGAGATGACAAAGGCTGCCGCCGGGCGAAGGATTATCGTTCACGGCCCGTTCACAGAGCTGATTCCATGCGCCATAGACGAGCGGGCGAGGGAACTTGCCATGAAGCGGCATATGGAGAGCATAGGAATCTGCCGTGAGCTGGGCGTGAAGAAGCTGATTTTGCACAGCGGGTGGATTCCGTCCATGTACTTTCCGTCGTGGCAGGTGGAAAGATCCGTGGAATATTGGAAAAAGCTGATAGCCAAAGCCTGCGCGGCCCCGGCAGGTACGGCCAAAGCCTGCGCGGCCCCGGGCGAAGACTTCACCATCTGCGTGGAAAACGTCTTTGAGCCGGAGCCGGACACCCTGATTGAAATCATAGACGGGGTAGGCGACCCGAGGCTTAAGATATGCCTTGATGTGGGCCACGCCAATGCCGTAAAGACGACCGGAACTGTTGAAGAGTGGATAGAGAAGATGGGCGAAAGGATAGGCCATTTCCACCTTCACAATAACGACGGCGGAAGTGACAGCCACGGCGAGCTGACGGACGGAGCGCTGGATATGGAAAGGATTCTGCGGCTTGCGGAGAAGCGCTGTCCGGATGCGACGTACACCATAGAGAGCAGAAAGTGCGGGAAAAGCGCGGCGTGGCTTGCCGCTCGCGCGAGATAGAATATATATAAGGAGAGAACTTTTGAGCGTACTTACAGCGGAACACGTGACCCACGGATTCGGGGGAAGACAGATACTGGACGATGCCACGTTCAGAATGAACAAGGGCGAACACATAGGACTTGTGGGAGCCAACGGAGAGGGCAAGACCACATTCCTTAAGATAATAACCGGAGAAATCGCGCCGGACGAGGGAAAGGTGAGCTGGTGCAACCACATTACCAGCGGATACCTTGATCAGAGGACGAAGCTGGAGCCGGGAAAGACCATAAGAGAAGTGCTGCGGGAGGCTTTCGGTCACTACTACGACCTTGAGGCGGAGATGCTTTCCGACTACGAGAAGATGGCGGAAGCCGGCGAAGACGAAATGGCGCGCCTTTTGGAGGACGTGGGAGAGATACAGGATATTCTGGAGCACTCGGGCTTTTACACCATAGATGCGAAAATAGAGGAGTATGCAAACGGCCTGGGGCTTACGGACATAGGCCTTGACAAAGACGTCAGCGAGCTTTCGGGAGGTCAGCGGACAAAGGTCCTCCTTACGAAGCTGCTCCTTGAGGATCCGATGATTCTCATTCTCGATGAGCCTACCAACTTCCTTGACGAAAATCACATAAGGTGGCTGAAGAGGTTCCTTATGGACTACGAGAACGCCTTCATTCTGGTGTCCCACGACGTCCCGTTCCTGAACGACGTAGTGAACGTAATATACCATGTGGAGGACGCTCACCTTGAGAGGTACACGGGAAATTACGACGACTTCATGCGGATGTACGAGATAAAGCAGGAGCAGCTGGAGCAGGCGTACAAAAAGCAGCAGAAGGAAATAGCGGATCTGGAGGATTTCATCGCCAGAAACAAGGCCCGCATAGCCACCACCAACATGGCGAAATCCCGCCAGAAAAAGCTGGACAAGATGGATAAAATAGAGTTGCGGAGCGAAAAGCCGGAGCCTAAGTTCAGGTTTGAGTATTCAAGGGCGCCAGGAAAATACGTGGTAGAGGCGGAGAATCTGGTAATAGGCTACGATGAGCCTCTGACAAAGCCTGTATCCTTTCACATAGAGCGGGGAAAGAAAATAGCCATAAAGGGCGTAAACGGTCTGGGAAAGTCCACTTTGTTAAAAACAATGCTTGGAATAATTCCTCCGGTTTCGGGGGAGGTGAAGCTTGACTACTACGCCGAGCCCGCATATTTTGAGCAGGAGGCGGAGGAAAGCTCCAAGACGACACTTCAGGATTTCTGGGACGACTTTCCGTACCTCGACAACGGTCAGGCCAGACGCGCTCTCGCCCAGTGCGGACTTACAAACGAGCACATGGAAAGTCAGGTCAGGGTTTTGAGCGGAGGAGAGAATGCGAAGCTGAGGATATGCAAGCTGATGCAAAAAACCTTCAACTTCCTCGTGCTGGACGAGCCGACCAACCACCTGGACGTCAAGGCGAAGGAGGCCCTTAAGAAAGCCGTAGTGGAATTTAAAGGAACGGTGGTTCTCGTAAGCCACGAGCCGGAATTCTACGAGGGCGTGGTGACGGACATCTGGAATATAGAGGACTGGACGGTCAGAATTGTGTAAAGATGTATGCCGATTTGTGTATAAGTCATAAAAAATCAAATAATTATTTGTTTGAACGCAATTAATGCTTGATTTTGTAATTCTGCTGTGTTATTGTAGTTGTATCATTCGGAAAGGAACACATTTTGATGAAGAATTTATTCTTTGCAGCAGAATATTACTTTTACTACTTTTTCTTTACCAACAGAAAAAGTCTTTTTGCTGCATAGAAAACTTTTAGCAATTTGTGAATAAACCACCGGAATACTGAAATTGCTTTGAAAGGCTCTGCGGCGAAAAGACGCAGGGCCTTTTAGATTATTTAGGAGGGAAAACATGATTACCGTATTGAAACAGGGAACGACAGTGGAGCAGAGAGACCAGCTTATTAAATGGTTTGAGGATCAGGGACTTAGAGTTCACGTGTCGGTAGGAGAATATCAGACGGTTCTGGGCCTCATCGGAGATACCACCAAGGTGGATACCGATATGCTCGAGCTTCTTGATATTGTGGACTTTGTCAAGAGAATCACCGAGCCGTTTAAAAACGCAAACAGAAAGTTCCACCCTGAGGACACAGTAATCGACGTTGGCGGCGCAAAGATAGGCGGAGGCAATTTTGCAGTAATCGCAGGGCCGTGCTCCGTGGAGACGGAGGAGCAGATTACCGAGGTTGCAAGGCGCGTAAAGGCGGCGGGAGCCACCATGTTAAGAGGCGGCGCTTTCAAGCCGAGAACATAGCCGTACGATTTCAAGTGACTTAAAGCCGACGGAATAGAGCTTCTGGTAAAGGCGAAGAAGGAGACGGGACTTCCTATCGTGACCGAGATAATGAACGCCAACCACCTTCCGCTCTTTGAGGACGTGGACGTAATCCAGGTAGGCGCGAGGAACATGCAGAACTTCGAGCTTTTAAAGGAGCTTGGAAAGACAAAGAAGACCATCCTTTTAAAGAGAGGCCTTGCCAACACCTTCAAGGAGCTTCTCATGAGCGCCGAGTACATCATGAGCGAAGGAAACGAGAACGTAATACTCTGCGAGAGAGGAATCAGAACCTTTGAGACGTACACCAGAAACACTCTGGATCTCTCCGCGGTATGCGCCCTTCACGAGCTCACCCACCTTCCTGTGGTGGTAGACCCGAGTCACGCCACGGGAAGAGCCGACTACGTAAAGCCGATGGCCATGGCCGCGACGGCCTGCGGAGCCGACGGCATAATGATAGAGGTTCACAACAACCCGGCAAAGGCTCTCTGCGACGGAGCCCAGTCGGTAACTCCTGACCAGTTCGACGATATAATGAGCAGGATAAAGACCATAAGAGAGGTAATATAGATGAACATAGGGGTTGTGGGACTCGGCCTTATAGGCGGGTCGCTGGCAAAAGCGTACAAGAAAAAGAGCTTTACGGTTCTGGCATGGAACCGGAACAAGGTCATAACCGACTTTGCGAAGATGTCGGGGGACATCGACGGCGAGCTGACGGCGGAAAATTTGGGAGAGTGCGACTGCGTATTCCTTTCCATAACCACAGGCGGCGCTATAGACTGGCTCGCTGAAAACGCCGGGAAGATACCTGCGGGAGTCATCGTCATGGACTGCTGCGGGATAAAGCGCAAAGTCTGCGAAACGGGATTCAGGCTGGCCCGTGAAAACGGGTTCACCTTCGTCGGAGGTCACCCCATGGCGGGAAAGCAGGTGGGAGGCTTCAAAAACAGCAGCGGCGATATCTTCGAAGGCTCGGTCTTTGCCATAGTGCCGGAGGATATGAACGATATAGGCCTTCTGACCAGGATAAAGGAAATCCTTAAGCCGGCAGGATTTACACGCTTTGCGGTAATGACGGCCGAAGAGCATGACGAGATAATAGCCTACACGTCCCAGATGACTCACCTTGTGTCCAACGCCTTTATTAAGAGCAAAACGGCCATGAGCCGCAACGCAAAGGTTACGGGGGGAAGCTTTCGGGACTTTACAAGAGTGGCGTACCTTGACGAGAACATGTGGACGGAGCTTTTCCTTGAGAACAGGGATAACCTTATCTACGAGCTTGAGACCCTGATGGGAGAGCTTGAGAGGTATCTTAAGGCTCTCAAGGATGGCGACGAAGGGGAACTTAAGGACCTTCTCGCCGAGGGAAAGAAAAGGAAGAAAGAGGTGGAGCGCAATGCATCTTCTTGAGGCTGAAAATAAAATCCGTGAGATTATAAAAGGCGATTCCATGGCGATAATAACGGACTCCAACGTAGGGCCTTTGTATTTAAAGAGGGTCAGCGAATTTGTAAACCGAATTGGATTTAAAGTTTACAGTATGGAAATACCTGCGGGAGAGGAGTCGAAGAACGGAAAGACCTATCTTTCAATCCTTGAATTTCTCGCAGGGATTCCCCTTACGAGAACGGACGGAGTCATAGCTCTGGGAGGCGGAGTGGTCGGCGACATTGCAGGCTTTGCGGCGGCAACCTTCTTAAGAGGCGTCAAAGTCATTCAGATTCCCACAAGCCTTCTTGCGGCGGTTGACTCCTCGGTTGGAGGAAAGACGGCCATAAACCTGAAGGCAGGAAAGAACCTTGCCGGAGCGTTTCATCAGCCGGCTCTCGTGATTCAGGACCCGGAGTTTTTAAAGACCCTGCCTGAGGACATCTTCACCGACGGAATGGCCGAAGTAATAAAGTACGGCGTTCTGGCGGATCCGGAGCTTTTCGCCATGCTGAGGGACGTGAAGGACGTAAGGGAAAATCCCGAGCCCATAGTTACAAGGTGCGTCGAGATAAAGAAGAGATACGTCGAAGAGGACGAATTCGACACAGGGATTCGCCAGATGCTGAACCTGGGCCACACCATAGGCCACGCCATAGAGAAGCTGAGCGATTTTGATGTCAGTCACGGAAGAGCCGTGGCAATCGGTATGGATATGATGGCCGAAATCGCCGAAAGGCAAGGCTGGTGCGATCACGCCGCCAGAGAAGAAATCAGAAAGATGCTGGAGCTGTGGGGCTTTGACCTTACGAGAAGATACACTAAGGAAGAAATTTACAGTATAATGCAGACGGACAAAAAGCGCAAAGGTTCGTCCATAGACATAGTCGTTCCCGAGAGGATTGGCAGGTGCGCGCTTAAGAGGATTTCAATGGAAGAGCTTAAGGAGATACTATGAGAGAGGTAAAGGTTATTCCGTCAAAATCCGACGCCCACAGAGCCATGATATGCGCAGCCCTTGCGGAGATTCAGTCGGGGCTTAACGGAGACGGAGCCTGCAGGATAATATGCGATGAGACGTCAAAGGACATGGACGCTACGGCAAAGTGCCTTGAAGCTCTTAAAGAAGCTTTATCGGGCGCATCAGGCGCCGGCTGCGGCGACGCGCCGGGCGAGGCAGAACCGGACTCCCGCGGCGGAAAGCCCGGGGAGACAGAGCGGACAAAGCCTGCTGTTCTCATGTGCGGCGAAAGCGGCTCCACCCTGAGATTTCTCCTTCCCGTTACGGCGGCCCTTGGAGTAAGCGGGGATTTTATGCCGGAGGGAAGACTTCCCGAAAGGCCTCTTTCACCGCTGTACGAGGAAATGACGGCTCACGGATGCGAAATGAGCCCTCAGGGCAGCGTTCCCTTCAAAGTGAGAGGAAAGCTTGAGCCGGGAAAGTACACTTTGCCCGGTAACGTATCGTCCCAGTACATAACGGGACTGCTGCTGGCTCTTCCTCTTCTGGAAGGAGACAGCGTCATAGAGGTTACGACGCCTCTGGAGTCTGCGGCCTATGTGGATATGACCCTGAAGGTGATGAGAGACTTCGGTATGGACATCGGCGTGTCCGGAGGCGAACGTCCGAAGTACATGATAAAAGGAGGGCGGAGGTATTCAGCTACCCCGGTGTACGAGGTGGAGGGCGACTGGTCAAACGCCGCATTCTGGCTGGCGGCAGGAGCTCTCACCGAAGAAGGCGTAAAGTGCCGCGGACTCAGAGGAGATTCGGTTCAGGGCGATAAAGCAGTAGCGGACATTCTGAAAGCCATGGGCGCAAATGTTGAAACCGGCGCAGATTTTGTCGCCGTAAGAAGAGGAAGCCTTCACGGAATAACCGTGGACGCGGGGCCCATTCCCGATATGATTCCGGCCCTGTCGCTTGTCGCATGCGCCGCCAATGGGGAAACACGCATAGTCAACGCCGGACGGCTGAGGATAAAGGAAAGCGACAGACTGTCTTCCATAACGGACGTTCTCACGGGGCTTGGCGCAGACGTGACCGAGCTTGAGGACGGACTGGTGATAAGGGGAAAGGGAAGCCTTGAGGGCGGAAAAGCGGACGGACATAACGATCACAGGATAGTGATGATGGCCGCCGTCGCGTCCCTTATAAGCAGGAAGCCCGTAACCATAGAGGGGGCGGAAGCCGTCGGGAAATCCTATCCTGCGTTTTTTGACAGAATGAGAGAGATGAATCTTGACGGCAATCTGATTTTGAAGTAGGAGAGAAACATGTCATCTACATACGGAGAAAACCTGAAAATATCCATATTCGGCCAATCCCATTCGGAGGCCATAGGCGTGGTAATAGACGGCCTGCCTGCAGGCTTTGAGGTGGATATGGACGAGCTTGGCGAATTCCTTTCGCGAAGAGCCCCGGGACAGGGAAAGCATACCACCAGCAGGAAGGAGCCGGACAGACCGGAGTTTCTTTCGGGCCTTGCCGGGGGCAAAACCTGCGGAGCGCCTCTGGCGGCGGTGATACGAAACACCAACACCAGAAGTTCGGATTACGATAACATAAGAGATATTCCGCGGCCGGGCCATGCGGACTTTGCGGCGAGGATAAAGTACGGCGGAGCGGAGGACGTAAGCGGCGGCGGACATTTTTCGGGCCGTCTGACGGCGCCTCTTTGCATAGCCGGAGGCATAGCCCTTCAGATTTTGAAGGAGAAGGGAATCACCGTGAAGGCCGAAATAAAGGAAATCGGAGGAAAGAAGGACGGATTCCTTGAGACCGTTGAAGAGGCAAGGCTTGACGCCGATTCGGTAGGCGGAATCATAGAATGCGTCATCGAGGGAGTACCGGCAGGGTACGGAAACCCCATGTTCGGCGGCGTAGAGAACAAAATCGCCTCCTGCGTTTTCGGAATTCCCGCGGTCAAGGGCGTGGAGTTCGGCGCAGGCTTTGAGGCGGCGAGAATGCGCGGAAGCGAAAACAACGACGAATTCTACTATGATGAGGACGGAAGGGTGAGAACCCGCACCAACAACCACGGAGGAATCCTGGGCGGAATCACCACAGGAATGCCCATAGTTTTCAGGGCGGCATTTAAACCGACGCCGTCCATAGGAAAGCCTCAGAAGAGCATAAGCTTTTCGGAGAAAAAGGACGCGGTCCTTGAGATAAAGGGAAGACACGACCCGTGCGTGGTCATGAGAGCAGCGCCATGCGTTGAGGCCGCCGCGGCAATAACCGTTTTAGACATTATTTTAGGAGGAAAGAACTGATGAACTTAGACGACTACAGAGCTGACATTGACAGGATTGACAGAGAACTGGTGGAAAAGCTGGAGGAGAGAATGCATGTGGCGGAAAAAATCGCCGTTTACAAGAAGGAGCACGATCTTCCTATCACCGACGAGCTGAGAGAGAGAGCTCTTCTGGATAAGATTACGGATATGTCTTCTCCCGATATGGCCCTTTACAACAGAATGCTCTGGGGAACGCTGATGGATATGAGCAAGGATCACCAGAGGAAGGCTACCCAGGGCGACAGCGACCTGGTAAAGACCATAAAGAAAACCTTGGAGACGACGCCGAAGGTATTCCCGGCTCAGGCCGTGGTTGCGTGTCAGGGCGTGGAGGGAGCATACTCTCAGGCGGCCTGCGACAAACTGTTCAAAATGCCTAAAATCATGTACATGAAGAACTTCAAAGGCGTTTTTGCCGCAATAAATCAGGGCCTGTGCCAGTACGGAATCCTGCCCGTTGAAAACAGCAGCGCCGGTTCCGTAAATCAGGTTTACGATCTGATGATGGAATACAACTTCCACATCGTAAGGAGCATACGCCTCAGAATCGACCACAACCTTCTGGCAAAGAAAGGCGTTAAGAAGGAAAACATCAGGGAAATCGTGTCCCACGAGCAGGCAATCGCCCAGTGCGAGGACTACCTGAAGCAGTTCCCGATGGCAAAGATAACGGTTCTGGAGAACACCGCCGAGGCTGCGAAGATGGTGGCGGAGTCGGGCAGAGACGACATTGCGGCAATATCATCATACTCCTGCGGAAAGCTCTACGGCCTGGAGTTCGTCGAGGAAGCCATTCAGGACAACGACAACAACTACACCAGATTCATCTGCATCTCCAAAAATCTGGAGATATATCCGGGCGCAAACAAGACGAGCCTTATGCTGGTGGTGGACCACAAGCCGGGTTCCCTCTACAACGTGCTTTCAAGGTTCTACGCTCTGGGAATCAATCTTGTAAAGCTGGAGAGCCGTCCGCTTCCTGAAAGAGAATTCGAGTTCATGTTCTACTTTGACATAGAGGCCGAGGTTTACGCCGAAGAGTTCGCCCGCATGATGAACCAGCTGGAGGAGATGTCCAGAGAGTTCAGATATCTGGGAAGTTACAGCGAAGTGTAAAGGCGGGCTTTCAGGTCGGGGCAAAACAAGAGAGAGATAACGGGACTTCGCCAGCTGTCCTCGAAGTCGGCACTCGATACAGCGTGGGAAGAGGCGGAAATCCCTCACTTCGCAAACGTGGCACCTGTGACGGTGCTCAGTGAATCGGAATTTTCGCCCCTTCCCTCGCTTTCGGCTGCACTCCTTCTGCGGAATGCTGTCTGCGTCCCGCTATCTCACCTTCATTTTAATGCCCCGACCGGAAAGCAGCAGCTTTTCGACGAATATGCAATGCTAATTTGAAAGGAATTGTATTATGAAGATTTTGGTGATCAACGGGCCGAACCTGAATATGCTTGGAATCCGCGAGCCCGAAATATACGGCCCGGCGACCTATGACGACCTGCTGGACACGGTCAGGAGGGGCGCAGACGGCCTAGGAATGGAAGTCGACTTTTTCCAGTCCAATCACGAAGGGGCGCTGGTTGATGAGATTCAGCGGGCCTACGGCATTTACGACGGAATCGTTTTAAACCCGGCGGCCTACACCCACACCAGCGTGGCCCTTCTGGACGCCGTAAAGGCCGTGGGAATTCCGGCCGTGGAGGTTCACATATCGGACGTTGCGGAGCGTGAGGATTTCCGTCAGGTTTCATACGTCCGCAAAGGCTGCATCGGAACCGTCATGGGCGAAGGTTTTGACGGGTACGTTCACGCTTTGAGAATTTTAAAGGAGCGCATGGAAGGATAAATGAAGAAAAAAATAAAAAACCGTATAGGCGGTATTGCGCTGGTGGGGATTGCCGCTTTTGTCGGCGGCGCGGCCGGATACTTCGGAATGGAAGCCCTTTCGGAAGAGGGCTTTTCCGGAGCGGGAATGTTCGCCATGCTGGCGGCCCTGGTCGTTTCCCTCTACCTTTCGATGTTCATTCACGTGCTGATTCACGAAGGCGGCCACCTGGTCATGGGGCTCGCCACAGGGTATGGTTTTCTGTCCTACAGGGCGGGAAGCCATATTTGGGTTAAGAAGGAAAACAAAATCGTCCACGGCCGTTTTCAGATGCCCGGCACGGGAGGCCAGTGCCTTTTGAGCCCTCCAAAAAACCTGACCGGGAAAGAAAACCCGGCTTTTCTGTACAATCTGGGCGGCGGCCTGTTCAACCTGATCGGAGCGGCCCTGGCCGCGGCCTCCGCCTTCTGCCTTGACGCGGAAGGACCGGTTCTGACGGCTGTCAAGGTTTTCTTTATATGTTTTGCGCTGGTGGGCGTCTATCTGGGACTTATAAACCTTATTCCCCTTAAGATAGGCGGAGTTCCAAACGACGGTTACAATATGCGGCACCTTTTGTCGGCTTCGGATACAAACGACTTTTTCAACCTGGCGCTTTCCATGTACGAAGCCCAGTGCCGGGACGTGAGACTTAAGGACCTTCCGGAGGAGATGTTCGCCGCGGCGGGACGCGCGGGCGCGGAAGATGCAGCCGGAATCTGCGACCGGGGCAACGTCCTTGAGATAGGGTTTCTGCAGAGCCTGGCCGAAAAGCGTTTCGACGAGGGAAGGTTCGATGAGGCGGAGACGATCTGCCGAACTATGACAAAAGCCGCAAAGGTTCCCGAAATCTACAAGACCCAGGCCGCCATGCTTTTGATTCTCATCTGTATGGCAGAGGGAAGGCCGGAAGACGCCGAGCCTCTTCTCGCAAAGAAGACTGTGAAGAAGACTCTTTCAGCATCATCGCTCATGCCTAACACCGCGTGCATAGAGTACGGCCGGGCCCTTCTC